>JBDSUW010000117.1:0-5240 GCA_039927535.1 Chitinophagaceae bacterium | reverse complement strand
AATGACTTTCAGCATTGATGGCGGAAGCTATGGTGCTTATCCTGCAAACGGATGGTGCCTTCTTACTCCTGGTGAACATTGTGTAAGAGCTAAACTTGGAGATTGTGTTTCACCTCCAACTTGTATTACTATTCCTGTACAGCCAATCTGTAATGCTTGTTCTTATACTCAAGGATTCTGGGGTAATAAAAATGGTTTCAAGCTCTTAAACACAAGTGGTATTTTAACTTCTCCACTTATCATAGGTGGTACAGGTCCGAACACAATTACCATTACTGGAGCAGATATCACTAAGCTGAATAATTCATTGCCTGGTGGCGGAAAACCGGGACCATTGGCAAGTATCGGTGCATGCAATATTGCTAATTCATGTTTCGACAATAATTATTTAACTAAGCAGAAAAGGATCAATAATAACCTGCTATCACAAACAATAACCTTGTCACTTAATGTAAGATTAGGCACTTTCTTAAACACCGTTCCTATCATGTCCGGTTGTCTTAAGACAAGTGGAGGTTCTTATCCGATTAATCAAAGCGTTGTGACTTACTTAACATGCAAGGGAACAGCCACAGTTTCAGGTTTACTTGCTTTAGCGAATGCTGTGCTCGGAGGATCTTTAACGCCAGGTAATAATTCTGGAGGATGTATAGTTCCCGAATACAGTGCTATAAATGATGCTGTAGACGCTATTAACAATGCATTTGATGAATGTAAAGATTACTTAGGTTATGGCAACTGTAGCAATTCTTCAAAGACAAGCAATACCGAAATAACTGCAGAAGTTTTAATACCTAGTTTGAAGATCAATGCATTTCCAAATCCATATGAAAATGGTCAGTTTAATCTAAGGATTACTGCACCTGAAACGGGAAATGCACTTATACAATTATTTACTCTTGATGGTAATCAAATAGCAGAGTTCAAAAAGCCGGTATTCGCAAATAAAGAAGAAATTCTCAATGTGAAAATTCCAGGCAGTATTCAAAAAACAAGATTGATCTACCAGGTTACTCTTGGAAAATACAGCACCAAAGGATTT
Source organism: Chitinophagaceae bacterium (assembly GCA_039927535.1). Classification (GTDB taxonomy): domain Bacteria; phylum Bacteroidota; class Bacteroidia; order Chitinophagales; family Chitinophagaceae; genus JJ008. Next base: position 4,198 of record JBDSUW010000117.1, on the reverse strand, counting down.
GTGCTTAGTCCGAATTAAGAGAAAAAAAATCTCATAACCAAAAGACTGCTGTTTATTCAGCAGTCTTTTTTTTTCTCATGTTATGAAGTTTTAGTGTTGTAATTATTCAATATTCATAAATATCTTGATTTATTAATCATCCCTATGAAAAATAGCAGGTCTCTTGGCAGCAACGTCTCGTTTTACGGACATTGCACATGACTTTTATAAAAACAAAAAGAGTTGATTGTAAAGCTATAAACTGAAACACTCTTCCCCCCAACATCTCGTTTTGCGGACGATGTGTATGATCTTTATAAGAGAAAAAGATTTGATTACAAAGTTATAAGCTGAAAAACAACCTACCCTTCTGGAGACGTTGGTGGGGAAAAGCAACTCCAAAAAAGCTATCTTCATAATCATGAAAATTAAATATTTAATACCAGTTCTAGTAACGCTTAGCTTTATATCACCTGTGAAAGCGCAGAATAAATTGGGGGATTCTTTGCATATTGCAGCGACATTAAAAAAATTACTTTCTATTTGTAAAAACGTAGATTTTGCAGATGCTAAAGTGAGTGATTCTGGTATGTTTTACAAAGCTGCTCCATATATTATTTACAGAGGAAAAAATAAGAACAGAGCCTGGAAGGATTTTGCGAACTACAATAATCCAGCTGAAAAAAAGGGTGTAGATGAGGTTTGTAATCGTATTAATGCTACAGTAAACCAAGATAGCACCTACAAAATTCTAAAATATTTTACTGAAAAAGAATCTGAAGGCACTTGGCATGTGCTGCTATTAACCTATAAAAGAAAAGGTGTTGAAAAAAAAGCATCATTTGCATTTCTTAAAATAGGGGAACGTTACGGATTGGGAGATATAGACTAACACTTTATATGCGATATTTTAAAATTATTCCTTCTCAGCAACAACTTCTCGCTTTACAGACATTGTGCATGACCTTTATAAAAGAAAAAAAATTATTGGAAAGCTATAAATTGAAACACAACGTTCCGTTGGGAGACGTTGTTGGGGAAAAAGTATTTTTCATGCCGAGGTACAGCCTGTCCCGAACTTGATTCGGGAAGGCATCTCATAGATTTATATTGTTTGAAAGAATTATGTGTTTGAGATTCCTTGCCGATTGGAAATCGGGAAAGGCTATTCGTCGGAATTACAAGAACGCTATGTCCCCTTCGGGAAACGTTGCTAGGAAGGAAACTATTCGTCTCCTTGCTATGTTATATTGCCATCACACAAAATGCAACAGCGGCATACTTTTTTTTTGTTGAACACCTGCAAGGGCGGAGACATTGCCTGACGAGTTTTAATGTTGAAGACTCGGGAGGGGAAAACTAACTATTCAATTCGTAGAGAATTAATAATTTTTTCAGTTGTCTCTTCCAAAGCAGGCCCTAATTTGTCAAGACAATTGTAGGTAATTAATAAAAGTTTCCCGTCCATGCTTGTAAAAAAGAAATAGGAAAATGTATTTCTATCAGTATAAATGACCTTGATAAAACCGATAGTCCTTCCGTTGATTATTTTTACACCATCACCTAACCAATCTAAGTATTTTTCTTTTTTCATGTTGGTAATGTGAAAGGATTTATAACGAGCTACTTCGGTGTCACTTACTTCTTGCGGCATTTGGATAATCTTAATACTTGATATCTCTTCTTTATCTGTTAAAATAATCGAAGGTCTCAAGTTTGGATTTGGGTATTTTTCTGCTAGTGTTTCTTGAGATAGTTCGTTAAATGTGTTTGGCACAAGTAAGCGAACTTTGTTATTTAGGAATGATTTTGAAACAAGGGAGTCTTGCCCAAAACATGTTTTTGTAAAAAATATAAGTCCAAACAGGAAGAATATGATAAGTGAATTTTGCTTCATTTGACGAGGTTTTATTATTACAGTTAATACATAAAAATATAGAGAAACAAAAATCCTTTGAGTCCAAATAATCAATGCTGAATAGAATTACTCAGTACAAGAGTGTATCGCAAAAAAAGATGCTCAGGGAACTGAAGTTGGATAAAAAGAAAATATATTTGTATTTCTTTAATTAATTCTCCATCATTACAAATGCTCCCCAATACAATGGCTCTTTGAACTTTGTCATGAGTTGCACCTGTGCATCACGAAAAGCTTTTTGCTTGTCGCCACCTTTTATCCAGTTTGAATAAAAAATATTCATCAACTCCTGAGTGGCAGCATCATCTACTTTCCATAAACTCATTATAATAGCATCGGCACCGGCTACGAGGAATGCCCGTTGCAAACCATACACACCTTCACCGGCTTTTACTTCGCCTAAGCCAGTTTCGCAGGCACTCAGCACCACCAAGTTCGTTCCTTTGAGATTGAGGTTCATAGCTTCGTAAGAGGTGATGATACCATTGTTGCTATTATCCAGTCCGGGAATTAATTTATCTGCATTGGAAGCACCAGTGAGCATGAGCCCGGAACGCAGCAGCACATTATCTTTTGCATAATCTGTATGTACACCCAGCGGCCAACTTGGCCTTACAACATCTTTTAAAAAATAACCATGCGTAGCAATGTGCAGCACTGAAACATGGCTGCCGGATTTAAGATTTGTTTCTGTAGCATCCTGCTGCATTAATTCTGCTACCTGGAAGCCGGAAGTTTTTAATCGTCCGCCAACTTCTTCCACTTCTTTTTTTGTTGCGGGTAATGGAGCAATATTACCAACACCATAATTAGGAAACCCTATTACTGTTGCCTTTTTATCGCCACCGCCTTTTACATTTTTGTTGCTTGCCATTATATCACGGGGATTACTCAACAGTATAAAATCATATTTCTTGATAAGATAATCGTTGCCGGTTTTTTTCAGAGTGTTCAAGTTTATCTGGTTGTACACTCCATCCAGCGACACATAAATTGTTTTTTTACCGATTAGTTCTTTTTCAAATGGCTCCCAGAAGTTTGCATACGATTGCACATCATTTACTTTGCTCTTCATCATTACCCGGTAGCTTCTGGCATGTTTTACTTCAAGGTCATTGCCTTTGTCGAGCACTACTATTTCTGGTTGCAATTTTTCTTTTGTAGCTACAATACCAATATAACGGCAATTATCTGTAAACCCTTGTTCAAACTGCTGTAAGCGGATTATTTCTATCAATGCTTCATCCCCTTTTAATTGATTTTGTAGGGCATTATATTTTGTCTTGCCCGCAAAATAAAAATCTGCAAACTCTTTTGAGTTCTTAGAAATCTTTTTTTCCATATTGTTTACATTCGCTTCCAGCGAATCTATATTAACAGCCTGTTCTTTTAAATCCTGTTTGGAATAAGCATACAATTTTGTGAGTTGCTCTTTATGATCGATCCAGTTTGTATAATCATCAATCAACTGTTGGTTGCCACTGTTTGCAATACTCTCACTGATCTTTCTAGTCGAACTAAGCAAAATCCCTTTTGTAGCAACCCTATATTCAAACATATCTTTCAATATTCCCTTATCTGAAGACGCTGCTTCCAATGCAAAATTGTAAAACCGCTGAAACCGTGGCGAAAGCATATCCCAGTATCTTGTTTTCTCTGCTTCACTCATCGGAGCAAAGTAACTGTTTACAAAGTCAAGTGTTTTCTCCATTACTGTTTTGTACAACGTAACAGATTTATTAAAATCCTTTTTCTTCCAATATAGCAGTGCCATATCTTCCTGCGACTGCACATACATGGGATGATTTTCTCCAAGCACTTCTTCTCTTATCTGCAAGGCTTGTTGCAACAAAGGTTCTGCCTCTGCATATCTTGCTTTATAACGATAAAAATTTCCCAGGTCGCTAATCACTTTTGCATAAGCCGGGCTTACTTCTCCCATTGAGCTTTTATAAATTGCCGCTGACTGCTTCAACATCGTTTCTACTTTATCTTCTTTTTTCATTAATAAAGAAAGAATGGCGTAGTTGTTCAACATATTGGCCTGCTCTGGTTTCCCTTTGTCTAGTTTTTTATCAAGCTCCAGGTAAATTTTTTCAGCATCAGCATATTTTCCCATTTGCTGATAAAGCAAAGCGAGGTTGGATAAAAATTTCAACTGGTTTCTGGCTTTGGCAGATTCAAGCTTCGCTGATAATGTCATTGCCTGTTGCAACAATTTTACTGCTGCCGCATAATTTCCCATGGACTGGTATAACATTGCCTGATTGTTCAAAACAATTGCATACGGCATTGCTTCCT
>JBDSUW010000116.1:0-19686 GCA_039927535.1 Chitinophagaceae bacterium | reverse complement strand
TGATTGGTTAATGCTTTTATATCACTCACATTGCCTTCTTTGTCAACAACAAATTGTATTACCACAGTATATCTTCCTACTGGGGCATTATTTTGTGTCGGCGTTTCCGGATCAAGGTTTCTTGTTAAAAACTTTACCCAGTCGCCAATAAACTGCGCTTCCACTTGCACAGTTGTAAATGGCATATCAGGCTCAGTATTTTTTTTTACTTCCAGTATTCCTTTTCCAATACCTTCTTTTATTTCTGGTTTTGCAATTTTATCATCCACGATACCATCTATTGTAATATCTCCTATTATAGCATCAGCAAGATTTTCCTGCGAAGGTGGAGGCTCAATCACTTTATCATCCTCCACTACTTTCATGTCTAAGAATTTTTCCTCCATTACCTGCACTTCTTCTGGTGGCGGTGTTTCCTTTGGAGGTGGTTCCGGGATTTTTTCATCCGGTGGTAAGTCGATTAAATCAACTACTCCTCGTACAACATCTGTATTATTCGTTTTCTTAGAAGATCCTGCCAAGGCAGTTCCTCCAACGATCAATGCGACAATAGAAAAAGTAACAAGCAATGATTTTTTAATTCGCTGCTCATATGTTTTGCGGAGATAATATGCGCCGTACTCTTTGTTTCGGCCATCAAAGATCAGGTCTATCATCGGTGCTGATAAAATTTTGTTAGTTTGCATGGCTTTACTTTTTTACTGAGAGAGTAAAGACATAAATTTTCCATAAAATTTTTCCCGCTCACATAAAAATGCTTAGTTGTTATGCTGCCAAACATCTTCTATTTTTACAGTAAATCTTTTTATTGAAACGATTTACAAATCTCTTTCTCGCCATCGCCTCCGGTCTTTTGCTTTTTGCAGCATGGCCTGTATCACCACTTACCTTACTCATTTTTGTTGCATGGACACCTTTGCTTTGGTTAGAGTCAAAATTAGAAAGTCGTAAAAAGTTTTTCTGGCTTACCTATGTCACCATGTTCATCTGGAATGTTGCCACCACCTGGTGGATATGGAATGCATCAGCACCCGGTGCGGTAGCTGCATTTCTGGCAAACAGTTTATTGATGTGTTTTCCCTGGCTTGGTTTTAAGATTGCTAAAAAGAAATTTGGTGCTACGATTGGTTACCTTTCATTAATAGCTTTCTGGATGTGTTTTGAATATATTCATTTGCAGGATTGGGGATTAAGCTGGCCCTGGCTTACGTTAGGAAATGTTTTTGCTTCGCATCCCGAATGGATTCAATGGTATGAATACACAGGCACAAGTGGCGGTACTTTATGGATACTGCTTAGCAATGTTTTGCTGTTTGCATTTTTTACAGAATATCAAAACAACGGCCGATCACCGGCTTATTTCAAACTAATGCTGGGCTGGCTTTTATTAAATATACTTCCAGCATTTTTATACAATCGAACAATAACAAATAAATCAATCGAAATTTCCAGTAAAAACATTGTTGTAGTGCAACCGAATATTGATCCTTATGAAAAAGTATCTGAAGCAACTGGTTCTTTCGAAGCACAATTACAAAGACTGATTAGCACAACTGAAAAACAAGTTGATAGTAATACCGCATTAATTCTTTGGCCAGAAACTGCTTTATATACTGCATCAAGAATTGATGAAGCAATGATAACAGAAAGTTATTATCCGCAATTATTTGCTTTTCTAAAAAAATATCCTAATGCATCATTACTAACAGGCATTGAAAGTTTCAGAGAAATGCCTTCCAAAACAAAATATTCTCAAGAGTTTAATGGCCACTTTTATGAATCATATAATGGCGCTGCTTTATTAGACAGTAATGGAGCATCTGCCTTTTACCATAAATCGATGTTGGTGCCAGGTGTAGAAACACTGCCCTGGTTCTTAAAATTCATTGACAAATGGTTTGAAAAATTCGGCGGCACCACTGCAGGTTATGCCAAACAAGATGAAAGAACTGTTCTTGTTGAAAAAAACGGTTTCAAGATTGCTCCTTCTATTTGTTATGAAAGTATTTATGGCGAATTCATGAGTGAATACATCCGCAATGGCGCCAACCTTATTTGTATAATTACCAACGATGGCTGGTGGAAGAACACACCGGGACATAAGCAACATATGAACTATGCAAGACTAAGAGCTATTGAAACCAGAACATGGGTGGCAAGAAGTGCTAATACCGGCATCAGTTGTTTTATTGATCCGTATGGTACTATTCTTGAACCACAACCTTATGATACGAATGCTGCTATTAAAATAAATATTGATATCCCAGATAATAAAAAAACATTTTATGTGAAGTATGGTGACTTGTTATCAAAGTTCATGACAGGGCTTAGTATACTGTTGATTACAGCAGCGATATTTTTTAAAATAAAGAAGAAATTCTTCAGGACTAAAGTCCTTTCCTAATATCATCATTTACCCCGGCATTAATGCCGGGGTAAAAAACTCAACTAAAAACCGGGCTTTAGCCCTGATTAAAATGAACAAACAACTATCATATCAAGACAAAAAAATCCATTACCGTGTTATTGGCGATGGTCAACCAGTTTTTCTACTTCATGGTTTTGGAGAAGATGGAGAAATATTTCATCTGCAGGTGGCGCATTTGAAACGTAAATTTCAGCTTATTGTTCCAGACCTGCCTGGTTCTGGCCAATCAGAAATGATTGCAGATATGAGCATTGAAGGAATGGCGAAAGTTATAAATGCTATCATTAAAGAAGAAAAGATTGAAACATGTCCTGTTATCGGTCATAGCATGGGCGGCTATATTACGTTGGCACTGATGGAAAAAAATGCTAAACATATTTCAGCATTCGGCCTCTTTCACTCTTCTGCTTATGCTGATGGAGAAGAAAAAATTACTGCCCGCAAAAAAGCAATTGATTTTATAAAACAAAACGATGCTTATGAATTTTTAAAAACTGCCATCCCTAATCTTTTTGCCGAGCAATCGAAGGAGAAACTAAAAACAACAATTGCAGAATTAATTGAACAAGGCCACAACTTTTCTACCCAATCTCTCGTTTCTTATTACGAAGCAATGATACACCGACCCGACAGGACAGAAATATTAAAAAAAGCAACAGTTCCTGTACTTTTTATCATGGGAAAATACGACAATGCCGTTCCTGTAGAAGACATGTTGAAGCAAAGTCATCTCCCTAAAAAATCGTACATTCACTTGCTTCAAGAGTCCGGTCACATGGGTATGCTGGAAGAAGCAAATAAGTGCAACCAGATACTGGAGAAATTTTTGCTGGAAATATAAAATCAATTTTGGCAAGCCCTACATGAAACGAATTCTATTTGTCATACTAACAGTTTTTCTTTTATCCTCCACTTCAAATGCTGCGCATATTAAAGGAGGTTTTTTTTCGTATAAATATTTAGGGCCTGGTGCATCTGGTAATGCAATTTATCAGGTTACGTTAACAGTTTATATGATTTGTAACCCCAGCAGTGCCCAGGTTTCAAACCCAATAAATTTTAGCATCTTTAATGGTGGTAATAACCAGTTTATACAAGATGTAAGTGTATCACTTAAGAGCCAATTTAACTTGACAAAGGTTTTCGACGAACCATGCATAACTGGTAATGAAACTGGCTGTTATTATACTGTTGTAGTTTACGAATTAAATTCCATTGAACTTCCAATTACACCCGGCGGTTATATTTTTTCTTATCAAAGATGCTGTAGAATTGCAGGGATTATTAATGTTCCTGGCAGTGGTAGTATTGGTAATACTTTCTCTATAAAAATACCCGGCACAGCTACAGCACCCGGAGCAGAAACAAACAGTAGCCCTGCGTTTCAGGTTAACGATACTGCAGTTGTTTGCAGAAATAGTTTTTTTCAATATTCATTTCAGGCAACAGATTTTGATGGAGATTCATTATCGTATCAATTTTGTAGTGCATTAGACGGAGCAAGCCAAGGCATACCTGCTCCTCCTACTGCCACAAATCCGCCTTATTTTTCCGTCCCATACGCAAGCCCTTTTTCAGGTTCTCAACCAATGGGACCTGGCGTTACTATAAACCCTGTAACTGGTCTTATAAGTGGAATAACACCTGACATACTTGGAGAATTTGTAGTAAGTGTTTGCGTAAATGAATACAGAAACGGAGTTTTATTAGGGACGACACAAAAGGAATTGCATATCAGGGTAAATGATTGCCAACCATTAAAAGCACAATTAGCCCCTTCCGTAATTACCTGTGACGGGTTTACTCTCAACTTTCAAAATCAGGTTACAAATCCAGCAGCCACTCAATTTATCTGGAATTTTGGAGACCCTGCTAGCGGAAATTCGAATATGTCTTTACTCGAAAATCCCACACATACTTACTCGGATACCGGAGTTTATATTGTAAAGCTTATTGTTTCATTAGCTGGAGGTCTTTGTGCAGACAGTACTACCATGCAGGCAAAAGTCTTCCCCGGATTCTTTCCAAACTTTACTGCCGTAGGCGGATGCTTTACCAATCCTTTTCAATTTACAGATCAAACAAGTACTGCTTATGGTGTGGTAGATAGCTGGCGATGGAATTTTGGAGATTTTTCAACACTGGCCGATACATCCAGAAATCAAAATCCGCAATGGACCTATCCAACTGCCGGTATAAAAACGGCACAGTTAATTGTTACCAATAGTAAAGGGTGTAAGGATACTGCATCGGTTGATGTGGAAGTGTTTGACAAACCTTCTATTATATTAGCATTTACCGATACTCTAATTTGTGTGCCCGATGCCGTTATGCTTGATGCTTCGGGAACTGGCATTTTTAACTGGACACCCACAACAAATATTAATAACCCCAACATTGCAACCCCAACAGTAAATCCAACCACCAATACCTGGTATATTGTAAATTTAAATGATAATGGTTGTTTAAATAAAGATTCGGTGCATGTTCGGGTAATCACCAATGTATTACTAACGGCCATGGCTGATTCCACAATCTGCCTTACTGATGCCGTACAACTTAATGCCAACACCGACGGACTTTCTTTTCAATGGACACCGGCAGGCACACTAAATGATCCTAACTTAAGGAACCCCATTGCAACACCAACTGCTAATTCAACCACTTACCAGATAACTGCAACTGTAGGTTCTTGCTCTGCAACAGATAATGTTGTGATTACAACAATTCCATATCCTGTGGCTAATGCCGGTGCAGATCAGACAATTTGTTACAATACTTCAGCACAGCTAAATGGCTCACATGATGGCATCAGCTTTACATGGTCGCCGGTTTCTTTTTTAGATAATCCAACAATACTTAATCCAATATCAACCCCACCAAGATCGACCTCCTATGTTCTTACAGCATTAGATAATAAAGGATGCCCAAAGCCAGGCCGTGATACAGTGGTGATAACAGTACAACCAAAAGTAAAAGCAAGTGCAGGCCGTGATACAACAGTTGTGGTTGGTCAGCCTTTAAAACTACAAGGCTCAGGCGGTGTTGGTTATGTTTGGAGTCCGAATACTGGTCTTTCAAATACAACAATTGCAAATCCTATTGGTGTTTATGGGCCAGAAACGGATAGTGTACGATATAAGTTGGTTGTAACAGATGCAGCAGGCTGTCGTGATTCTGCTTTTGTTTCTGTTTATGTTTTCAAAACAAATCCATACGTTTTTGTACCAACTGGTTTTACGCCAAATAATGACGGCAAGAACGATGTGATAAGACCCATTGCTGTTGGTGTTGAAAAAATAAATTTCTTTAGTATTTATAATCGCTGGGGCGAACTGGTATTTACCACTACTGCTAACCGCCATGGTTGGGATGGCCGCATTGGCGGAGTACTACAATCAAGCAATGTGTATGTGTGGATGGTGAGTGCTGTTGACTATACGGGGAAAACGATATTTCTGAAAGGAACGGTTACTCTCATAAGATAAATTCCACGCAAAGGCGCTAAGACGCAAAAAGGGAACTTCATCAAAGGCCGTTTACAATTCTTTTGATTCCATCCTTTATCAAAGCTTCATTGAAATTTATTAGCAATCCAAGTTTAAGGCCTGTTAGTTTTAGATAAGTTTGTAGTTGCTTGTAATGAACAGGCATTACCTTTTCTACAGACTTTAATTCAATGATTACTTTATTTTCAACAATCAAGTCTGGTTTAAATCCTAAATCAATGTTTATCTCTTTCCATACAACAGGTAGCGTTGGTTGTCTTTGGATATATAAACCATGTTCATTTGAAAGTTCATATTCAAGAATAGATTCATAAACCGATTCAAAAAGACCCGGTCCAAGTTCTTTATGAATCTGAAAAGCTGTATTCACAGCAATTTTTGCAATTTCATTCTCATTCATTTTTTAGGTTTTAGCTAATTTAATATAAACTATAAGCTATACAAAATTGCGTCTTTGCGCCTTGGCGAGAAAAAAAAATTTCTATCTTAGCAATCAATTCACAATTAACCATATGAGAAAAATTGCCTTCATCACAGGTGCCACAGCAGGATTCGGAAAAGCCAGTGCAATAATTTTTGCTGCGAACGGTTATGACCTTATTATTAATGGCAGAAGAATTGAAAGACTGCAAACGTTGGCAGATGAAATAGAAAAGAAATACAATGTTGCTGTTCTTCAATTACCTTTTGATGTGCAAATAGAAAAGGCTGTTTTTTCGTCTATTGAAAATATTCCGGAAGACTGGAAAGCTATTGATGTGCTTGTAAATAATGCAGGCCTTGCATTAGGCAGAGATTATTTTGATGAAGCAGATATGAACGACTGGAATATCATGATTGATACCAATGTAAAAGGCTTCCTGTATGTTGGCAAAGCGGTTTCAAAATTAATGTCAGTCAGAAAGCAAGGCCATATCATCAATCTTGGTTCAGTGGCAGGCAAGCAGGTGTATGAAAAAGGAAATGTGTATTGTGCCACCAAATATGCAGTAGATGCTATCAGCCAGTCTATGCGCATTGATTTGTTACGGCACAATATCAAAATAACTTCTATTAATCCCGGAGCGGCAGACACAGAGTTTTCCATAGTACGATTTAAGGGAGATGAACCTACTGCAAAAAATATTTATAACGGACTGAGACCTCTTACAGCAGAGGATGTTGCCGAAGTAATTTATTACTGCACTACCCTGCCCGCCCATGTTTGTATAAACGATTTAACACTGAGTTGCCTGCAACAGGCAAATGCCATTTATTTTAACCGCCAACCCTCTTGATATAAGTCAATAAAAGATTTCAAAATCAGCCTTAACTCTTATCTTCCCCTATTCAACACTCCCCCTTTGTTAATTGGCCTGAAACTTGCCGTAATTTCCCCTCGAAAATGTACCTATTGTTGAAAATTGTCAATTGAAAATTAGTAGTCTGAAAAAGCAATAAGTACATTTATGGAGCAAGTTCAATATCACACAATCCCTGTTATGAAAAAGCCGTACCTGATCATTCTAGCATTAACTATTTTATCTGCCTGTTCGTATTCACAAGATGTTATTCGTTTGGAATCCTGCTCCAATGGATCCATGAATAAGCAGGTTGACAGCCTTAAAGAAATATATTCAAAAGATGGATATGAATTATTGAAAGAAGCTTCTATCAAAATGGAAAGTGAATTTGAAATGCCGGTAATCGTTCCGCTTACGCAAGGCAGCTGGTACCAGTTTGTATTTATCGGAGACTATTCTTCCCGTCTTTACGAAGTAAGAATGTACGACTGGAAAGAAAAAATGGTGATCTTCCGCCAGAAAAAATGGGGAGAAATTGATGGCAACGTAATCAGCTATACCTATGTACCACAGTTTTCTGAATTTCATATGATGAAACCTGTACAGGTAAACAAACAAAAGAAAAAGAACTTGTGTGGATATGTAATGCTGTTTAAAAGAAAAGCTGACTCAGCAGTTGGATCTGTTATACCTTCTGCTCCACAGAATGTGGTTGAATAATTTTAAATAATATTTTTTTGGGGGAAAGATGCCGGATCAAGTCCGGCAAGACATTAAAACTAAGATTTCCCAAATACTTTTACATATCGATCCTACGGAGCTTCAATACAAATTGAAATACTATTTCTACTGACATTTTATCTCCCGAAAAATCGGGATAGGCTCTCTGGGGCTAAGAGTTTTTCAAAAGTAAATTAGCTCTGCTAACGGATTAATCTATCAAATCAATAAGCTTTACTCAACTATTGATTCAGCGAAACCCTTACCTGCAAACCGGCTCTTGTATTAGTAATCGGGAAAGCATTACTGATTTTTGGAATACTTCTGTTCTGTTCAAAGTATAACTTCATACTTACCCTGTTGTTGAGTACATAATCAATGGATGGAGCAATACGGATTACTTTTTGACCAGCAGTACCAAACGATGTTCCCTGATCCAGCTTGGTGTTAGAAGTAGCATCATCTCTCAAACTGAAATCAAAACGGAAGGTTACATCATTATCCAGTTTCATTTTCCCGATCTTCTTTATTAAAGGAAACCCTTTTTTTCGCCAGTTAAACCCGAAGGTTACTTCCGTACTGCGGTTTTCGGCTAACTGATAATCAATCAAACTCAAACTAAGCTGACGGCTCTTTCTGAATTCAATTCTTGTTGTTAACTGATTAGTGAACGTCATATCAATTTCAATCAACGGATCGAATGCTTCCTGGATAGTGATGTTGGGAACAAGGAAATAAGGGATGTAGTTACCCGTTAATGTGTCACGGAAAGATGGATAACTAATACGGAAAGGATCGGCAAACAACAACGCCGTGTTGAAGCTGTTCATGCTGAATGTGCTGTGATAGCCATGCCGTATCGTTACATTGGTAAATATTTTATCCAAACCTTTTAACCTTGAAAGGCCAGTATAAGTAACCGTCCAGTTTGGTCTTGGAATAATGCCTGAGAATGGATTGGAACGAAGATTTGGATTCTCATTTTTAATCAGCTTAATTGTATTAGGATCTTTATCGGAGTAAGCTGCCATGAATGCGGGAATCACCACATCCTGAGAATATCTGCCATAGCCCAGGAAATACTTCGGATCGTTTGGATCTAATGTACCCGTCTGGTACCCATTTAAGTCGGCTAAACGTTTTGAAAGAATAACTCTGTTGTCCTGAAATGTTTTGAATGTTTCAGAAATCTGGTTAGGATCAAATTTCTTGAACAATGTTTGATAAGAGATATAGCTCACATTAAAGCTTCCTAATGCATATGGGTTCAATCTTGTTAATCCAACATTGTCATACTTACTTGTATCCTTATATAATTCTGAATATTGTTTATCATATGTCTTATCCAGATTAATATCAATATTGAAATCCCGGAACGGACTTACCTGTGCCGTAATATTTAACCGTTGGTTATACCGCTGCTGAATCATTGCAGACACCAATGTGTCAGTTGATAATAACCCTTTAGCACCAAAACGATTTATCCAACTCGTATCGGGCTGATAACCGAAAATATAACCAAAGCCTGGTTCTCCGCTCTTTGGATTATAACCTAAAATTTTTGTACTATCCATATACCCAGGAAGCATGGTACCAAAATCTTCGGTGTATTGTATGCCTACCCTCTTTACTGCTGTAGCCAATTGTAAAAGGAATCTAGGCAGTTTCGCCAGCTCTGGTAATGGTCTGTTTGGATCTTTCTTATCTTTTACTTTTTTCTCTTTCTTCTTTTTTCCTTTTTTTCCGCTGGCATTCTTAGTTGTATCCTGTGGATTTTGCTGACCAGGAACTATTTGTTGCTGATCTTTTTGCTTATTTTTTTGTACAGCACCATCATCTTTATTCCCATTCTTTTTCTCTTCTCTTTTTTCCTTCTTCGATTTCTTATCGTCTTTACCATTTTGCCCTGGCAGGCCGTTCGGCGGAGGAGGTAACTTTGGTGCATTGGTATTTACAGCTCTCAGGAAACGCCATTTGTTATACAACTCTTCAAACTTCAATTCGCCATTGATTGTTCTTGTTTGTGTGTTTGATAAAACATTCCCCAAATCAATTTCCGGAGTTCTAGCTAATAATGATCCTGCCAGCCAGTTGTATTTAGTATTATAACTTGCTCTCAGAGTTGTCCAGTTTAAGAACGGAATTTTTTGTGTTGGCACATTGTAAGCTATCGTAACTTCCTGACGGTAATTAGTATTCCTTCCACCTTTAAATAAATTACCGCGGACAGAATCTTTTTCTGTTTTTGTATCAATTCTGCCAAATGGCTCATCAATTCTTGCATTGTTCACCGCATTGAAATCGATGGAAATAGAATTCGTAAGATTCCATTGTACTATATAATAACGATCGAAAGTAAAATACTTATTATATGTTTCCGGTATCTTGTAAGGACCGCCGCCCACATTTCTCGGTAGCACCGCACCAAACTGTCGGAACACATCTGCCTTGAATGATATCTGCGAAGGAGCATAATTGAAATTAATATCCCTTATCAATGTAAGCCATGGAGATTTGGACTTGATCATTTTCCTGAAAGGCTCAAACGGTTTTGTTTGAGGGGCATAGGTGTAACCAATAGCACCTCTTGTTCTTCGCAACTCGTCATTTTCTATCAGCGGATTATGACTTAGTATCTGTATATAAGAATAATTGAAATCAAAATTGGTAACGCTCCATAATTTTGGTCGCTTACCATCCGTTTTCAGTTTTCTTGCATTAGTAACATTAAATGTTTTGATAGTAGTAACATCTACTGCCTGAGTTCTGATTGAGTCTTTATCTTTTGCGTCTGCTACTTCTCTTAATTTTTCTTTCAGGTTTAGATCAAGATCATACGGATCATACTCAGGTGTGCTGGTGCGATGGCTGATCCCCATATAAACAGGTAATTGCAAACCAAGACTTTTAGGTAGCAACTTAGCAGCTTCAATAGTTGCAGCAGCATCAAGTGTGTACACATCTTCACGGCTTCTTTCATTTACTCTTTGCTCCAGTGTTCCAAATCCATTTGACCTTGCGGTAGCAGATAATGAAATGCTTCCCAAATCTGCCAGGCGAATATCTGCTCTTGCCAATGCAGCCCATCCACCCTTTTCGTCAAGATTGGAAAGGCGCAGTTCATTAAACCAAACTTCTGTACAAATTGATTCCAGGTTTACATTTTCCACACCCAATAACATACCTCTTACTTCACCAAGATTTGGATTTCCCAGTAATGCATAGGTTCTTCCATCAGCTGTTGTTTCGCTATAATACATGGATGGAGATGAGCCACTCCTGTTTCTTTTCGATTTTAATTGTGTCAGTGTTTCTAAATCAAAATCAAGATAGTTTTCACTTGGCCATATCAATGCAGAATCGGAAGCACCAAACTGTGTAATTTTTAATGGAATTTTTACTTCATAATAGTTGCCTGCAAAATCATTTCCTATTCTAATCACCGCCTTCATATCACCGTCTTGTATCGGTTGTTGATTTTTCACTGACTCAGCATGTATAAACATTGATAGTTTTCCATACTGCCTCATATCGAGGTTCAATGTTTTAAAAACACCTCTTGCTTCGGTTTGTGGCAGGCCGCATACCTGTACACTTAATGATTGCTCATTAAGAAATAAGGCTACATTATTATTACTAAGTTGTTGTTGTCTTTCAATTCCCGGAGGTATTCTGTAAACAACGGGATCTCTTTGATCATTTTCCTCCACATTCACAGCTAATGTATTTACAGCGGTTGGATCGTTCGTTGGCAGATTAACATAGTTGCCCGTTGTATCAATCTGGAATTGATATTTTCTCCATTGGTTACGTACCAGCTCCAGCTTACCAAAACGCATTACAACTGAATCATCAAAATTGGTTGCGAACAACCGCATAAACCTGATTGATTTAAAATCAGGAATGTTACCAATCTTCTGATCGTATTGCTTGATAGGAATACGGAACAAATACCAACGTTCAGTTCTGGTAGATCCATCTGCCAGTGTTACTACTGGTGTTCTTACATCCGTAATAAAATTAGTACCCGTAACCATATTGGGTTTAATATCCACTTTATACTGAAAGTACTCTTCCACTTCATTCATGGTGTTGTCACGGTTCAATTCTTCAGCGTCGGGATACTGTGTAAATGCATTTACAAACTGTGTGTTATTATCTGCAATTGGCGAGTTGCCATGCGGATTATTGATGTTCTTATATCTTTCTAAAATACCTGCTGGTGTAGCTCCGTCAAAAGAAGCATCTCGGTAAGGTTTAAAGTTATCTGCGGCCGGATCGTTAATAGCTCTTTGATACACTAAAGAACCCGGACCAAAGTTTGTTTGCAAATTATTTATATAAGGAGAAAATCTTCTTATTTCATCCGCATCCTGCAAGCCATCATAACCAACATCCTGAAACTGGCGATCAGTTGGTTCAATACTGAAAGCATTGGTTACCTGCAAAGGATTAGCAGGAACCTGTCCCCAAACTGTACTTGAATCTAAGACAGCATTATTAGTAGGTGTTCGCAATCCATTTTCATATTGCCTTTTACCATCTCTTAAAATATCTTCTGAAATATTACCAAGGTTAATATATAGTTGGCCCCCATTTGGATTCGCAGTGTTATTAATAAAAGGATCCTGCATCCAGAATTCCATGAACTCGATATTGTTTGTTTCAAAATCCGTCTGGTCAATATTCCGCATCAAACCACCCCAAGCTTGTTTTGGATTTAATAATTTTCCATTTGCATTTATCCGGCTTGCTCTGTCTTCAAAATTATAAGGGCCTTTATCTTTTGGATAAAATGCAAGATCAAATGTGGTGAGCAAACCTTCGCCAAACTGTGTACTTCTCTTTGGAAAAATTTCTTTTAATAAAACTTGCCGTGTTTCAGGCTTGGATAATTCTGCCGGATTATTTCGTAGTGGGTTATTCGAACTTCTTCTTTCTTGCAAAATTGGTTCAATATTATACCATGCTAACTTTGCTCTGTTATAGCCGCTGCTCAAATCATTGATAAGGCCTGATTCAGGAAACAAACCATTGTTTTGTGGAATAGATGCAATTGTCCAGCTGATTAATGGAAAACGTAAATCAATATTGGCTCTTGTACCTTCAAAGTCATCAATGTAAACCTGTCCGCCTTTGTCAGTTCCTCCGTCATTGTTGGTTCCGTTTATTTGTTTGGCATGACCCGGTTGTAGTAATGCAGCTTCCGCATAAGCAGTTATTGATGACATTTCTTTTGTAGAATAAAAGGGCAACTTATCTAACCATTTACTCAACCTCGGAATATTGTTTCTATAATCTATGTCGAACCCATACATGGTATTCTTAATCGGATCTTCGCCATAAGATTGCTTGATAAAAAAAGGTCTTTCACTTAAGCGAACAATAGTACCACCAATAGATAGTTTTCTATTGGCAATGTAATCCAACCTTAGCCCAAGAAAATTCTTTTGCTGAAAGCCAAAGGCAGAATTATTTTCATAAGCAATGTTGACGGGCACACCGGAATTTAGAATGGCTGCATTGGTAACTCTTAATGTTCCCAAATCGTAATTTATTTCGTAGTCAACATTTTCTTGCAAAATTTGTCCGCTTGCTGTTACTGTTACACTACCTCGTGGAATATTATATCCTAATTGATATTCGCCAGATGCCTGATTATTATTTCCAGCAAGCCCGTTACCAAAGCCTGGCGCCACACCTGATGATTTTGAACGACCTACCAGTTTAAACCTGTTCAGGTTAGCATAGGTTTGTGCTATGGCTCTAATCGTATCATACAAAGGATAAAAAAGATACATATCTCTTAATGCCTGTGTGGCATAAACGTAATCAAGATCATGACCAAATGGTTCGAGTACCGGGAATATTATTCTACTTTGAGCTGAAATGACTGTAAAGCCTTCTACAAAATCAAATACTCCATCTGGTTGAGGATCATTTTGATTGTTAAGTCTGTCAAGGTTAGTTAAGGAAAGAATTGGTTGTCCCTGGTAAGTTGCTATTACATCTGCGGGAGGCAAATATCTTTTTTCACCAAGACTTGGTTCTTCGTACGTAAGATCCAATCTAAAATCCTGTCTTTCCAACTGGCCATAACCAACTGAATAAACATTCTTCATCATCAGATCCCAGATAGGAAGATTGGTACGTTGAGATGTAGCTTTTAATAATTTCAGGAATAAAACTCTTTGCGTTGCACCTGTTGTATCCGGTGGTACATCCTGCGAAAATTCACCCACCTGAAACACACGGCCATTGTAAGTGTATTGATAAGCCACACCCAACACCTCGTCAGGCTGCAAAGGTTGATTCAACGAAATAAAACCAATTTGGGGATTAAAATAATAATCGCTTGTTTGTAATTTGCGGGCAAATGTTTTTTCAAAATCCTGTACGGGCAATAAACCCAACGCAGTCAATTGGCTTTGCACCTGCGATGAATTTCTGTAAACCGGACTTGATGTTAATGTAGAATATAAATTATTAGCTCCGTTTCCTGGAAGTTGTTCACCACTTCCGGTAATAACAGCTGTGTTATAAGGATTACGTTCACCCAAATCCATAAAAGCAACAATATCTCTTGTATCAGTAGTAGCACCATTTCGATTGGTAACCCAAGCTTCTACTCTCAATAACTGTACTCTTGAGTTCACAATAGGCAACTGCTTCATTGCCTTATTATAATTATTGCGGAAATATTGCGCCATCAGAAAGTGGCGGTTCTCATCATACTCATCCGACCTTACAGAAAAACTTTGAGCGGTAGCTCCACCTTGTGCAGTTTGTGTTTGCCGTTGCGATTGCTGATTTGCCAAAACACCAGTTACAAATAGTTTACCAAATTGGAATTGTGTTTTAATACCAAATAAGGATTGTGCACCTGGAATTAATGTTCCTTTCGATGCAAAATTTGTATTACCTGCCTGAAATTCTTTTATAATATCATCATCTTTTCCTTTGAAATCCAGTTTCAACTGATTTTCAAAATTAAAGTTGGCAAGTGTATTATAATTGATAGGTAGTTTTAGTTTTTCGCCGATGCTTGCATCCATCTGCAACTGCGAATTCATATTGAAATCAAAGCCACCATTTTTTCTTGCTCGTTCCGGCAACGTTGGATTGTTGATCTTTTGTCCCTGATATCCTGCAAGGAAATCGACATAACCAGAGGGACGAATTTCAATTTTCACTTTTCCATCCGGGCCCACTCCCATTATCCGATTGAACCAATCATTCGAAACTTTGAATTTTGGTTTAAACAGCCGGCGATTCATATTAGCCAATAAAGACGATCTTTTCTTAAAATAATCTTCTTCATCTTTTTGACCTTGTAAACGTATGAACTCATCCATCGAAAAAGAAGTAGGAGTACGGTAATATTTATTACCAATTCTTTCAATAATATAATACTGCCTTGTTCTTGGATCATATTCTACCGAACGTTTTATAAAGGCTGTGTCGCTAAAATCAAATGTGTTATTACGCTGATAAGTATAAGGGTCGCCTCTACGGTCCATTAGCGGATAACGGATAGTATCTGAATGAAAGAAAAAATATCGGGGGCCAAAAAAATCGGTACGGGCATTCGCCTGCCATGAAGAGGTGGCTATCACTGAAATAAATACCAGTGTACGGAGGATATGAGCAGTTTTAAGGTTCAATGTTTTTTCTATCAGTTAGATTCCTGAAATAATAGATTATAAGGTACGAAGAGCTAACTTAATCAATTCCTCAACGGATAGATTTGGATTGGCCGACATTGTCTTTTCAATGGCCTGTCCGGCTTGCTGCCGGCTTATGCCTAATGCGGTTAAAGCATTTAACGCATCTTGTTGCAAAGTATTGTTTTTCAATGGGGAAATATTTGAATCCAACGGTTGTTTTGCCAGTTTATCTCTTAACTCCACAACCAATCTTTCCGCACTTTTTTTACCAATGCCTTTTATTCCCTCCAAAGTCCTTGTATCTCCCTGAATTATAGCAATTGCCAGTTCGTCAGGCCGCATACAAGACAACATTACCCTCGCTGTTGATGCGCCAACTCCAGAAACACTTATTAGATGGAGAAACATTTCTTTTTCGGCCAAATCAAAAAAGCCATACAAAATATGAGCATCTTCCCTGATAAGTAATGCCGTTTGCAGAATTCCTTTATCCAGATTTTGGATTTTTGAGTAGGTATGCAGGCTGATCTGCACTTCATAACCGATACCATTCACATCTACCTGCACTACTGCAGGACTTTTATGTACAAATTCACCTTTCAGGTATGCAATCATAGGTTGCGAAAATAGGGAAATCGGGTTGAAGACGAAAGGCAAAACTGAATATAAATCAGCGTTTTATTTCACACTTCACACTTCATTCATCTTACCTTAACTTTATCCCTACTTATAAAATAATTCATAAGGAATGATAGTTAAAAAAATTACCGCAGCTATTACAGCTGTTGGCGGATATGTTCCAGAAGATAAATTGACCAATGCTGATCTTGAAAAAATGGTAGATACCAACGATGAATGGATTCGTACCCGAACAGGTATTTCTGAAAGAAGGATTTTAAAAGGTGAAGGATTAGCAACTTCGGATATGGTAGTGCCGGCAGTAAGGCAACTTTGTGAAAAAAGAGGCATCAGCCCCGAAGAAATTGATTGCATGATAGTGGGAACGGTAACACCCGATATGGTTTTTCCAGCTACTGCTAACATTGCCTGCGCCAAATTGGGAGCAAAAAATGCCTGGGGATTTGATGTATCTGCCGCCTGTTCAGGATTTTTATTTTCGCTAACTCAAGGAGCAGCTTTGATTGAAAGCGGTCGTTATAAAAAAGTGGTGGTATGCGGTGCTGATAAAATGAGTGCGATAGTTGACTATGAAGACAGAACAACTTGTATCATTTTTGGTGATGGTGCAGGTGCGGTTTTACTAGAACCGAACTATGATGGTTACGGCATATTGGATAGTATTTTAAAAAGTGATGGAAACGGCTGCCAGTACTTGCATATGAAAGCCGGAGGCTCATTAAAACCTGCATCAATAGAAACAGTAAAAGCAAAAGAACATTTTGCTTACCAGGAAGGTCAATCTGTTTTTAAATTTGCTGTAAAAGGCATGGCTGATGTAAGTGCTGAATTGTTGGAAAGAAATAAATTAACTGCTGATGATATTGCATGGCTAGTTCCTCACCAGGCTAATCTTAGAATTATAGATGCGACAGCTAACAGGATGGGCTTACCTAAAGAAAAGGTGATGGTCAATATTCAGAAATACGGTAACACAACAGCCGCCACAATTCCTCTTTGCTTGTGGGAATGGAAAAATCAATTGAACAAAGGAGATAATATCGTTCTCGCTGCGTTTGGTGGAGGGTTTACCTGGGGTGCTACATTGGTGAAGTGGGAGTATTGACGAGTGTCTGACGCCTCGCAGAGCGTCTGACACATCTTATAGAAAAACAACTTGAAAAATGAAAATTCAGGAAACTGGCATTTATCATATTTATAACCGAGGAAATAATCAACAGCAGGTTTTTTTTAATGATGAAAATTATATTTATTTCCTTCGTAAGTGTCATCTTTATCTTAAACCTATAAGCGATATCTTGGCCTGGTGTCTTATGCCAAATCATTTTCATTTTCTAATAAACTTAAGTGAAAGAAGCTTGGAACCTGTAAAATGCGGAGGTATTGTAATGCCCGCAATTTCAAATGGGTTCAGGTTATTACAAAGCGCTTATGCAAAGGGGGTGAATATACAACAGGATAGATCGGGAAATCTTTTTCAACAAAAAACAAAAGCAAAACTTGTTAGTATTGAAGACAATTATGCCAATACCGCTTTTCATTATATACATCAAAACCCTGTAACTTCCAATCTGGTATCCAACCCCGAAGACTGGCAATACTCTTCATTCCTGGATTTTGTTTCCTTAAGAAATGGCACACTTTGCAATAAAGAAAAAGCTATTGAACTGCTGAATCTTTCCATTCAGGATATAGACACCCATACCCAGATAACAATATCAGAAGAAAAAGTGAAAAATATCTTTTAGATATGTGTCAGACGCTCTGCCTGCGGCAAGACGTCAGACACGACGACCACGGCTCCAAAATGAAAAATCTGTTTGAGGGATTTTATTAATTCCCAATTGCCTCAGCATATTAACCAATTGCCCACGATGATAGGTGCCATGATTAAAAACATGTAACAACATCTGATAAATTGGTTGTTTGAACTGCTCTTTTTTTGAGTTCTGGTATTGAAAAACATGATCTATAGCAAGCTCAGATGCATTACTAATCCATTCGCTCCATTGTTTTGATTGTAGAGTTAATCCATTGGCCATATCTTTCATCGTTCCTGTAAAATTATGGCTGGGCAATAATAACCTTTCTTGTAGTTTCATGCGTTGCCACCAGGCAGATTCAGCGTCCCACATATGCAGGACAGTATTGTAAAGA
Organism: Chitinophagaceae bacterium; assembly: GCA_039927535.1. GTDB lineage: Bacteria > Bacteroidota > Bacteroidia > Chitinophagales > Chitinophagaceae > JJ008. The sequence continues at coordinate 1,283 of JBDSUW010000116.1, read as the reverse complement.
CTATTAAAACTGCTTGGCACTTCTGCAAGTTGTTGATCTTCCGGCAAGGATAGAATAACATCCAGGATCTGCTGACTTGCCCAGGTATTATATGTTGCATACTGTTTCAGTAATTCCTTCATTTTCATTTAGCTTTGATACAATTCAATTATTATTCAAATTTCACTTTTATAATAGTTTATATGGATAAAAGTTTTCCCCGTCCGACTAGTAATACAAATAAAAATTCTGAAACTAAATCATCCGGGCCGATACTTTCAGGCTGGGGCTCGGTAGCTGTTCATGCAGGACATAAGCAAGATCCTAATTATGCTCATCTTGTTCCTATTTATGCCAGCAGCACATTTGTATTTGATGAAGCAGAACAAGGTATGCGTCGCTTTAGCGGACAAGAAGAAGGTTATATATACAGTCGTTGGGGAAATCCAACTTTCACCGAAGCCGAAAATAAAATTGCTGCGCTGGAAACTTTTGGGATTGAAAAAAATGGTGTGCCGCTGGAAGCAAAAGGAATTCTTCATGCATCCGGTATGGCTGCTATTACAACTCTTTTATTAAGTACTTTAAAACCTGGTGATAAAATTCTTACTCATTACTCATTGTATGGCGGCACTGAAGAAATAATGAGCAAAGTGTTGCCACCGCTTGGCATTACTGCAATAATTGCTGACCTGCGGGATGTTAGTAAAGCTGAAGATGCTATAAAGAACGATAAAGCGATCAGAATGCTTTATATAGAAACACCGGCAAACCCAACTATTCAATGTGTGGATATAGAAGCATTAAGTAACATAGCAAAACAAAACGGATTATTGACAGCCTGTGATAATACATTTGCAACTCCTTACCTGCAACAGCCTTTTCTTTTTGGAATCGATTTTATTGTACACTCTACTACTAAGTTTTTAAACGGGCATGGCACCGCCATTGGCGGCATACTCTTAGGAACTGATTTAGATTTCATGAAAGACAGGGTATATAAAATGGCAAAGACATTAGGAGGCAATGCAAATCCTTTTGATGCATTTTTATTAATCAATGGCATGAAAACGTTGGAATTACGAATGGACAGACATTGTGCGAATGCAATGGAAGTAGCCAGCTTTTTGGCAACTCATAATGCAATTGCGAAAGTAAATTATACGGGATTATCTAATCATACCGATCATTCTATAGCAATGAAACAAATGAGGCACCCCGGTGCAATGCTAAGTTTTGAATTAAAGAGTGGATTTCAAGGTGGCATTAATTTCATGAATAAATTACAAATGTGCACCAGAACA
>JBDSUW010000115.1:0-5540 GCA_039927535.1 Chitinophagaceae bacterium | reverse complement strand
TTTTATATGCCAAAGGAGCAAATATTTCAGATGATACAGTTTTTGCTAAAAAAGTAAATGTATTTGGAACAAGAATAGATAAAGATGTTGTAGCTTCTGAAGATTTAATTGCTGAGTCACTCACCATAGCAAAAAATGCAGATGTAATTGTGTCAGTAGTTGGCGAAGCTTCTGAAATGAGTGGTGAATCTGCAAGCCGTTCATCAATTTCAATTCCTGAAAACCAGCAAAAACTTTTAAAGGAGTTAAAGAAATTGGGTAAGCCGCTTGTGCTGGTTATTATGTCCGGTAGGCCGCTTGATTTAAGCTGGGAAATGGAAAACGCAGATGCTATTTTATTTGTATATCATGGTGGGCAGGAAGTTGGGAATGCTGTTGCAGATGTTTTGTTTGGTGATGTTAATCCTTCTGGTAAACTCACAAATAGTTTTCCCAGAAATGTAGGACAGATTCCGGTTTATTACAATCATTTAAAAACCGGTCGTCCGCAGCCAACCGATAATTTTGAAAAATTCAGAAGTAACTATCTGGATGTAGAGAATAGTCCACTTATTCCTTTTGGTTATGGGTTAAGTTATACATCTTTTTCTTACAGTGAAATTATACTAAGTACCGCATCCTTAAATACAACTGGAAAAATAAAAGCAACAGTTACTGTTACCAATACCGGCAACTATGATGGTGAAGAAGTGGTGCAGTTATATATAAGAGATATGGTGGGAAGTATTGCCCGTCCGGTAAAAGAATTAAAAGCTTTTCAGAAAATTATGTTTAAGAAAGGAGAAAGCAAAGAAATAAGTTTCACAATTGGTGTAGAAGATTTGAAATTCTATAACAGCGATTTGAAATTTGTAGCAGAACCTGGAGACTTTAAAATATTTATTGGTAGTAATAGCGACGATGTAAAAGAAACGACATTCAAACTTGTAAAGTAATTGAAGAATCATCAATATAAAATTTACAGAATTGTAATAATGCTTTTTGTTTTCCCTTTGCTTGTAACTGCACAGGTACGAGAAAAGCAATCGATCAATAGTGGTTGGCAGTTTGTGCTGAATGATAAATCAGCATTATCTTCTTTAGACAATGCGCAATGGCAAAAGATAAATATTCCGCACACATGGAATGCATTGGATATTGTGGATGATACGTTTGGTTATCACCAGGGGATTGGCTGGTATAAAAAAGAAATATTTATTCCATCAGTATATAAAGGAAGGCATCTTGAACTTTTTTTTGAAGGGGCATGTAACCTGACGGGGGTTTTTGTTAATGGTAAATTTGGGGCAGAGCATCTAGGAGGTTTTACTGGTTTTAGAGTTAATCTTGATAATAAAATTGAGTTTGGAGAAGTAAATGAAATTCTTGTCAAAGTTGACAATGGAAAATATCTGCAGGAATTAATACCACCTTACAGTGGAGATTTCAATCTAATGGGTGGTATTTACAGAGATGTATGGTTAATCGTAACTAATAAAACAAACTTTAGCAGGTGGAATGGAAATGAAGGAGTATTGTTTACAATTAATGATATTAATGAAAAGAAGGCATCGTATGAGATTCGGGTTGATTGGATGAACAAAGAGTCAACGCTGAATTATACTATCGAATACGAACTTTGGTTGAAAGAGAAGTTAATAAAAACTGGAAGCAAAAAATTAGACAAAAGCAATTATTCAACTTTAACACTACAGGATTCTACATCAGGCCATAAATTATGGTCACCAGAAACACCTGTTTTATATCAGCTTGTTGTTCAACTTAAAAATAAAGAAGGAGAAATAGTAGATGAGCTTTCGCAAAACGTGGGTTTCAAGTGGGTGGGTATTAGTGATAAAAATGAATTTCTATTAAATGGCAAACCTTATAAACTAAAAGGAGCCAGCCGTCATCAGGATTATAAAAATATCGGTAATGCTCTGACAGATGGAATGCATGTAAGAGATATTGAGCTGATGAAAGAAATGGGGTGTAATTTTTTACGGATTTCTCATTATCCACAAGACCCTGCTATTTATGATGCCTGCGATAGATTGGGGTTAATTACCTGGAGCGAAATTCCGGTGGTTGATAAAGTAGAGAATAATAAATATTTTTTCCAAAATAGTTTCATAATGCTTCAAGAGATGATATTGGAAAACTATAATCACCCTTCTGTGGCTATCTGGGGTTATCATAATGAGGTGAGAAATTTGGATTCAATTTCTATCAATCATGCCAACATGTTAAATCAAAATGCTAAGTACTTAGATAAGCAACGCTTAACTGCGATGGCTTTTGAAAGTAATATAGAAGCTCCCTATTTCTCCAATCCATTACTAAAAGAAATGCTGAGCATTGCCGATATCAATGGATATAATGTTTATCAGGGTTGGTACAGAGGTAGCCATGAAGACATTGGTAACTTTCTAGATACGCTGTATGCTTATAATCCGAAGAAGCCAATTCTATTGAGTGAATATGGCGCAGGGAGCATTACCAATATTCACACATATAATCCAACACTGTTTGATTTTAGTGAAGAGTACCAAAGGAATTTTCATGAATCATATGTAAAAGCTGGCAACACCAAACCTTGGATGATTGGCTTTGCTATCTGGAATTTTATAGACTTTCAACGAGACGGAAGAGAAGATGTGGTGCCGAATATTAACAAGAAGGGAATGGTGACTACCGACCGTCATCCTAAAGATGTTTTTTACTATTATAAATCTCAATGGAGTAAAGAGCCATTTGTTTATATCACCGGGAAACATTGGACCAATCGTATTGGAGTTACAAGCAGTAATAAAATTATTCAGATACCAATAAACGTTTACTCTAATCAATCCAACTTACAATTGTTACAAAACGGGAAAGAGATTGAAACAAAGTCTTCTTCATCAGGAAAATTTGAATGGACAGTAAACGTATCTGATGGAATGAACAATTTTGTTTGTAAAACTCCGGACGAGAAATTGACAGATGTTTTGAACATTGATTACACTCTCATTGATACAACAACATTTTCTACAAACACTAACTGGCAGCAATTAAACTTTAATACAGGTCAGAGCAGAACTTATTTCACAGATGCAAAAAGCACCGAACAATGGATGCCCGATAAGCGGTACACAAAAGGAACATGGGGCTATGTTGGCGGAGAAATATGGAATACCTGGCCTTCAAATGCATGGAATGGTATAAGAGAAGGAATTCACAAGCCAATCGCTAATACAGATAACGAGCCACTGTTTCAAACTTTTGTTGAAGGGCTATCTGCATGGAAAGCAGATGTTACAGATGGGAAATACCGTGTAACATTGTTATTGAGCGAACCATTCATCTCAAATCAAAGAGGTAATAAGGAAAGAATTTTTTCAATCAATTGCAACGGTCAACAATGGATGCAGGATCTAAATCTGGAAAAACAAGTTGGTGTTCAATCTGCAGTAATAATAGATAAAGAAATAATAGTTAAAGACAAGCAAGGAATTACAATTGATTTTAAAAACATAGTTGGTAAAACTATTTTGAATGGAGTTAGTATAAAGAGGCTTTAAAAATCTCCAATGGTGTGACTACTTGCCGACTTGCAAACAGTTTGGTGGCAAGTAAGGGCCCCGTAGGGTCGGAATTTTGGTAGCTCCGGGTGCAACCCGGAGAGAAGGAAAACAAAAATGTATTTGAACCCCGTAGAGCCTGTCCCGATTTTTCGGGAGGTGACATATAAAAGATGCCATATTAACTGGACGTACAAGTGAGTGACACAAGGTACGATGCCATGAAAAACCGAAGCCGGTAAACAAAATAATTATGAAAAAAAATCTATTTCTTTTAACCGCATTGTTGTTTTCAATCCCTGTTTTATTACAGGCGCAGAAAACAAAAAAACCAATGAACATCATTTATATTTTATCTGATGATCATCGCTATGACTTCATGGGATTCACCGGTGCTGTTCCCGGATTGCAAACACCCGGCATGGATAAGATGGCGAAGGAAGGGGCTCATTTAAAAAATGCTTTTGTTACAACAGCACTTTGTTCTCCCAGCCGTGCTTCAATATTAACGGGGCAATATGCACACACACATACGGTGGTTGATAATTCAGCACCCATGCCAACTGATTTACTATTTTATCCGCAGTACCTGCAAAAGAAAGGATATAAAACAGCCTTCATGGGTAAGTGGCATATGGGAAATAATGGTGATGAACCACAGAAAGGTTTTGATGAATGGGTAAGTTTTGCCGACCAGGGAAAATATTATGGCAACTTGTTAAACATAAATGGCAAACGGGAGCAAATGCCGGCTGATAATTATATAACGGATGAGTTAACAATGCGGGCCGAGAAATGGATGAGTAGTGTAAATGACAAACCTTTTGCTCTGTATCTTTCGCACAAAGGAGTTCACTCTGAGTTTATGCCAGCAAAAAGACATGATGGGAAATATAAAGACCTGCCGGTGGTTAGTCCGCAATCAATGTACCTAACAGTTACCGATAGCAGCAAACAATATGGTATTGTAACTCCGCCAAAAACAACCGTAAATTATAAAGACATTCCAAAATGGGTGAGAGAACAACGTTATAGCTGGCATGGTGTGGATTATATGTATCATGGGCAAATTCCTTTTGATAATTTTTATCATTTGTATCTTGAAACATTACAGGCCATAGATGAAAGCATTCAATCCGTATTAAAATGGGTGGAAGATAATGGGTTGAAAGAAAATACGATGGTGGTGTACATGGGTGATAATGGTTTTCTTTTTGGTGAACATGGTTTGATAGATAAAAGAAATGCTTATGAGGAAAGTATGAGAGTTCCATTATTGGTCTGGGCACCGGGCATGGTAAAAGCCGGTTCTGTTATTCCGCAAATGATTTTAAATATTGATCTGGCACCAACATTTTTAGAAATGGCTGGAATAGAAAAGCCTGCTCAAATGCAGGGACAATCTTTTCTTCCTTTATTAAAAGGAGAAAACATTGCCTGGAGAGATAAAGTGTTTTATGAATATTATTGGGAGCAGGCCTTTCCGCAAACACCTACAACCTATGCTGTTCGTTCAGATAAATATAAATACATTGCTTACAATGGCATTTGGGATATAAATGAATTATACGATATTGAAAAAGACCCGTATGAAATGAATAACCTTATAAGGAATACAGCGTATGATAAAATCGGCATACAATTAAGAAATGATTTAAATGACTGGCTGGAAAAAACAAACGGGCTGCAAATTCCTTTAAAGAAACAACAAGGAAGAAGGTTTGATAATTTATACAGAGGCACTTATTAATGGAATAGAGAATCCCAGATTTTACGAAGTAAAATGATCTGTGTTTATCCTTCTAATCAGTTCAATCCGTGTTCTTGTATTAAAAAAATTGACATGAAAAAAGTATTAAGTTTTGTTCTGTTATTAATAACAGCTTTAACATTAAAAGCCCAGGATTTATCCCTGTATCAAAAAAAATGGATGGTGCAAAATGGGGATACTTTGCCGTACAGAATTTTGTTGCCGGATGGATATGATAGCACAGTAAA
>JBDSUW010000114.1:0-9308 GCA_039927535.1 Chitinophagaceae bacterium | reverse complement strand
TTAAAAAAATGTGGTTTAATATGTTGCTGCCAAAACCACATTGTATATTTTCTTAATTGTTCCAATGGTGTTTCGTTTTCAAGGCCTTGTCTTATTTTCCAGGCAAATAATAAACCATCATGATGCTCACGGCTAAGCGGAGTCAATTGTTTGCTGCGTTTGATTGGTTTTGTTTCTGGCTTCATATAGCTGGTTTATTATGTACTTTATTATTTGAATTGACATAAATTAATCCGGAAGTTAATTATATAATACCTGCTATAATCAAAAAATCATTAACTAAAAATTGATTGTCCATAATTGTATTCACAACTGTTAACAATTATCTTTAGGTTGTAATAACATTGATAAGTTATATTTGGAAATGAAGGGTAAGCTTCTGAAAATGGTCAGAAGACGCAAACTAATCCGGTACTACCCTTCGCCGGCTTTGTGAAATAATGGTTCCGCTTCATACTCAATGAAAAAAGGGGCCGCCTAAACTGAAGTGAATTGACAGACACTATCATCAACCTTGAAACCGTAAACCCTATTGAATTTTTCGGCGTAAACAACGGTAAGCTCGACATCCTCAAAAAGAAATTTCCTTTGCTGAAGATCTTATCCCGCGGCACTCAACTAAAACTTAGTGGTGCTCCGGAGCAGATAGATACGGCAAGAGAAAAAATATCACTCATCATTTCCTATCTCGAAAGAAACGGCCATATGAGCCATAATTATTTTGAACAGGTGCTGGGAGGCGACGATGCCGAAGTAATTGATCATTTCCAGGAAAAGAATCCTAATGAAGTATTAGTTTTTGGACCCAATGGAAAATCTGTACGAGCAAGAACAGCCAATCAGAAAAAAATGGTAACGGAATCTGAAAAGAACGATGTTGTGTTTGCCATCGGCCCTGCCGGTACTGGTAAAACCTACACTGCTGTTGCTTTAGCAGTAAGAGCTTTAAAAAACAAACAGGTTAAGAAAATCATTCTTACCAGACCAGCCGTAGAAGCTGGTGAAAGCCTTGGTTTTCTTCCTGGTGACCTGAAAGAAAAGATTGATCCATATCTGCGTCCGTTATATGATGCTTTGGATGATATGATACCGGCCGATAAGCTGGGTTATTATATGACGACAAGGACTATTGAAATTGCGCCACTTGCATATATGAGAGGCCGTACATTGGATCATGCGTACATAATATTAGATGAAGCACAGAATGCTACTGAGCTGCAATTGAAAATGTTTCTAACAAGAATTGGTCCCAATGCAAAAGCCATCATTACTGGTGATATGACACAGGTAGATCTGCCAAGAAATCAACGAAGCGGATTGGCAATGGCTGCCCGTATTTTAAGAAACATTGAGGGCATTGCACATATCGAACTGGACGAGGAAGATGTGGTACGTCACCGCCTGGTGAAAGCCATTATCAAGGCGTATAACAAAGAACAGGAAAAAGAAGAACAGGATTGGGCAAACCGCCAGACGCCGTCAATTACAAAGAAAGATAAGCCGTCTGATTAGTGCTGATAAAGATTTAATTATTTTGCAGGAATGAAAAGAAGAAACTTACTCTTTTTATTCCTGCTTTTTTTAGCCGCTGCCTGTCGTGAAAATTCTTCGAAGCAGATTATCCGCAAGTCCGACAGTGTACTTGCCGTTAATTATCAATTGATAGATGGAGTGAAGCCATTACTTAAAAATGGTGATGTTATTTTTAGAAATGGAAATGACGAAGTAAGCAGAGCAGCCCGAAGTATGAACAGAAAAGACACTTCATTTTCACACTGCGGATTTGTGTATAGAGAAAATGACAGTTTTTTTGTTTATCATGCTATTGGGGGAATTTATAACCCGAGTCAGAAACTAAAGAGAGAACTGCTGGATAGTTTTTGTAATCCGAAAGAAAATGATGCAATCGGTGTTTACCGGTACAATCTTACAACTAAAGAAGAAGGCAAATTAGATACGCTAGTAAAAAATTATTTCAATACAGGTTTAAAGTTTGACATGTACTTCAATTTCTTAAGCGATGATGTTATGTATTGCTCTGAGTTTGTGTTCAAATCTCTTAACCAATCCACAAACGGCTCACTTTCAAAGTATGTGCGGCTGGACACAATTCCATTTGGAGTTACTACCGATGATATTTTTCTTAACGAAAAGAGCCAACTGATAAAAAGGCAACAATTCAAGAAGTAAATGCTGTAAAATACGCCTACATTTACACAACCTAAACCAATCAAAAATGAAAAAATTATTATGTGCCTTTACGGTGGCTGCTGTAGTTATCAGCTTCTTAGCCGGATGTAAAGGAAAAGATGCTGTAAATGGTGGCGACCCTAAAACCGTTCTAACCGCTTTTTTTGAATTAATGTCCAAAAAAGATTTTGATGGCGCTGCTAAATTAGCCACCAAAGAAAGCAAGGGTACAATGGATATGATGAAAAAAGCCGTCGATATGGGAGAAAGTATGAAAGATAAAATGGGCGATGTAAAAGAAAAAGACAACACTGAGGATTTTAAAAATATGCAGATTGGCGAAGCCAAAATTGATGGTGATAATGCTACCGTGTCAGTAACTAACCCCGGCAAAGACAATGCAACATTTGCCTTTCCACTTAAAAAAGAAGGTGGCGATTGGAAAGTAGATTTTAGCATGGGCACATTAATGAAAATGGGTATGAACGAGGCAGGAAAAAAAAATAAAGATAATAAGGACGGAGAGGATATGAAAGACTATGATCCAACCGACACTACTAATTCAATGGATCAGTTTAATAAACTTATGAATTCAGATTCCCTGAAATTAGGACTTGAAAAACTGGATAGTCTGATGAAGTCACTCGACCCTGAAAAGATGAAGCAGGTAAAAGAAGCTATGGAGAAATTAAAGAAAGGAACTGATCAATAAATTCAGTCCCAAATACAGAAAAGCACTTCCGCAAGAAGTGCTTTTTTATTTTCAGCTTTATCCTCACTTTAATTTTCAGTAATTTGCAACTATAATATAACACATGAAAAAATTAGTAGCTCTGCCTTTTTTGCTGATAGGCGTTTTAATCGTCTCTTGCAAAGATGAGGATAAAAATAATCCAACAACATCTGAAAGTAATATTGATGCAGCAAGGAATTTTATCCGTTCTGCACTGGATGGAAAATTTAAAGAAGCCAGAAGGTTTATGCTTACAGATTCCGTCAATACAAATTATATGGATGTGGCAGAACGTAGTTTTGCAAAAGCCGATCAAACCACAAAAGATGGATACAGAGCATCGTCCATTAATATTCATGAGAAAAAAGAATTAAATGACTCCACTGCTATCTTAATTTATTCAAACTCTTTTAAGAATGATCATGATACATTAAGAATTCTGCGTATAAATAATCAATGGCTTGTTGATTTTAAATATTTATACGAACATGATAGAGATACACTGATGAACAAAGCAATAATTAAAGATTCGCTGCCATGATAAAAAACATCTTATTAGTAGGTTTAGGCGGCGGTATCGGAAGTATGCTTCGGTACATTAGTCAGCGAATGTCAGATAAGCTGTATCCAATTCATTTTCCCTGGGGCACTTTTGCAGTGAATATTATTGGATGTTTTTTAATTGGAATATTTTGGGGTATCAGTTTCAAATCGTTCGAAACAAATGAAAACTGGAAATTATTTTTAATGACCGGCCTATGTGGTGGCTTTACAACTTTTTCGGCTTTTACGCTGGAAGGAATTGGTTTACTCAAAGAACAAAAATTAGCTTTATTTTTTTTATATGTAGCAGGAAGTATTTTAGTTGGCCTGGCAGCTACTTATTTAGGAATGAAAATAAGCAGGTGATACCTATTTTTAATAATATAAAGTCTATCAAAGAGTCTCTGTAATTTAGGGATTGTATTATGCCGCAGAAAGAATGGGTTCGGACTACATATTATTTATAAGTCGTATAAAAAATAAATTATGCAAAATGTTAATCATCCATGGCATGGTGTGCAGTATGGGGATAAATCTCCTTCCACAGTTAATGCTATCATAGAAATTCCGCAAGGCTCAAGGGCAAAATATGAAGTTGACAAAACAACCGGTTTATTAAAATTAGACAGAGTTGTCTATTCATCCTTTCATTATCCCGTTAATTATGGATTTATTCCGCAAACATTAGGTCAGGACAATGATCCATTGGACATTTTGGTTTTATGTTCACAATCTATCCAGTCTCTATGTCTGGTTGAAGCAAATATCATTGGCAATATGCAGATGATTGATCAGGGACAGGTAGATGATAAAATAATTGCAGTGGCGGCAAAAGATCCTTCCGTTAATCATATAAGCAGGATGGAAGAACTGCCTCAACATTTCTTATTGGAATTGAGAAATTTTTTTGAGCAATATAAAGTGCTGGAAAATAAAAAAGTGGAGATAGACAATTTTCAAGACCAGCTTATTGCTTATCGTATAATTAATGAAGCTATTGCTTTTTATAAAGAAACGTTTCTAAAGAAGTAATGGACACACCACAAAAACATACTATGGCAACACAATTAATTCTAACAGCCCTTTTCATTGGGTTGGCAGCAGGAGTATTAAGTGGTTTAGTTGGTGTGGGCGGTGGCATTGTGATGGTACCTGCATTAGTATTCTTTATGAATTATACACAACATCAGGCACAAGGCACATCCTTGGCGGTATTAACATTGCCGGTTGTAATACTTGCCTCATTGTATTACTATCACCAATGCCAAAAAATGGGAACACCACTTGATTTAAAAATTATCGGATTGATTGCTGTTGGATTTGTTGTAGGCGGTTACTTTGGAAGTAAGATTGCAATTGCTGTTAATCAGGATATATTAAAAAAAATATTTGCCATTATTCTTTTCTATTCTGCTTTTAAAATGCTGAGTTGGGATGTGTTGATTGTGAAATGGATAAAAGGAGTTTTTTAAACTTCCCAGATTCTTCTCACAGTTCTTAACCGCAAGGTCTTCTTCCCGGTTTCCGTATTTATTATTCCTTTCTTAGTCAACAAATCCATTCTTACTTTTCCCGATGAATGTATTAGCTGATTATTCTCCAGTATAATTCCAACATGCACAATATCTTCTTTATTATCAAAAAAAGCAAGATCACCAGGTTTCACTTCACTGAATATTTTAACTGATTTTCCAACCTGTGCCTGTTGCCATGCATCACGAGGAAGATCAATACCCATTAATTTATATATCACTTGCACAAAACCACTACAATCAACACCCAAAGGCGTTCTTCCGCCCCATAGATAGGGGGCATTAAGCCATGCCGTAGATAATTGAGTAACTAACTGCGTTGATGGAACTTGTTCGCCTCTTTTAAAATATTTTCCTGAAAAAATATATTCTGTTTCTCCTAATCGGCCTTTTCCGTTTTCAAAAACAGGTAAGGAAGAACCGACCGGTATATGAAATTTGTTTTCTCCCAACAATATAGTGTTAAGCAATTCTGCAGTAGCAAACCCATTGATCGTATTAGCTTTGTCTTCTTCTATTGATTGAAGCATTGTATTCGTCATCCAACCAATATAACCGTCATGAAGACTTTGAATCTTTACCCATAATTCACCTTTAGTCTTTATTACTTTTACTAACTCACCAAATAAAAGCTGGTTTACCATTTCTTCCCGATGTCCGGGTTTTCTACGAACTGGTGCCGCTGGAACTGAGATAATTGCATAATTCATTTGGTAAAGTTTAAGCCTCTTCATTCACATAACATGAAAGCAAAAGAGAGGCAGATGGTCGTTTTAAATTTAGGTTGCAAATATATTTCAACTTCTTCTTATAATGCTGATCAATTCTAAAGAAAATAAAAAACATTAGCAGAATTTATTGAAAACTAACATTCTTGCATCTGATTAATGACTGATTGCTACAAACAATAAAAAATAACTATTTTCCAACTGTGAAGGGTGATAAATACCAACATATAACCGACCAGGAATTGCTGGAAAAATTTCATTCAGACCATAATAATGAGTGGCTGGGTATATTGCTGCATCGCTATACCCTTCTTTTATTGGGAGTAAGTATGAAGTATTTGAAGAATGAAGAACTGGCAAAAGACAGTGTACAACAGATTTTCTTAAAAGTGATTCAGGAACTTCATAAGTATAAAGTTGAATATTTCAAGTCGTGGCTATATATGGTGGCTAAAAACCATTGCCTGATGAAACTGCGGGAAAGTAATGGAAAATCAACCGTTGAGGTTAATGATAATATTACCAACAAAGCAGATGAAGAAGCAGACCGGCAGGTTTTATTACAAAACGATCATACGCTTGACCTGCTTGAATTGTCGTTAAAAGAACTAAACACTGAGCAACAGCAATGTGTAACTTTGTTTTACCTTCAAAAGAAAAGCTATCAGGAAGTAAGTGATGAGACAGGTTTTTCAAAGCTGCAGGTAAAAAGTTATATACAGAATGGCAAGCGAAACTTGAAAATTTTGATTGAAAAAAAACAAGAGGAAGAAAAGAACAATAAATAACATGTCAGAAAATTATAAAGACATATTATCCAATTTATCTACCAGCATCGATCAGGAAACTTTATTGCTTTACCTGCAAGGAAAACTATCTGAGGGCAAAAAGCATGAGGTAGAGAAACAATTGTTACAAAATGAGTTTGATGAAGAAGCGATGGACGGTCTGCAAGAGTTTAAGGACAAAGAACAGCTACAGTATATGGTAGAAATGCTGAACCGTGACTTGAAAAAGAAAACAGAAAAAAAGAAACGCCGCAGAGAAAAAATGAATATTAAAGACCAGCCCTGGCTTTATGTTTCAATTCTGATACTAATAATTATATTAGCCTTGTCCTATATTTTCATTCGCAGAATGCTGCATAACGGATAAACATTAATATTTCACTTTCCCTTCCCAATTTTTCCAGGCTTCAAAAACCTCTAAGGCTTTTGGATGCGGACAATGAATAAACGGAATATTCCGGTCACTCATTTTAGCATAAATCTCTTTATAAATATAATCATCGTCAAAGTCGATTGCCGCAGCTTCTTCTTTTGTATTGGCGTATACCACTCTTTTTGGTCTTGACCAATAAATAGCACCCAGACACATCGGGCATGGTTCGCAACTTGTATAAATTTCACAATCGGTTAATTGATACGTTCCCAGTTTCTCGCAAGCATTCCGAATAGCCACCACTTCTGCATGTGCCGTTGGATCATTTGATGAAGTAACTTCATTACTTCCCTCTCCAATAATTTCATCTCCTTTTACTACAATGCATCCAAAAGGGCCGCCTTTTCCACCTTCCATTCCTTTTTTTGAAAGTTCAATGGCCCTTTCAAGAAACTTTTCGTCTCTACTTTTTTCTGTATTCATATGCTTTTTTAATGATTTTGATACAAAACTGTGAATTTATGCGCTATTATCCACAGATTATTCAGTCCAACTCTTCCAATATGAAGTTAATATTAATTTTAGGTTAATCATATATTACCAGCCATATTCAATGTAGTTTGAGCCAGATTATAATCATTAAAACTTTAAGCTATGAGATGGGAATCAGTTTTATCTACGACAGAAGATCAAGTTTATCACCTTTACAAAAAAGATAAACATCTTCTTACACTAACTGTTCACCCTTTTTCAAACTCAGCAAGAGTAGAATGTAATAAGCAGAAGAGAGTTTTCTTTATTCGTAAAGAAGGATTCCTACGAAATAAAACTGTGCTTCTATGTGAATATGGGACCCGGATTGGAGAATTAGGACATGAAAATAATGAAACGTATATCAGTATGAATGATGAACGATTTTATTATTCAAATGAAAACGAGCCGGGTGGCAAATTAAATATCTATAAAGACGACAAGGAAAACCCAATTGTAACTTGTAATGGGGCTGATGAATTTAAAAAAGATAAAAAGCTTTCTGACATTTCACATCCCGGTTTATTGATGGCTGTTTGCTGGTATATGTTCTTACCGGCAATGAAAGAAAAAACAAGAGAGTTGGCTTCTGTTTAAATGCTATAATTTTTCCCAGGTTGCTTATGCAAACTGCTATTGCAATACAATTTCTACCATTTCTTAGCCAACTCCCAATAAATATTATCTTTTTTATCATACCGGATTAATCCGCTTGATTTGCTCCAATATACTTTTGTAACAAAATTACTTCGTTGTTTAAGGTTTCCTAAATAATCCTCCGCACTGATTACAAAAACATCTTTATATTGGCCATATTGGGTCTCAAGGGTTGAAGCATTTTCCTTGTTCAGGCTATCTATGTTAATCAAACTTAGCCTATAAAACTTAGCATCTTTTGCTTTTAATAAAATATTTATCTCGGTACGATTATCCTTAGTTTTTTCTATTTGAAAAAAATTATTCTTCAAGTACCGATGTTTGCCATCGGGCATATTAGAATCAGAATGTTTACAAAAAATAGATATCACTTCATGCTTAGTCCCATTTACAGATTGTGGTTCCGCATACGACACACTTGTATCTTTTCTTAAAATAAAAATAGTATCTACTTCTTTTGTGTTGGATTTAAATACAAGAGTTTCATTTCCTTTATATGGTATCCACTCATAATCTTCTTCAGAAAATTTATTTGTCTGCGTGCAAGAGATTAGAAGTATGATAGAAATAAGAAATAAAATTTGTTGTCTTTTCATAGTTCGTTTATTATATTATTTCTTCTCTGCCGAGTCTTTAAATTTAACGATTCATAGGCCGATGTCTTACTGATTAGTTTTGTTCGTAGATTAATCTATAACTTTTCCCAAGTTTCTTTTGCAAATTGCTCCAGCGATGGATCTATTGCTGCCATTGTAGGCAAACATCACTCTGTCTGCTTAAAACTGTGTCCGGGATTTATTCTTCTGTTAAGTGTGTTATAAAAAAGACAGCCGTAGGCTGCGTAATTCATTATTTAATCGGAAAATCTTTTACGTTTCTCAGGGTCTTCTCTCTCATATCGTATCGATAAAATAAATACGTTACCGGCCTCTATCTCATAAATTACCATGCATGGAAATCTGTCTAACAATATCCGACGGTATATTTTTTTGTTACCAATAAAACGGTAATAAGTAGCTCCCTTTACTAATTCCGCATAAGCCCTTTCCAATGATTCAATAAAGGAAAAGCCAAGCCCATCCTGTATCTCTTCATAATTTTCAAATATCTGATGACCTTCTATGATTGCTTCATCCTGTGTAAGTATAATATAATTCATTTCTTTATACCCGGTTTTCCTGTCATCATATCTTTTGCTATCGGCCAATCATATGATTTGCTTTCTTCTTTTTT
>JBDSUW010000113.1:0-15593 GCA_039927535.1 Chitinophagaceae bacterium | reverse complement strand
GTCGTTAACCAGTTTACTTCGATGATGATGGTAATTGCGTCCACACCGTATACAGCACTTCCAAATGTTTTTACAAGCATGGGTTGAAGATAAGAGAATTAGCGGTCTGCTTTATTACCGGAAAGTGGTATTCCTTTATTTGTTTTCTGAAACAGCTCCTTCAAAAAGCAGGGAAATATGCGGGTCTGCCTTAATGCTGACAGGCTTTGTATCCACAGCAAGAGTAAAGGTTTAGGTCTTTTTAGAAATATCTATTTTTTGAACAGAAGATTTCCCTTTGCCTGAAGTAAGGGCAATCTCTAATGGAAATTCATAAGCTTCACCTTTTTGCAGCTGCTCTGTAGTAATACTTAATTTATTGGTGGAAGCATTATAACTCCAGGTTATTTTAAGATTGGGATTAGTAGCAGTAAACAACCATTGCTTAAAAAATTGCTGTAAATCTTTCCCTGATACTTTTTCAAAAACTTTTCTTAGATCATCCGTGTCTGCCACACTGCCGCCATACGTTGAATAATACAACTGTATACTTTTCCAGAATATAGAGTCGCCTAACTCACGGCGAAGCATGTGCAATACCCATCCGCCTTTCTGATAGCTGTTGGCATTCAGCAATGCCATATAATCTTTGGTATCGTTTACAACAGGTAATGGATTTCTTTTGCCAAAACCGATTGCTTGATCTCTGTCTTCCTTTAGCATGGTGATTGCTGTGTCTTTTCCATATTTATTTTCGAGGTATAGAATGGTCATGTAAGTAGCAAAGCCTTCACTTAACCACAGATGAGCAAAGGATTTTTCTGTTGCATAATTACCAAACCATTGATGAGCAATTTCATGAGCAAGTAATGATTCTGATTGTCTGTTACCTTTTACCGAACTTTCTGAGTAGAATATTGTGTTGGCATTTTCCAAACCACCAAACGTAGTCTTGGATTGTACATTGGCTAATTTTTTATAAGCATACGGTCCTACATTTTTAATAAACCAGGGAAGTATTTCGGCCGCTTGTGCATAATCATAAAAACCTTTATCCCTGTCTTCAGGATACACCCAACTGTAAACCGGAATACAATCATTGATAGTTCCAGAAAGACTTACTGCAAAATCAGCAACACCAATTACCATTACTTTGGTAGAGATTGGAACATCTTCTTTCCAGTGTGTTCTTTTTTTGTTGTCAGAGAGATTCGTTTCTTCAATCTGAATACCGTTGGATACCACTTGATAATGTTGCGGAGCGGTAACAATAAATTCTACGGATGCTTTATCAGCCGGATCTTCCTTACAAGGAATCCAGTTATGTCCACGGTCGGGCCAGTTGTCGGCAAAGAATGTGCGGTGACCGTATTTGTTTTTAGAAATGATAAGGCCGTCTGCGGGAACACCTTTATACATAATTCTTACGGTTGTTGTATCTCCGCTTTTTAAGTTTGTAGTAATTAAAAGTTTATTGTTGTTATGAGTATAGCTGATCTTGGGTGGATCATTTTGTAGTAGCATGACATCTATTACTTTCATTCCATTACCATCACTCACATTAGTAAGATCCAATTCAACTGATGATGTATTTTTTGTGTTCGTAAATTTTATTATTGATAGGCCATAAATAGTATCATTATCATCATTCAAATCAATGATAAATTTATAATGCAGCACATCAATATTGCTTTGAGATTTGCTGGCAAACCCAATGATAAAAAAGCAAATCGTTACTAAAAGATGTCTCATTATTTCTTTTGTTTAAATATTTTCTCCGGGTTTAAAGTCGCTTCTTTAATCCGGTCTGTTATTTTTTTTACCGAAAGAAGGTTCAACATTTTTGGCGGATCAATATTCTCGTCAATATCATCAAAAAAAT
Organism: Chitinophagaceae bacterium; assembly: GCA_039927535.1. Classification (GTDB taxonomy): domain Bacteria; phylum Bacteroidota; class Bacteroidia; order Chitinophagales; family Chitinophagaceae; genus JJ008. The sequence continues at coordinate 13,732 of JBDSUW010000113.1, read as the reverse complement.
TGACAGCCTTCATGGCAATCATAGCATTAGAGTAAGTATATTTTGAAGTAAAAAATCCAATCATCTGTTGCATACTAAAATGTTCTAATAAAAAATAAATGTCTATAAAGTCTTTTAACCTTTTGCCACTTTGAATAATGGCATGAAATTTCATAGCTGCAATATCTTCTTCATAATTTAATTCGGGTAATGCTTGTAATTGCTGAATTAAAGTAAAAGTGGCAGGGGCAATAATAAATGGGTCTTTATGCAGCATGTAAAAAACCGGAATTGAGGAAGAATTTTGAAAAATCTTTGTCTCTTTTATCTAATTGGGCACTCCATTCAATTGTTTCCAGAATTTGCTTTCTGGAGTAGTAATTGACCATATTTCTCCACTCTTCCAGATTGCCCATTTGCAATACCCTTTCAATTACTATTTTAAAAGATTTGTCGTAATTAAAAGTTTCCAAATCGTATTCCCACAGAAGGGCAGTATTGATAATATGGGGTCTTTCTTTTTTCATTTTTTTGCTTCGTAAATATAACAATTTTATGGTTGAAAGCCTGTTAAAAACTGATGTATTTCAGAAGGGAATAATTAGTTTTTCTGGGCAATAATGACATTCTTTTTTACAACTTTTCCAGCATCTCCACCACTTTTTCCCTCTTCAAAATTACATAACCAATCCGGTCTTCACTGATGCCTTCCTTTAACTGATAACTGAATTCTAATTGTTCATTATTTACATTCGTTTCAAAATAGCGGAAGGAGAGGTTAGGATATTCTTTTAGGTCTTCACCTATTTCGTATAAGTGGGTGGAAAGTATAAAGAGTGAGTTTTTTATTTTCATCAAACCTTTAATAACCGTCAGTGAACATTTCATGGCATCCTGCACATTAGTGCCTTTAAATAATTCATCAATAAGTACCAGCCATTTCTTGCCATTGTTTATTTTTTCAATGGTATTCTTTATTCTTTGTACTTCATTAAAGAAAAAGCTTTCGCCTTTGGCGATATTATCAACAACATTGATATTGCTAAGCAAGCCATCAAATAAAGTGAGCTTCATTTTTTGTGCAGGCACACCCATGCCGATATGCGCCAAAAATACTGCTGATCCCACTGCTTTTATTAATGTACTCTTGCCGGCCATGTTCGCACCGGTCAAAAAAAGAAAATTATGCTCCGGGTTCATTTGCAGATCGTAAGGCACAGGCTTTGGCAATAAAATATGATACAATCCTTTTGCATCAACCAATGGTGTTTGCTGTTCTGTAAATTCTGGAAATGATAAGTTATAGGTTTTTACTGCCACTGCCATCGAGTACCATGCATCCAGACGGCTGAAGATCTCAATCATCTCCAGTGTGTTTGTTTTATAGTTGCCACGAAGATGAAAACCAAAATATAAATTATGTCTTACTGAAAATTTATCTCCATGCTCCGTTTCAGATAATCTTTCTAAAGGTTGCTGTTTCAGCAATCCATTAATGCGGTTAAGGTATAATTGAATATTAGCAGGAAGATCAAGGTTATTAAGTAGCTCTGCAATCTTTTTAATACCTCTGTAGAAGTCTGCAAAATGTGTCATGGAATATTTTACCATAGCGTAGTCTTCGCTGTGCAGCCATTTGTAAAACATATTATTGAAAGAGGCTGGTGCTTCACTGATGGGATCAAGCGGATAATCTAAAAACTTATCCATTACCAGCATGGTACCATTACTAATATCCGTTGGCCAATCTTTTACATGCTCCATAAAAGTGCGGATTACTTTCTGGGTGCCAAGAATCTTATCCAGACTATCATGCGGTTCACTAAAGAATTTGCGCAGCCATTCTCTACCACCAACAGTACGGGTAAAGTTGAGCTTATGAAATATAGAAAACTCTTCTTCAGTATGAAAGATCGATATGTCGCCGAATGATGTATTGTCTATTTGCATAGTGTATATGGTCAATAGTGAATAGTCAATAGTGAATGGATAGAATTTATTGGACATTCACTATTAACTATTGCCGGTTATCTGTCAAAAACTAGTCTTTGCCCTTTCTGAGATTCATCGAATCCATTGATTCCATAAACCAGATGTCCATTAATAAATGTATGAGTGATAGCTGCCGGAAATTCAAATCCCTCTAAAGGACTCCAGCCACATTTATATAAAATGTTTTCTTTTGTTACTTTATAAGTAGTATTTAAATCTACCATTACAAGGTCAGCATGATAACCTTCTCGAATATATCCTCTTTCTTTTATCTGGAAACAATCTGCCACAGCATGGCTCATCTTCTCTGCTATCTTTTCTAAACTTATGCTTCCTTCTTTATAATAATGCAACATTAATAATAATGGATGCTGCACCAATGGCAATCCTGCATGAGCTTTTTGATATGGTTCATTCTTTTCTTCCCAGGTATGTGGCGCATGATCGGTTGCAATTACATCTAACCTGTCATCCAGCAAAGCTTTCCATAATGCTTCTTTATTATGCGCAGCTTTTATGGCGGGATTGCATTTTATCTGGTTGCCCAGCCTTGCATAATCATTACTGGTAAAATGTAAATGATGCACACAAACTTCGGCAGTAATGTGTTTTTCTTTTAACGGAAACATATTGGTAAAGAGTTGTAATTCTCTTTCTGTAGTAATGTGCAGTATGTGCAGCCTGGTGTTATACTTCTTGGCTATTTGAATGGCATAGAGGGATGATTCGTAGCAAACTTCTTCATCTCTGATGATAGGATGGTCTGCTGCAGTAAGTTCTCTACCAGAAGCTTTTGCTTTCTCCAGATTCTGCCGGATGATTTTTTCATCTTCGCAATGGGTGGCGATCAGCACTTCACTTTCCCGGAAAACCTTATCTAATGTATTGGGGTTATCAACCAGCATATTGCCGGTGCTGGCACCCATAAATATTTTTACACCACAGATATCTTTCTTCCTGTCGTTCGTTTTTAAAACTTCATCTGCATTGTCATTTCCAGTGCCCATGAAGAAGGAATAATTGGCCAGCGATGTTTGTGCACCGATCTTGTATTTATCTTCCAGCAGTTCTTGTGTCAATGCATTTGGCACCGTATTCGGCATTTCCATAAAACTGGTAACGCCACCTGCCACTGCTGCTTTCGATTCTGTGTAAATAGTTGCTTTATGTGTAAGGCCAGGCTCACGGAAATGTACCTGGTCGTCTATGCATCCGGGAAATAAATATTTGCCTTCGCCGTTTATTTCAATGCAGTTGCCGCTTTCAATTGCTATCTGTGGTAAAATGCTGTCAATTCTGCCATTTTTTATCAACACATCTGCATTAATAATACTTCCCTCGTTAACGATGTGTATATTCTTAATCAGGTATTTTTGCATATCTTGTTTCATCTAAATTTGATCAAAGCCAATACCTATGCAATTTAAACAAACCCTTTCAAGACTTATCCTTATCCTGCTTCCATTTTCTGCTTTTTCTCAGAGTACTTTTTTACCGCAGGGTGATAAGGCGAATATTTTGATGGAACGCCTTGAAATTAAAAGCCGGGCCGACTCATTTTTTAATTTCTCCAAAACAAAACCTTTCAGCCGCAAACATGTGGTAAATGCCGTTAACCACTATGTGGAGCAGCCGGGTGTTAAGCTTTCGAAAGTTGATAAATACAATATCGAAAGATTGTACATGAACAATCTTGAATATGTACCTGTTGCGGAACATTCAAAATATTTATCCAAAAAGAAATTCATCAAGAAGTTTTATTCCACACCGGCAAATCTTTTTGAAGTGCATGTAAAGGATTTTGACCTGGTAGTGAATCCGGTAATACAATTCACCGTTGCTAAAGAAAGCAATAACACCGACAACTTGTTTTTAAATACAAGAGGAGTAACTGTTCGTGGGCAGATAGCCAACAAAATCGGCTTCTATACTTACCTTACGGATAACCAGGAAAGGGCTCCTAAGTATGTACAGGATTTTATTAGTATGCGAAAGGCAGTACCCGGCGCCGGTTATTACAAACCATTTAAAGCAGCCGGTGGCACAGATTATTTTGATGCAAGAGGTTATTTTACGTTCAACGTTACAAAGTATATTGATGTAACATTTGGTTACGATAAAAATTTTATTGGCAATGGCCACCGTAGTTTGTTGCTGAGTGATTTTGGTAATAATTCTCTTTTCCTGAAACTGAACACAAGGATATGGAAGTTCAATTACCAGAACCTGTTTATGGAATTGCAGAATGCAGATGATAAGATTGGCGACCGGTTAATTGGTAAGAAGTATGCTGCCATGCATCACCTGGATATAAATGTTACCAAGTGGCTAAACATTGGTTTGTTTGAAGGTGTGATATTTGGCAGAACAAATCGTTTTGATTTTGGTTATCTCAATCCTATCATATTCTATCGGTCTATCGAGCAGCAGAACGGAAGTTTTGACAACTCCATCATTGGTATAGATGCAAAAGCAAACCTCGCAGGAAAGATTCAACTGTATGGACAGTTTTCGCTGGATGAATTTCTACTGGCTGAAATAAAAAAGAACCGTGGCTGGTGGGCCAACAAGTGGGGCATACAAATAGGTGCTAAATATATTGATGCATTTGGCATCAGCAATCTTGATCTGCAGGTAGAGCATAACAGGGTTCGTCCGTTTACGTATTCGCATCGTGACTCGGTGGCTAACTACACACATTATAATCAGCCATTGGCACATCCATTGATGGCCAACTTTCAGGAGTTTATCGGCATTGCCCGTTATCAACCAGCACCAAAGTGGACGGCCATTGCAAAACTTATTTATTATCAGCAGGGGAGAGATAGCAGCAGCCGCAGTTTTGGTGGAAATATATTTTTGCCAAATGTGCCACCACCAAGGGAAGGTGATTTTGGTTACAGTATTGGCAGTGGTTGGAAGACAAATGTATTCTATGGTTCTTTCTTACTGTCGTATGAGCTTCGGGAAAATCTTTTTCTCGACCTGAATGCAATAATAAGAAACCAGAAGACAGTAACGACTCCATTAACAACGGCAAACGCCTCCATTATTTCATTTAGTGTAAGATGGAATATGCACCGGAGAGAGTTTGATTTTTAAATTACACAGTAAATAATAGCTACTCCAAACAGCAATGCAAAAGGCGATAGTAACTGAAAGTAAAAAGGCTTTAGTATTTCGGCACACCAGTTCGAAAATTTATGATGTAGTTGCGGGGGTACGAAATAAAGTATAACGGAAGTTGCCAACATAAACCATCCAAAAGTTTTGAAGATCATTGGGTACTTTGAATAATCTGCATACAAGATAAGTGCTGCTGCAGGTATCATCCGCAATGTTATTTCTGCATAGTTAATAAAGTTGGTGCTCCCGGCTTTTCGTAAAGTCTGTCTTGCTCTTTTAGGAGCTAGCAGCATGACAAAGCCAGCGAGGATAAAAAAAATACCGAAAGCGATGACGATAAATTTTGCTGCGGTAATCATTTTACACATCTTTATTATTGGTATTGAAGATAAAAACAAAAGCTGAGAGACTGTAATGAAGTATAATGTACAAATAGTTGCTTTTACTAACCTGCGTATGACGTAACCGTTCGTCTATTATTGAACGGTGAAGGATGTAGGCCACAATATGTGTGTACCTCATTTATTTAAGGACAAGAGATAGTAATGCTGCAAGTTGTACTATCTTAAAAATAAACTTGCACAAAGCATCTTTGTAAGCTACTTTCTGTCCATAGAAATATGAAATCCAAACCTGGGCATGGATTTCATATTCGTATGAAGCTATTAATTAAAATGCTTGGTGATAAAGACTAAGAATTGATCATCGCTCATTTTGTTGGAAGTACTTTCTGTAGATGCAACACTTTTATATTGAGAAGCACTGGCTAAAAATTTAATAAATTGCTCCTGAATTTGACCTGTCCCCGTAATATGAATTTCATCCATATTTGGTATTTTAGTCAGGATTTCCTTAAGAAATTTTTGTGTTAAGGCAATTTCTTGATTGTTGGATGCATTCTCATTTGAATTATTACTTGCGCCATCATTTTTTACATGGCCTAAAATAATGAATTCGCCATCTTCAATATTTTGTCTTCCTGCTATCATAGCATGATGAGTATCCATCCATACACCAAATTGCTTTTTGTTTTTTGCTGACATTTTCTTTTTTTTTAAAGGTAGACTATATAACTAAACGAAATCAGAATTATAATTATGGAAACAAGTGTAGCCCTCTGGCAAGCTCTGTTTGTAACAAATGGATTTTTATGCGTCAAAATACTTAAATAATAGAGCTGCTTGTTAAGCAAAGAATAGTTATATTTCATGCTCAAATATAATTTTAAAAAAAATGGTTACTTACATTGAACTTTGGAAATCAAAACAAACTTGGAATGATATGTCCAGGGAGGAAAGAGGAAATTACCTTACTGCGCTGGGGCCTGCAATACAACAATTAATGGAAAGTGGTGTTCAAATTGTAAGTTGGGGAAAAAATGATTCTTCTACATTTATTAAAGCAGACTATGATTACTTTGCTGTTTGGACATTTCCAACTATAGAAGCAGCGAAACAATTTGAGCAAACGGTAGAAGGCGCAGGTTGGTATAATTATTTTGATCAAATTAATGCAATGGGTAATGCAACTAGTCCACAAGAAGTTATGGAAGAAATGATAAACGCTTAATAGAAATTTATTAAAGGAATCATATGGGATTTTAGCCGTAATGCTATTTTAATTCTTCACCCCAACTAATAAATTCAGGTAAAATTTTTTCTAAATTTTGTAATAGGGATACAATAGAGGTTTTTTCATTTTTAGGAAAGGAACTGCTTACCAATTCTTTAATAAAATTTATGCCCTTTCTATTATAAACTTTTACAACCAATTGAAAAATTTTGCCTTGAAACCAGCTGTAGTTTTCAGGACCTACATTTGAATAAAGCTTTTCAAAATCTTCCAATGAAGTATAACGTTGCTTAGGCGTAGTTCTAATGTTGTGTTCGATTAGTGTTTTTGTCATGATTGCAAATGCAGGATCTTTTTCTCGCAGGTACGCATATGCAATGTAGCTCGCCAAAAATTCATTGTACCATTTATTAGGTTTTCCCGGATAAAATGATATTTTAAGTTTTTCTGCAATCAGATGCCCCAATTCGTGCAAACCTATAAAATCAATATTCTTCATTTCTGCCTGCTCAAATGTATAGCCTGCCGATTTTAATTCTTTTAATGTTTCTGCATTTGCTAAATGTTTAGTTTTACCTGCACCAGAAGTAATTACACCTGCACCTAAATTTGCCGGAAGAAAAACAACATGCGGTGAGTCTGATCCAAATGGTATATCAAATGGAATTTTTGTTATTTGCTCCCAATCTGATTTTGTAAGAACAGCAACACTCAAATCTGAAATTATATTAAGGTTTTTCTTAAAAAAGCGCATAGCATTCTGAATGTAAGATTTAACCTCTTTCCCTCGTTTTTTATAACCGGAGCTATAATAAACATTGATACTACTTTTCAAAACAGGAATGTTTAATGCTTTTAGTCTGTGAAGAGTAGAGTCATCTTGAGCAAATGATGTAAATGTAACAATCGTTAAAATGAATAAACTATATAAAACTTTAGTCATTTTCAAAGGTAGTAAACATGTTTTTAAATGCATCATTTGCAATTATTTGAAAGGTTTGAAAGCATTACCGCTAACAATCAAAAAATCAGCGAAAGTTTTCAGCACTTGAACTTTCGCTTTTTTTAATACTTGTATAATTATCAATTGATTAAAAATATTGTACTGCTTTAAAAACTTTCGCCAATACAAATTACTAAAATATCTTTAGTCAAGGTTTAACTGATCTAAAGGACTTATGATTTGTAATATATAGAACAGATGCCGGATTGCTGTTGGGTAATGATTTGTTGCTAACCGGCTGCCCCGCTTAGCCGTATATCCCTACCTACCGACAGGCAGGTTTTTTTTTGTTGGGCTGATAATTTAGGTGACGCAGAAAAAAGATTGAAGTCGGACGGGGACTGGTGCTCATCTGTGATTCATAAGTTGACAGCCCCAAATTTTATCCTTCCAAATGAATACTGAATACCAGCATTCTTGATTGTATTTTATCAAACACATTGGAGAAGCGAAGGTCCGAATCTCTTGCATGTATGTTGCGCAAGCCGTTGCTTATTTTTATTTCGGGAGAAAAAATAAAACTGTCGAAGAAGAAATTGAAACCGATACCAAACTCAGGACCGTAGTCATACTTCCAAATCTTTACCAACTCTTCTGCTCTTTTTGCACGGGCATTACTGGCCATATCTATATCACCTTTCATACCTGCCAATGCGTAAACTCTGAAGTTGCCAATACGGTCACTCTGAAATTTTAGTTGTATGGGAAAAGAAACGATTACTGATTCCACTTTTTTGGTTACTTCGGTAAGGCCGTCAAAATCCGGATGCTTAAGGCTGTAAAAAATATTTCGCTCAATAAACATTAGCTGCGGATTAAAGCGTAGCTGAAAACGGTCTGATAATCTTGCGGTAGCAGAAAGACCTAAGGTAAAGCCACCAGAGTTAGTTGGCTCGGCCACATACACACTATCATATTCTAAAAACCGGGGATGTAAATAGGTTTGAAAACGGGCCAGGTTAATGCCCAATGTCATTCCAAAATAATAAGGCTTATCATCATGGTCGGGCATATTCAATTCATACTTGTCTATCTGGGCAGATGTAATCGAACTGATCAACAACATGCCTGATAGCAGCAATAATGCAAAGTTCTTTTTTATTCGGACTTTCTTCCGGCGTAAATGCAACATATTCCTAAACTGAGTGGTGTAAAACTGGTGTCAGCGTAACCCACTTTTTTTAAAATGTCAGTAAATAAATGGCGATCCGGAAACGCAACAGACGATTTGTTCAGGTATTGATAGGCCTCTTTATTCTGTTTGAACCAACGAGCCACCTGCGGAGCAACAATGCCCATGTACAGGTTGTAAAAATTTTTTATCAGCTTGCGCCGTGGTTTAGAAAATTCAAGCACTATTAAACGGCCTCCGGGTTTTAATACCCTTTTCATTTCAGCGAGGCCTTTTTCCAGGTTTTCAAAGTTCCGTACTCCAAATGCCACCATTACCGCATCAAACGTATTATCTGCAAATTTTATTGTTTCTGAGTCGCCGGTGTGTAGCTCAATCTTGTGGGTAAGTTGTTCTTTTTCAATCTTTTTTCGCCCCAGCTCCAGCATGCCTACTGATATATCGATGCCGTCTATTTTTTCAGGGTTTAGCATTTTGCAGGTCATAATAGCCATGTCGGCAGTGCCTGTGGCCACATCCAGTATATGCTTTGGGCTGTCATTCCGCAACATATTGATGGCTTTTTTGCGCCAGCCAATATCTGTTCGGGCTGAGAGAAAGCGGTTCATAGCATCATACTTCGGGGCTATTTTATCAAACATTTCAGCCACTTGTTCCTTCTTGCCTTTTTCGGAATCTCTAAAGGGAGTAATATGGTCGTGGGGTAATGAATTGGACATGGGCGGCAAAGATAATGAGGAAGAAAGAAATCTGAGGTCGGAAGTGAGAAATCGGTGGTTTGAAATCGGAGGTATGAAGTTGGAGGCGAGAAGTACACTCTTACTTCAGACCTCATACCTCTTACATTAAACGTTATCTTGCACACCTCATGGAAATTATAGCGGGAAAATATATTATCAGCAGTGTTACTTACAAGCAATGCCCTCCGGCGAATGGCCCGGAATATGCTTTTATTGGCAGAAGTAATGTGGGAAAAAGTTCGTTGATAAATATGGTGACTAACCAGCATAATTTGGCCAAAACATCGGGCACACCGGGAAAGACACAGCTTATTAATCACTTTGAAATAATATCAAAGAATAAAAAGAAATGGTACCTGGTAGATCTGCCGGGATATGGCTATGCCACGGTTTCGCAAAAAGCCCGGAGAAACTGGGGTAATATGATCGAATCTTATATCCGTCTGCGGGAAAATCTCGTTTGTTTGTTTGTGTTAATAGACAGCCGCCATACACCACAGGCAATTGACCTGGAGTTTATAAACCAGTTGGGGGAGTGGCAGATACCGTTTGTGCTGGTATTTACCAAGGCAGATAAAAATAAACCGGGTGCTACGGAGAGAAATGTAAAAAGTTTCTTAGCCGCTCTGTCCGATAACTGGGAAGAGCCGCCCCCAAATTTTGTAACATCGGCAGTAAAAAAAGACGGGAGAAAAGAATTGTTGGATTATATAGGGGGGTTGAATAGTAGTTTTACTAAGCTTTAAGTTCAAAATTACTACTAACAGGGTATAGTAGATATGAGAATATTTTTTTAATTTGCAGGCAATTACTAAACCGCTTATGAAAGTTCTCTTATCCGAAAGAAATATAGTAGTCGTCCTGTTTGTAATGGTGCTTGTTACTTTTGCATTGGCGCAGGAAGACAGCAAAAAAATGGAGAAAGGTTTTTCTGCCATGACTACTCAATCAGCATCTCAGCTATTGGCAGCACATCCGGATGCAAAAGCACCGACATCTGACTTTCAAATAAAATAATCAGCATTCTCCTATTTTATGTTTTAAGTATATGAAAAGTTTTCTACTGGCATCATTACTCACTTTGTCTTTACTATCCTTCAGCCAAACGGATGATGGATCAGTTAATAAGCAGCTGATTAATCCTGATTCATTAGAGCAAAAAGCGAATGAGCTGAAAGACAGCATTGTTACCATTAAGCCAAGTGATGAGTATAATGATATTGACCGGAACATGCAATACATCCAGGAAATTCAGAAAAAGAATAATGATAAGAAGAAGAGAAATGCAATGATGAGAATTCTTATTGGTGCCGGATTTCTTGTTATACTTGTAATCGGTTTGCGAAGAAAAAGGAAACCTAAGGCAGACTAAGATGCGGGCCGGTATTGCTACATAAATGGCTAACTATTCTGCCAACTCTAATTCACTACTTTATTGGCGCAGCTGCTGCTGGCAAATGCTTCTGGCTTAGCCTTGAACGCAAAGCCCATTCCAAGAATGTAGCCCATTGCTTCTTTTAAAGCATCATTACTTTTGAACTGTGGATTGGTATTGATGTCGGCATGTACTTCCATCTCTACATCATACTCCGTAAACAGATTGCAAAGTTCATAAGCAATTTCAATACTCTTGGCTACTTCCATCAGCATTCTTTCCTTGATGGTGAACTGGTGTTTTGTTTTTTCGTTGTGAATAAACATAAAGCCGCCATGCCCTTCCCGGAGGAAAACAATTACTGTAGCAAATTCTGTGTCTTTCCCTTTTACCTGCGAGTCGGTACCAATGCAAACTTTCAACCGGAAACCATTTGCAGTTTCTCTTTTGATGGCATTTTCAACCGCTTGCATAATAGGTAAATCAATAGGGTCGCCATTAAATTTTCTCCAAAGCATAAAAAAAAGGTTTTCCTAAGTTACAGGAAAACCTTTGATTAACAATTGGGGTACGGATTAAGATACTGTTACCAGTATTTAAAAGTTTATTGGCGGATGAATTTGTCAGTCCATTGTTCAACACCATTTGAGTATTGAATCATATACACTCCACCAGCAATGCGGTCGGCTATTATGTTATTTAAACCTGCTTTTAACTGTCCTCTATGGGTTACTTTACTGTTCATATCTAAAATGATATAATTGTAATTGCCAGGACTGTTAACAGTGATCAGGCTGTTATTGATTAGGTTGTTCACTATTTTAGGTCGTACTACAGACCCATTTCCACGAAGTGTAACAATGTTAGAATAATACTGTTTGCCATTATCAAATGTTACGTTTAGTCTGTATTGTGCGGCAGTACTAACATATGGTCTGTACATAAATTGTCTGTCTGCTGTGAAAGGAGTTGTAACCGGACTAAAATTTCTTCCATCGGTAGCAACTTCCAACACTTGGCTTACTACCTGCTCGTCTGCATCAATCAGCCAGTTTAGTCTATGTTTATCTCCAGTTGCTTCACCACTTAGCTCCAGCTTTCTTAATGCCAGCGTTATCGGATCAGAACGGTTTGCCGTAATCTGATAGCCACCAAGGCTTCCATATTCTGGTGTATATTGGTTACTTACTCCATCAATCAGAATGTAATAAGTTCCAGGGTTTAAAATTGTATCTATATATGCGTTTAATGCTAATGGAGGATTATAAGTCCCTATAACAGCGTTGTTACCTGTAGATAATTGCATCCAGATATCAAGATTAGATCCCACATTACCTGATCCAGCATTGGTGGGGATTGCATTCATCTTAATTCTTTTAGTTGATGTAAGCGTAAACTTGAAGATATCCTTATCCGTAGGAGTAGAAATAAGGGCTGGCACAGTAAACTGGTCAGTGGTAAAAGTTTGTGCTGCTGCAGAACTAAATGCTTCACCGAAATCATCGGGGCGATAGGTAACTCCGTTATTTGAAAGCAACACCGTTAAATCATTTTGATAGTTGTTACAACCATAAGAGTTAGGACCATTAAACCAAGTGGTATTATTTTTATAATATCCTACACCCATTATCGGTGCCCATCCAATTTCCCCGGATCCAAAGCCATAATTATAATCAGATATTTTTACACAATTGGCATCATAAGTTGATTGGTGATACAATCCTAAAGTATGGCCAGCTTCATGTGCTGCTGCTTCTGAAATATTCTTAACATTATAATTTAAAAGAGAAGAGAATACAAAGCAAGGAGTATTGTCGCCCCAGATAAACGAACCTACGAAAGCTACACCACCCGCAGATCCATACCATTCCCAGCTGGTGGTCAGGATAACTCTCATACGCTTCGTAGCCGCTGCTGCTAAATATTTAGCCTCCTCGGTAGTAACATTAATGTTGAAAGGTCTATAGTCTTCGGCAATCCGGTTAAAGGCATCAGTAATTTGAGAAGTGGTTAAGCCGGACGATCCCATAACCATTGGTGATGAGGTGTAATTCCAGGCATTGCCAACGGGTAGTGTATGCCCATCAAAATCGAGAAATATTACTGTTGAAGCAGACGGGTAACTGTTTAAAGCAGGTACCTGGGCTTTTGCTATTATAGCACTGCTTACTGCAAGGGCTATAAAAAGAGTGGATAAAAAGTTTTTCATAACGATGGATGATTTTAATTTTTTTCAAAAGGTACAAGTGATTGGAACGGAAATAAAAACGGGACAGTTATTCATTAATAAGATCGTAAAAATTTTTCTTCACAAGCGTATAACCTTCTTTGTCTTTTTCTAACAAATAAAGATCACCGTATTTCAAATTAATAAGCCTGCCATTGTAAGTAACAGCACCATCGGCATCAATAGTTTTTGAAATAGTGAATCCTGCGCCATTATAATTGGTAGACCGGATGACTACATTTTGCTGCTTGTCATTGTTTGTTAAGCTGTTGGCGATTACTTGCCCTTCAATCCTGAATGTTGAGGGATTTTCAGAAATCCCCTTACCAACTTCTACCCCTATAGCAGAATTGAATAGAGAGGAAATGTTGTTAATGTTCACTGGAATTCTTTCAGGCAAATTGTCAAACAACCTTGGTTTGTTGTAATCTGGCTCGTTGATCGGAGGCTTGCTGTTGGTTTGTGCAAATGAGGATAAACTCATAAGCGAAATGCATACGCATACTGCGTGGGTACGAAGGTTTTTCATTTTTGTTTTTTTTTATTGGACAAAGGATATTGTTCAGCAATCCTGGTTAGGGATTGC
>JBDSUW010000112.1:0-2616 GCA_039927535.1 Chitinophagaceae bacterium | reverse complement strand
TTGCAGCACCTGTTGTTTTTGAAAACAATAATTCATTATTGCAAATTTTTCAAACACTGGATTTTTTAGTGTTGCAAGGTATCACTGGGGCATCTGTTTATAAAAATGCTCATTCAATGTGCAACGGTGCCAATCTTGCTTATGAGAAAAAAGCATTTGAAGAAGTAAACGGCTTTCAGGGAATTGATAATATCGCTTCTGGTGATGATATGTTGCTGATGCATAAGATATGGAAACAGTATCCTGACAAAGTGCATTACCTGAAATCAAAAGATGCTATCGTTTCTACTCAACCGATGAAAACATGGAAAACTTTTTTTAATCAGCGTATCCGCTGGGCAAGCAAAGCAAAAAGTTATGATGATAAAAGAATAATTCTTGTATTACTTCTCGTTTATTTATTTAATCTTTCATTTCTGGTTCTTGGCTTTGTAGGATTATATAATTCAGATTATTGGATCTGGTTGATTGGATTATGGATAGCCAAAACAATTGTTGAATTTCCTTTTATCTATAGTGTTGCTTCTTTTTTCAATAAAAAATCGTTGATGAAGTACTTTTTATTTTTTCAGCCGTTGCATATTATTTATACAATACTATCCGGCTTTTTAGGTCAGTTTGGAAAATATGAATGGAAAGGGAGGAAGGTTCACTAAAGCCCCCTAAATCCCCCGGAAGGGGACTTTCCAACACACAGCCCTATAAATCTCAGATAAAGATATATTTGTACACATTCGCTAAAACAGCAATTAATTTAAATGGACTCAACACAATCTTTCCAGTCAGCAGCATGGCGGCGGTTGAAAAAAAACAAAGGTGCTGTCTTTGGATTGATTGTTATTTTTTTGGCTGTAATTATTGCAATCTTCGCTTATTTTATTGCTCCCGATCCTTCACCTTATTCCAATCGCATTATCTTAGAAATCGGTGGCGAAAAACCGGGTTACAAACAAAGTTTTATTAAAGTAAGAAAAGACAAAGACGTAGTTACAACAAGTTTCTTTTCTCAATTAGCTTCCGGTAAGGAAGATGTTTATCATTATATACCCATTAATAGTCATCAACAAAATGGTGACAGCATCATCGTTCAAAAATATATTGACGATGGATTAAGTGAACGGATAGCTTATCATATTTCGCAAACAGCATCAACTCCCATTATTACAAAAAAATTCTGGTTGGGTACAGATAAATATGGGAGAGATATTTTCAGCAGAATCATTGTTGGTACAAGAGTAAGTTTAAGTGTGGGGCTTATCACCGTAATCATTTCATTAAGTATTGGTTTACTATTAGGTTCGCTGGCCGGATTTTTTCGTGGCCGCACCGATGATATTATCATGTGGTTCATCAATATAATCTGGAGTATTCCAACGTTGTTATTGGTGTTTGCTATTACACTGGCATTGGGAAAAGGCTTCTGGCAAATATTTATTGCCATTGGATTAACCATGTGGGTGAATGTGGCAAGGTTGGTACGAGGACAGGTGCTTGGAGTAAGAGAATTAGAATATGTAGAAGCAACAAGAGCATTAGGTTTTTCCAATTTCAGAATAATCGTTCGTCATATCTGGCCAAATATTATGGGACCTGTAATGGTAATTGCCGCCGCCAATTTTGCATCAGCGATTGTAATAGAAGCTGGACTTAGTTTTTTGGGAATCGGCGTACAACCACCGCAACCAAGCTGGGGTTTGATGATAAAAGAAAATTATAATTTCATCATTACACAAAACCCGATGCTTGCACTGGCACCGGGCTTTGCTATTATGTTGTTAGTACTTGCTTTTAATTTATTGGGCAATGGATTAAGAGATGCCTTGAATGTAAGAGGAAGAATCTAAATTTTGAAACATTACATCATCATAAATCAATAATCATTTTTTCGGAGTCTTTCAAAGTCCCCCTTCGGGGGACCTGCCTGCCGGCAGCCAGGTTTAGGGAGCTTTACATCACTTTCACATTCCTGCTAAAGCTTTCATCCAATGAAATAAAAGTTTCTGTTCTTTCAATACCTTTTATTTTCTGCAACTGATCATGTAATACATGGCGTAGCTCGGAAATATCTTTACAAACAATTTCTGCAAACATGCTATAGTTACCCGTTGTATAATTAAGCCGAACAATCTCCGGAATTTTTTGCAGGTCTTTCGCTACAGAATCATACAATGAACTTTCTTTTAAATAAATTCCAATAAAGGCAATCACATCATAACCTAATTGCTTCAAGTCTGCTTTCAACCTTGTACCTTTGACCACTCCTGCTTCTTGTAGTTTTTTGATACGGACATGAATAGTACCACCGGAAACGAATAGTTTCTTTCCAAGCTCAGCATAAGAGATTTCCGCATTCTCCATCATATGGTGAATGATCTGAAGATCCAGTTTATCAAGATTTAATTTGGCAGCCATTTTGATTATCGTTTTTAGATATTAATTATAATAATGACCAAATTATTGAATAATTTCTATAATTTAAAAATATTTATTAGAAAATTTGGAATGAATTGGCAAATAACTATATATTTGTTTTATCAAGCTCTTAACATAACAAGACACACACTGTGGGGTGATGAAATTGCGAAAGCATGGCAGACATGCCCTCTTGTCTCGGGG
>JBDSUW010000111.1:0-11942 GCA_039927535.1 Chitinophagaceae bacterium | reverse complement strand
GCTAATTCTCTTATCTTCAACCCATGCTTGTAAAAACATTTGGAAGTGCTGTATACGGTGTGGACGCAATTACCATCATCATCGAAGTAAACTGGTTAACGACCGGCAAAGACCCGATGATCGTTGGTTTGCCGGATAATGCTGTAAAAGAAAGTCTGCACCGGGTAGAAAGTACTTTTAAAACGAACGGCTACAATATGCCCCGAACCAAAGTAGTCGTTAACCTTGCACCTGCTGATATTAAAAAAAGCGGTACACCTTTTGACCTGCCCATAGCATTGGGAATATTGGCAGCTTCCAAACAAATTAAGAATGCAGAAGCATTGAGCAATTACGTCATCATGGGTGAATTATCTCTCAATGGTGAAATACGATCTATCAGAGGAGCATTACCCATTTCCATACAAGCAAGAAAAGAAGGATTCAAAGGACTGATTCTTCCGAAAATGAATGCGAAAGAAGCAGGGATGGTGAACAATCTTGCCGTGTATGGAGTTGAAAACATTAAACAGGTAATTGACTTTTTTGAGAATGAAGAAAAAGGACTTGAACCTACTGTTGTGAATACCAGAGAAGAGTTTGCCCATTCACAATCAGATTTTGAAATAGATTTTGTAGATGTAAAAGGACAGGAAAATATAAAGAGAGCTTTGGAAATTGCTGCTGCTGGCGGACATAATGCAATATTGATTGGACCTCCCGGTGCAGGCAAAACCATGCTTGCGAAAAGATTACCAACTATACTTCCGCCTCTTTCTTTGCAGGAAGCATTAGAAACAACAAAGATTCATTCAGTAGCAGGTAAATTACCAGAGAATGCAACATTGGTTTCCAGAAGGCCTTTCCGTTCACCACATCATACTATCAGCGATGTGGCCTTAGTTGGTGGCGGTGGTAATCCTCAACCCGGAGAAATTTCATTAGCACATAACGGTGTACTGTTTCTTGATGAATTGCCAGAGTTTAAAAGAGCAGTATTGGAAGTTATGCGCCAGCCGATGGAAGAGAGAAAAGTAACTATCTCCAGAGCAAAAATAGCGGTGGATTTTCCTGCATCATTTATGTTGATAGCAAGTATGAATCCTTGCCCCTGCGGTTTTTATAATCATCCGGAGAGAGAATGTACCTGCCCGCCGGGAGCTGTGCAGAAGTATCTTAATAAAATTTCCGGGCCGCTATTAGACAGAATTGATCTGCATGTGGAAGTAACACCGGTTCCATTCAGTGAATTGTCATCCATCAAACCACAGGAAAATTCTGCAACCATACGGGAAAGAGTAATAGCTGCAAGGGAAATACAAGCGGAGCGATATAAGGACAATCCGGGCATATACTGTAATGCACAGATAAGCAGTAAAATGCTGAAAGAAATTTGTGTAATTAACCAAGTTGGCGCCACCTTACTAAAGGCTGCTATGGAAAAACTGAATTTATCGGCCCGAGCCTACGACAGGATATTAAAAGTGTCACGAACCATTGCCGATCTTTCTTTATCGGAAGACATCAAGCCAGAACATCTTGCAGAAGCCATTCAATACCGCAGCCTGGACCGGGAAGGTTGGGCAGGATAAATTGTTCTATAATTATTGTATTCTTTACTACTTTCGATCTGGAAAGATGAAAGATCCCGATTTTATACATCAACTGCTTCAAAAAGGAATGGAAGCAAAAGAAAAAACAATCACTGAAATTTTTTTACTTTCCTCCGAACAATTAAACTGGAAACCTTATGATACTTCTTGGAGTATTGCACAATGTTTAAAACATTTGATTATAGCAGATGGTTTACGCCTTCACAACATTGAGAAAAAAATTAAACAAGATTTTAGAACCGTTGGCTGGGAAAAATTTAATCCATTAAAAAAATTCTGGGGCTCCGTGCTGGTATTACAAACGCAGGAAAAAGTAAGGCATAAAATAATTGCTCCCCGCCTTTTCCAACCTCCTGAAAATGAAAGGAGAGAGGATATACTTACCGGATTTAATAAACATTTTGACGAAATAGTTCTCAAACTAAATAGTTGTCTGGATGCAGATCTGGACAAAGTGTATGTTATATCACCCATATCAGGTCTTGTATCTTATAGCTTAAGA
Source organism: Chitinophagaceae bacterium (assembly GCA_039927535.1). GTDB lineage: Bacteria > Bacteroidota > Bacteroidia > Chitinophagales > Chitinophagaceae > JJ008. Next base: position 9,848 of record JBDSUW010000111.1, on the reverse strand, counting down.
AATGCTATAACAATAATTATCGGGCATGAGCGGAGACATATAAACCAGGCCATACGGATAAAAGAGTCAAAGGATTTCCCGACATAATTGCCTTACTTCGTTTCGTATTGCCTGAATGGGTATTTATTCAGCCGGTTCTCATTCAAATGCTGCTATGTTGTCATTTTTTCCGAAAATTGTACAATGTTTGTTCATTGATTCATCTTTTCTTTCTCTCAAAATAAAAAATGAAAATATTACTACGTTATCTTAAACCCCATAAATGGCTCGTTGCATTAGTTTTATTCCTGGCAGCGATTAATATTAGTTTTTCGCTAATCGATCCAATCATCTTTGGCCGTCTGATTGACCTTGGTTACAAATACCATGATAACAGCGCTGCCTATCAACCATTCTGGTGGGGATTTGCCGGGCCTTTATTAACCTTGCTTGGCGCATCCATTGGCGTTGCTATGATAAGCAGAATTGCAAAAGCATTCCAGGATTATTTTCTAAATGTAGTAACACAAAAATTTGGCGCCACTGTTTTTACCGAAGGATTGCAACATGCGATGGGCCTTCCCTATCAGGAGTTTGAAGATCAGCGCAGCGGAGAAACATTAGGCATTTTACAGAAAGTAAGAATCGATACAGAAAAGTTTGTCGCATCCTTTGTGAATGTATTATTTCCAGTAGTAATAGGAATTTTTTTTGTTGCCATTTTTGCTTTTCAGATTCATCCGATGCTTCCATTGATTTATTTTGGAGGTATTTTTTTACTGACCATCATTTCGAATTTGCTTAGCAAAAAAATAAAAACTGTACAGAAAATCATTGTAAAGGAAACTACTTCTTTAGCAGGCTCTACTACTGAATCGCTTCGCAATATTGAACTGGTAAAAAGCCTCGGTCTTACCGGACAGGAAGTAAAACGATTAAATAAAAACACCTTTAAAATTCTTGGTCTTGAATTAAAAAAAGTAAGACGGCTTCGGAGTATCAGTTTTATTCAGGGCACTTTTGTAAACACACTTCGCCAGATAATTTTATTCTTGCTTATGTGGATGGTCTTCCGCAAGGAAATGCAGCCCTGGGAATTAGCTACCATGCAGATATTTTCATTCTTTGTTTTTGGGCCGTTGCAAGAGATCGGCAACATCATCCTTACTTACAGGGAGGCACAGGCTTCATTGGAAAACTTTGAGAACCTGATGAAAAAAGAACCCGAACCAAAAGCTGCCAATCCAAAACATCTGGGCAAAATTGAAACATTAGAATTTGAGAATGTAGGATTCAAACATAAAACTGCTTCTCAAAAAGCCATCAACGAAATTAGTTTTAAAGTAAACACTGGAGAAACAATTGCCTTTGTTGGTCCATCAGGTTCCGGTAAAACTACATTAATGAAACTGCTTGTTGGTCTTTATCGTCCGCAGCAGGGAAGAATATTATATAACAATATTGATGAAAATAATATTGACTTCGATGACCTGCGTAACCAGATTGGTTTTGTAACACAGGACACTCAGCTGTTTTCCGGCACCATCCGTGAAAACCTGATCTTTGTAAACCCCGAAGCAAATGATGATGAGGTAATGGATGTATTGGATAAAGCTTCCTGTACTAATTTAGTGGCAAGAGCCGATAAAGGATTAGACACCATGATAGGCGAAGGCGGATTAAAATTATCCGGAGGAGAAAAACAACGGCTTTCCATTGCCAGGGCTTTGCTTCGAAAACCAAAAGTATTGCTATTTGATGAAGCTACTTCTGCATTAGACTCCCTTACAGAAGAAGCAATTACAGATACCATCCGTGAAATATCAAGTGATGGCAAACAAATAAGCATTCTGATTGCACACCGGCTTTCTACCATTATGCATGCCGACAGAATTTATGTACTGGAAAAAGGCGATGTGGTAGAAACAGGCAATCATGAAAAACTGTTAGAAGAAAAAGGTTTGTATTATGCCATGTGGCGTCAGCAGATTGGTGAAAGGAAATCTAAAATATACGTTGCTTAAATTATGGGACTATTATCATTTTTTGGATTTGGCAAAAGCTCCACCAAAGAGGCATTACGAAAAGGAGCTATAGTTATTGATGTTCGGACTGTTAATGAATATGATCAGGGACGAGTACCCGAATCAATAAATATTCCATTAAATCTGATACCTTCCAATATTACAAGGATAAAAGGGATGGAGCGGCCGATAGTGCTTTGTTGTGCCTCTGGAAACAGAAGCGGACAAGCTTTAAGAATACTTAGATCAAAAGGAATTAAGGACTTATATAATGGCGGCAGTTGGGAGAAAGTGCTGAAAGCCTCTAAAGAGTTATAACAACTGCTTCCTATTTCTCATTTTTTATCTTTGTTAAACATGGTGGTTATGAAATTCTCCTTATCTAGATCTTCCATATCACTCAACTCCCATTCCAATGCTTTTGTGCTTTGAGAAATTTCCAGTAAAGAAATAATAAGTGAAGCCAACAGGCTCAATAAGCTTACCGCAAAAACATAGCTGTTAAATTCAGTCCATTGTTTAGATACACCATACATGGTAACTACACAACACAGAAAACTAAAAACTCCTAATGCCTGCATCTGCCGTACCATATTTATTCGAAGTCTGAGAATTTTTATCTGCTTTAGCAACATAGTTTTTTTCTCACCTCTCACATATTCATCATGCAGTTTTCGGATCAAGGCGGCCAGGGCAAGATACCTGTTAGTATAGGCAAGCAATAACAAACTGATAGCCGGAAACAATAAGGCTGGTGTATTAAAGTTGATTTCCATTTTTGATTTTGCTTAAATAACAATATTAAAACAATGAAAATGGCAGTAGCAATAGGTAAATATACAACCTAACCTTTACTTCTTTGAAAAATCCAGTGGCACATTTACTTTAAATGAGAAATTTCTTCCTGTATTGAACACACCCATTCTTCCACTTGCCATATTTTCCGCAGTGTATTTTAACCGACTGAGATGGCTTTGGTAAGATACATCTGTGATATTAGTAACACCAACATGAATGCTGAATAAAGTTTTCTTGCCATTTACAATATCAGCTCCGAAACCGGCATTCAGCAAAGCATACCCATTGGTAAAAGTTTCTGTTTCAAATCCAGTAAAAGGATTATGCTGCTCAAATGTTTTGTCCCATTCAAGTTTTGCATAAAAATTATGAATTGAATTACTGAGCTTTTTAAAGTCAGCCTTCAACTCGCTGGTCAGCCGGGCAGCCGGAATCAATGGAATATTATTGCTTCCGTCTATTGGATTATCAAACCGGCCTCTCACAAATGAAATAGCATTTTCAAAATGCAACCAATCCAGCGGATGCGGATGAATATCAATAGATGCTTCAAAACCGGCAAGCTTTGCATCCTGCTGATTGAATTTGAATGCAGGAATAAAATCGCCGCCATTATTTACTAATGAATCACCACCAAAAACTGATTCCAGCTTTCTGTAAAAAATAAAATCATTCAACCTGTTATAAAATGCACTGATGTCAATACTGAAGTGTTCGTAGTTAAAATTTAAACCCCCATCCATTTGCAAACTGGTTTCTGAACGAAGATGCTGCTCTCCGTATTCATAACGATTTGTTCCTTCATGTGCTCCATTGGTGGCAAGCTCTGCCAACGTAGGCGAACGAAATCCTCTGGCAAGGTTTGCTTTTAATGTCAGCTTCTCATTTGCTTCATAACTTATTCCAGCACTTCCTGAAACATTGGAGAAGGAACGGGAAAATTGGTTAAACTTTACATCGCCAGCTTCAATCAATTCCATTGAATTAATCTTCCTGGTATCGTAGCGTAAGCCTCCACTTATGGTTGCGTTCCTAAATGATCTTTGTACAAATACAAATCCTCCAATGTCAAAAAGATTGTATTCTGGAATCAATGTTTCTTCACCTTTGTTCTGATTGGATTGCCGCATTCCATTTACGCCAACAGTCGCATGCCATTCTTTTAATTCTGGCAATTGCCATTGTAAATTATAATTGAATGTTTTTAAATCGAAGAAAAGGCTTTTCTCCAATGGGTCCATTGCATTACCAAACTCCTGACGCAAATTATTCTGATATGCCAAATTCACTTTCAACCTGCTTTTCTTAAAAGCGAAATTGTTATCACTCACAATTTTATTATGCTGCACTCTTTGCTGAGGCACAAATAAATTTCTTGTATCTAAATCAGCTTTTGTTGCAATTCTTTCCTGTGTTGTGCCTCCAAATAATAAGAACTGACCCGTTGCATCATCTCTCTCTCCTTCTATCAATCCAAGATGCTGATCAAAACGACTTAAAATAATATGACTATAACCCCAGCTTTTGTTGATACCGATATAACCACCGAAGTTCTTTTCATTGAACCCAGAGTTCAACACTTTACCATCATATTTATTCTGATAGCTACCGGCTGATTTATAAGTGCCATACAAATTCCAGTTCAAGCCATTCTTATTCCCTTCAAGATTTCCATTAATGGCAAACAATCCATTATTGGTTTGATAATTAGAAATAATATTTCCTTTCAAGTTACCTTCAGCAACGGGAGTATTGGTAATAAAATTAATTACACCTGCCAGAGCATCGCTGCCATACATTAAAGAAGCAGGGCCTTTCACCACTTCTGCTCTTGCCACACTCATTTCATCAATCTCGGCTCCATGTTCATCACCCCACTGTTGTCCTTCCTGCCGCACTCCTTCGTTTATAATCACCACTCTGTTTCCACCAAGCCCACGGATATAAGGTTTTGAAATAGCTGGCCCGGTAGAAACTTGTGATACTCCGGGAATATGCGTTAATGCATCAATGATATTTGTAGATGGTGTTTGTAATAAAGCCAATTTACGAATAGAAGCAACCGGCACCGGTGATTTTCGGATACTTGTTGCACCTGCCACTCCTGTAACTATGACGCCCAAATTTTCCACTACAACAGAAGACAATATAAAATCCTTTTCCACAGAACTGTTTAATTCAAGATGTACCACCAATGTACTGTAACCAGCATATGAAACTTCTACAACATGATGCCCATCGGGAATATTATCTAACCTGTATTTCCCTTCTGCATTTGCAATGGCACCGATTCTGTCATCAGCCAGGTAAATGGATGCGCCAGATAATGGTTCAGCTGTTTTTTCATCAGTAACTCTTCCCGAAAGGGTTACTTTTTCTGCATCAGAAGAAATATTGACTTGGGCATTGCTGCTATTGAATGACTGAATAAGCGGTATTAAAAAGAATAGAATCTTTTTCATGTGCTTGTTATATAAATAGATAGCTATTATGAAATAGCCAGTAAATGAAATGATTTTTTGAAACGGGTATTTGATTATCGCTTATGATAATCTCTTTAGCTATTTAGACGGCAGGTGGACCCCGATCTGTAATTTGAAAAATAATAACCCTGTTATAGTGAGATATTAGTTGTGCTGATTGCTCCTGAGAATAATCAACACTAATTGAAAGGATGAATTGAACCGGAACATCTGCATCTTTTGCAAATACATAATCGCAGATAGAACAAAGGAAATTATTAGATGCAGTTGTATAGCCATTTTGCTGTGATGTTGCAACTGATTTTTTATGATGGTGTACAGCTTTTTCAGTATGAATAAATACCAATAAAGCCAGCAGCAAGCCAACAGCTATTTTTTTTAAACTGGTATGTCTGAAAATCATCACTACAGCAAATATATTGTTTTTTTAATAAATGCAACAATGCTTCATTTATATATTTCATTTCCTTACAGCAATTCAGTTTAATCTTTCCTGCAAACGATAAGTCAATAAATCTGCATAACTTTTAAAAAACAATCAACTCTATACTTATTCTTTTAATTTAGCTTATGCTTAAACACAGCCAATTGAAAACAACAACGTTCCGGGCGATTCTGTTTTCTTATCTTTTATTCATTACGGCCTGTTCAAAAAAAGATGCAACACCAGAACCATGCCTTGGTGTAAGTTATGTGATAGACTACTTTAAAACAGAATCAATTGGAGGAGCAAATAATGGAAGTATCGCTGTTAATTATCCGATAGGTGATACAATTACTTATAAACTGAATAATGGAACATATCAGGTTTCACGAAATTTTACAAATTTGGCACCAGGTAGTTATACACTCATGGTAAAAAATCAAAAAGAATGCACAGATACAACCCAGATTACTATACATAATTACGGGCCCAAATATGCTTTAGTTAAACAAATCATTGTTGGCTATTGCGGACCCTGTCATTATAATGGAGGAATGGAAGGAGGTAAAAATTTTGATTCCGATGCCAGCGTTGTGGCTAACTGGGACAGAATAAAAGCAAGAGCTGTAGACAATATTCCTTCACAAATGCCATTAGCACCAAATGCTCCGTTAACTGCAGTTGACAAACAAAAAATTACGAATTGGGTGAATGCTGGACATCGGCAGAGTGATTAAGTAGTTTAAGAGTTCAGTTTGGATTTAAGTAATGGTTCGTGGAGACACGAACCATGGCAAAAGTTAACGGCCGTTGACAAACAAAAAATTACGAATTGGGTGAATGCGGGACATCGTATCTTAGGTTAATTAAACCTTAAGGCCTTACTTTCAACATTGCTCTTACCTGTTGTATCACTCCATTCTGCAAACGAGCATAATAAATACCATTGGGTAATCCTTCTGCATCAAAAGTAACAGTATGCGTTCCCGGTCCCGCATAATCTATATCGATCAATACTTTGATCATTCTACCCAGTGTATCTATAACTTGAATAAATGTGCGGCCACCTTGTGTTTTAAAAACAATTGTAGTACTGGAAGTAAATGGATTGGCTCTGTTTGTTATCAATACATCATCATTGCCTGGGGCAGGTGGTGTAACTGTATTACAAGCGCCGGTTTTTATCAACGGCAGGCTTTGTAACTGGGCATTAATTCCCGGAGGAAATAATGAGTCTACAATCGTTTTATCAAGACAAAACCATTTTTCTAATAAAGTAGCATACACACTTCTGAAATCATATTGCATGGGTATATTATCATTCACCGATGCATTGGCAGGAATAGTTGGGTTCACACCAAGCATGCCGGCATTTATTTTACTTCCAAATAAAAACATGGGCGCAGCAGCACCATGATCTGTTCCGGTACTAGAGTTTGATTTTATTCTTCTCCCAAATTCACTGTATGTCATTCCTACAACCCTGTCTTCCACACCCAAAAATTTCAGATCATCCTGAAAGGCTTTGATGGCATCTGAAACTCTTTGTAACAAAGTTGCATGATTACCGGTTGTGGTATCGCCTGAATTTACCTGAACAGAATGAGTATCAAAACCACCGAAACTTACCATGTACACTCTTGTTCTCAATCCACCTCTTACTAACCGGGCAACAATTTTTAGCTGGTCGCCCAATGAATTATTGGAAGGATAAGTTCCCTGCTGTGTAACAGCATTGGCTGCTGCTTTTATAACTGTTGAATACTCTTGTGTTTGCTGATTAACTGTTCTTATGTAAGTCAATTCTTTTCCTGCAGGGGTTGCTGGTGCTGGATCGGTAGTACCACTTATTAAATTATAAAATGTAGTTGGGTTGGTAATACTCATTCCCATATTAGCAGTAGAACCTTGCGAGGTTAATGTGGTAGTGGAGCCAATTTGAATAGCCAAAGGATCAGGCATGTCAGTGTTTGGATAACCTGTAGGAAAATTGGGGTACTCATAATTTAAATAACGTCCAGCCCAACCGCTATACACTTCCTGATTACTGTTGGATCCGCTCATCCAGATATCCGTTGCCCTGAAGTGAGAAAAATTTGGTTGGGGGTATCCAACTGCTTGTATCACTTTTGCCTTTCCTTCACTAAACAAAGATTGTAATCCCGTCATAGCAGTATGAATTCCTGTGCCAGTAACACCGGCAATTGGCAACACTTTATTTTGTGGAATCGCCACATTGTTTCTTGCATTTACATAATTGGCATAGCCAGCATCTACAGGAATCACCATGTTTAATCCGTCATTTCCACCTGACAATTGTATGATGACCAATACATGATCTGTTAATGTGGTTCCCTGCATCAATGCCTGCACCAATGGAGAATTACTATTAAAAGCTTTTACAGAATACCCGTTTATTACTTCCGGCAAAATGGCTGCGGCTGGTATGGTGCTGAGTAAAAAATCTTTCCTTTTCATTGTTGAGAAATTAAGTAGTTGGATTTTATGCTAACTGGTATTCTGACAAATTAAAAAAGTATTGAAACAACGATTTCAACCTTATGTTCACTGTATTAAAATTGGCTGTTGTCGGACTTGAAATATAAGCTGTCCAGGCATTGGTCCAATAATAATCATATATCTGACCAGTTAATAAAATCTGGGTTTTGATTTGAGCTTTTGATTGAGCCGAAAGATCATTTCGGAATACAATGTTTAGTGTTTCATCAATCAAATCATTTGGATTACCCGGATTATTCAATGCTTGTGCAAAGGCAACACAATCAAACTGAACTTTGAAACCACCTCTGGTATACCCTGTATTGATCATAATATCAGTAAACTGATTTCTCTTAGGCAATGAATCTGAATTGATCCATATTTCATGAAAAGATGGTTCCTGATAATAAGCAGGCATACCGGAAACATTTGGCGGGTCATGCAGATTCTGCCCAGTATTCACAATCCATGTATAAAATGTATTCCATAAACCGTAACTATTATTCCAATCAGCTGCAGGTGGAAAAGTTGTTTTCATTTCTCGTAAAGAACCGATTACATGATCAGCCGGATTTTTAATCATACAACCTCTGTTGAGCATATCAAAAAAATGCTCACTTTTAAATAATGCAGCAAGCATTGGTTTCAATTCATAATTATTGGTACGGAAAATATCTGCCAGTGGAGCAATTACATTGGCCTCCGTAGCACTATCTATTGCATAATAAACAAACCAGCGGTAAAATTTTCGTACGATATATTTTGCCACTTCCTGCTGTGCAAAAATCATATTCACCAAATCGGTCAATTCAAGATCTCCGGCAGTAGCACCCGTTCTTCCGGTAATTGTTGTGCCATTAAAAAAAGAAGAAAATGTTTTGTTAACAGGACTATGTCTGTTTGAATTAAATGTTGTTGTGTAAGTTGTTGCAATTACCTGCCATCCAGTTAATACTTTGGCAGCTTCTTTTACATCGCTTTCAGTGTATTGTGATCCTGGACCTTTTCCCAAAGTGAACAGCTCCATCAATTCCCTAGCATAATTTTCATCGGGTGCTGATGCCTGATTAAGATAACCATTCAGGTAGCGAAGCATAGCAATATCTTTTGTGATATTGGTAATAAGGCTTTTGAAGTTGCCTAATGCATTTTGACGGATCAAATCCTGCTGACGAAAAATCCAATTTCCATTTCCAACATCCGAAGCTTCATTGCCAAAATGATCAATCATCAGCATCACCAGTTTTTCGCGGATACTTCTGTCCTGATTGATTAGATTTCCAGTGAACCATTTTTTATAAGAACTTCTTCTTTGGGACTGAACAGTTCCGTCATTATTTATATCATGAATCCATGTAGTTCCTTGTACAATATTTCCATCGGGTGTTCCCGGCTGTGTTGATGTAGTGTATTCCTTTACTGGCGGAGCAGGATTTAGTGCAGTTGGATTTAATAACTCATCCACTGTTTGGCTCATTGTCCGGGTTTTGAAATAATTGATGTCAGCCTTGGCGGCACCAAACATTGTACGCTTCAACAAATGAACAATTTCCTGTTCTGTCCATAACCCTGTATAGGTGTTTATGCCGGAATTGGTACGAAATGGTTGCTCAACGGGAGTTAATTGCCCTGATTTTGTTT
>JBDSUW010000110.1:0-31645 GCA_039927535.1 Chitinophagaceae bacterium | reverse complement strand
CCAAACAATCTGTCCATTGATAAATGTCCAAATAAAACAATTCCAATAATCTCTAACAGCATATTTGGCAAAAGCAATCCTGCAATAAATACGGCTATTGCAATTCCTTTGTGATGAAATAAATTATAACAAGCTGCACCAATCTTATTACCGTCGAGGTAGCCAAGCATACTTAAATCAGGTCCGAAAATCAAAATCAGATACCACCACCATGCTGCATTTACTGAACTCAACACATAAATGCAGAGACCAAGCATTGCCGCTTCTTCCAGTTTGATTATGTTTTTCATTTTAACTGTTTGCTTCTTCTGCTTCGCTGACCTCAGCCTTTTTTCCACCACTCAATTTTACATCAAAATCTTTCCAACCCTTTTCAACATCGCCGGTCACTTCAATCTTTCCTTCATTGATCAGTTGCTTTATGCGCCACTCAATAAACACATCGCCGGTTTTTATTTTCATTCTGTTTAAAGTATTCCCAACCAATCGCCATGCCTTTTGCCATTCTGGTGTAAGATTCTTTAAAATCTCACCATCATAAAACGTTTGTTCCTTTCCTCCTATCTTTTTTCCTCCTTCCAGGATTCTCACCATTGCATTTTCCTCACATAATTTTTTCCATTCATCAGGATCTATTTCGAATTCGCTAAGTGTAACTGGACGAGCCAGTTTCTTAGCTTTTAAAAATTCGGTTGGCTGAATTTCACACAACCATGATGGATAAAATATCTGTCCTTTATCATTAATAAAAGGAAGGTTGTTCATGTACAAAACCATGAGTCTTCCCTGATACTCCCTGAACTCAGCAATCATCCGGTAATAGCCGCATACATCATGCTGATTTTGCCCCATCCAGATCCAAAGTTGCTCTTCCGGGTTTTCATCAAGTTTAGCTTTTAGCTGATTGATGGTTTCCCTGTCATCAATTACGTTTGTTTCATTCTTACTGTAATGCGAATACTTTATCAAATCCATCCACCAATCAGTTCTTGCCTGCCAGCCTTCCGGAGTATCAAGATCAGCAAGCGGACCTACAGCATAATCATCTTTGATCTGTAATACTTCACCGGCTAAAGTTTCATCTAATTCAATTACCTGCTTCATCAGGTCTATTTCGCTTTCATTAAATACAATGTGTATCATAGTTTAAAACCCCGTCCGACCGGGTCATCCGGGCGGGCTTAAAGAGGCCTACCATTTTCCCAATTAATGGTCATTTTAATTTACAATCTGAACTTAAGGGAGAAGTTCAGTTTTTATTTATGCCTTAATAATATAATAAACACAGGTTGTAAAAAAATTTCTTATAAATGGAATTGCCTTTATCAGCAATCCTTGTCTTCTTGGTTTCCAGCCAAATTTCCACTCATAGATAGGGTTTAATAAATAATGCTGGTGATGAGCAATATTGTATCCTTCCTTTCTACAAATCTTTTCAAACCTTTCTATGCTGATACCTGTTTCCCTTATCTCCATCATCTCATCCACATTCTCTTTTCTGTTTTTTAATATGCCCTTATATATATATTTTGGCAGCAAATGAATATAAGGCAGTTTCGATATTTTTGATTTACATATCTGCTGGTGACCGCCAAACGGCATATACCAAGGAGGAAATCCAAAGAACACAATTCCTTCTGGCTTCAAAAAATTCTTCATCCAACCTATCAGCTTCGCCTGGTCATGAATATGTTCAATCACATCTTTCAAAATAATAATGTCAAACAACCCATTAAAATCTTTCTCTACATCAACTTCATAAATATCTTTCACCACAAAACTCAATCTGCCTGCTGCAATATCTTCTGGTAAGAATTTTTGTGCATCAACTATTCTTGGCGCATCCAGTTCCACTCCCACCCCTACGCATCCCTTATTGATAAATGCTTTCAAAACTCCGCCTTCGCCACAACCAATTTCCAACACTCTCATTCCGGAATTGACAGGATACTTTTCTTCGATAAAAGGAATCACATATTTCTCTGCATTCAAAACCTGAATGTCGAAGTATCTTTTTCTATCGGCGTGAAATTCAAACATCTTGCCCTCCTAAATCCTCCCTAAAGGGAGGACTTGATATTTCCTAAGATTAAGTAAACTACACTGTTTCAACTGGCGCATCTAATTCAACTTTCAGATTATTAATAATAAAATCCTGTCTGTCCGGTGTATTCTTACCCATATAAAAGTCAAGCAGATCCTGAATATGTTCACCTGCTTCTAGACTCATCAATGTCGTCTTCATTTCTTCTCCAATAAATCTACCGAACTCATCCGGTGATATTTCACCCAATCCTTTAAAACGGGTAATTTCAGGTTTGCTTCCTAATTTCTTCACAGCTGCTTGTTTTTCTTCTTCACTATAACAATAAATAGTTTCCTGTTTATTTCTCACTCGGAATAAAGGTGTTTCAAGAATATAAATATGATTATGCTTCACCAGGTCAGGGAAGAATTGCAAAAAGAATGTCATTAGCAACAAGCGGATGTGTAATCCATCCACATCTGCATCAGTTGCAATTACAATATTATTGAAGCGAAGCCCTTCCATTCCTTCTTCAATATTCAATGCATGTTGCAAAAGATTGAACTCCTCATTTTCATACACCACTTTCTTCGTCAGTCCAAAACAGTTCAGCGGTTTTCCCCGAAGACTAAAAACAGCCTGCGTTTCTACATTTCTTGACTTGGTAATAGAACCACTGGCACTATCTCCTTCCGTAATAAAGATTGTTGTTGCATTTTGCTTTTCAACAAATAATTCTTTGCCCTTCGATGGAGACTCATCATTTAAATGCACCCTGCAATCCCGCAATTTCTTATTATGCAGGTTTGCTTTCTTAGCTCTTTCATTTGCCAGTTTTTTAATCCCCGCCATATCTTTTCTTTCTCTCTCACTTTGCTCTATTCGCTTTTTAAAAGCTTCAGCAGTCGCTGGATTTTTATGCAAATAATTATCCAATTCTTTTGATAAAAAATCGCTGAAGAACTGACGCATACTTGGCCCCTTGGTATCTACATTCTGAGAGCCCAGTTTTGTTTTTGTCTGCGATTCAAAAACTGGCTCCACTACTCTTACCGAAACAGCCGCAACAATACCAGTTCTTATATCCGATGCATCATAATCTTTTTTATAAAATTCCCGGATGGTTTTTACATACATTTCCCGGAAAGCTTGCTGGTGTGTGCCGCCTTGTGTCGTATGCTGACCATTTACAAAACTGTAAATGTCTTCACCATAATCATTTGTATGCGAAAGGGCAATCTCCATATCATTACCTTTCAGGTGAATAATTGGGTAACGGATCTCATCTTCATTGGTTTTGCGTTGCAACAGATCAAACAATCCATTTTTGCTTACAAAACTCTTTCCGTTAAAAACAATTTTCAACCCTGCATTCAAAAAACAATAGTTCCAAATCTGGTTCTCCAGAAATTCAGAGTGATATTTATAATTCTTAAATACTTGTTCATCGGGGATAAATGTTACCAGTGTACCATTCTCTTCTCCCGTCTTTGCTTCCTTATATTCTTTTATTAAAACACCTCTTTCAAATTCGGCTGTCTTTTCTTTTCCTTCCCGTACAGCAGTTACTTTAAAATAATTACTCAATGCATTTACCGCCTTCGTACCCACACCATTCAAGCCAACAGATTTTTGAAAAGCCTTACTGTCGTATTTCGCACCGGTATTTATCTTGCTCACCACATCAACCACTTTCCCCAGCGGAATTCCACGGCCATAATCTCTTACAGTTACAGTTTTCCCATCTATCGTCAGCTCTACAGTTTTGCCATGACCCATTGTATATTCATCAATACAATTGTCCATCACTTCTTTTACCAACACATAAATACCATCATCGGGAGAGGAGCCATCGCCGAGTTTACCAATATACATACCCGGCCGAAGGCGGATATGTTCTTTCCAGTCGAGAGATTTTATACTGTCTTCGTCGTAATTAAAAAGGTCAGACTTTTCTTTTGCCATTGCTCACTTAAGTTTTTCAGAGATATTTTGTTACCAGCTTCCGGTTCCCTGAGCATCGTCCCTTGCACAGTTTACCCTGAGGAACGTAGGGCACTCTTGTACGTTCAGTTCTTTACTCATTTTTTACATAGAGAGCAAATATAACAAAACAGCCTTAGCCTTAAAGATTTAGAGTTATCAACAAGTGGGGAAAAATGGCTGATATTAAAGTTTGAAACCAGAGAATTTTTATATTATTCGTCATTCATTACTTCTTCTTTTTCCCTTTAGGCTTTTCTTCCTTTTCTGCTCCCAATTCATCACTCACAACCCATTCATAATCCAGTTGCCGCTTGGTAAGATTGGCAGCCACTACTTTTATCTTCACCTTATCTCCCATCCTAAATTTCTTGCCGCTTCGTTGCCCAACCAAACAATAGTCAGTTTCTACATGGCGGAATTCATCATATTCCAATAAGCTGTTTACACTTACAAGGCCTTCACATTTATGTTCCACTGTTTCCACCCAAAAACCAAAACTGGCAACGCCACTTATCACTCCTTCAAAATCTTCGCCCAAGAAATTCTTCATGTACTGCACCTGCTTGTATTTATTGGATGCTCTTTCAGCTTCCATGGCAGCTCTTTCTCTTTCACTGGCATGTTTGCATTTATCTTCCAGCTTTTTATCTGCCAGTATTTTATTATTCAGCACATCAAATAAAATACGATGCACCATCACATCCGGATAACGGCGGATTGGCGAAGTAAAATGACAGTAATGTTCAAAACCCAAACCATAGTGACCAATATTTTCCGTAGTGTATTTTGCTTTTGACATAGTACGAATACCTAATTGCTCCAGCACATGCTGTTCAGGCAACCCATGAACATCTTTCAATAGCTGATTAAAAGAGACCGCAATTGCTTCCGGTGATGATGTATCAAATGTGTGTCCGAATTTTTTTGCAAATGCTACAAACGGAACCAGTTTCTCTTCAGCCGGTTCGTCATGAATACGATAAGGGAAAGGCAGCGGCTTATTGTTCACTTTTATCTTCGAGATATTCTCCGCAACAGTTCTGTTGGCGAGTAGCATGAATTCTTCAATCAGTTTATGTGCTTCTTTACTTTCTTTTAGCATAATGCCGGTTGGATTTCCTTTTTCATCCAACATAAAACGTACTTCCTGCGATGAAAAATTAATAGCACCATGTGTAAATCTTTTCTTTCTGAATTTCTGTGCAATATCATTCAGTATCAGAATTTCTTCCGCATATAAACCAGCTTTGTTTTCAATGATTGTTTGTGCTTCTTCATAGGTAAACCGATGATCGGAATGCATTACTGTTTTCCCAAGCCAGTATTGTTTCACTTCTCCTTTTGGTGATATTTGAAAGATCGCTGAGAAAGTCAGCTTGTCCTCATTAGGCCGCAATGAACAAAGCACATTGGAAATATGTTCCGGTAACATCGGATTTACTCTATCTGGTAAATAAACGGATGTAGCTCTTTGATAAGCTTCCTTATCCAAATCATTATCCTGTTCCACATAATGACTTACGTCTGCAATATGGATTCCTATTTCATAATTGCCTGTTTTTAATTTTCTGAAAGAAATCGCATCATCAAAATCCTTTGCATCAACCGGGTCAATAGTGATTGTAAAAATATCCCGTATATCTTTCCGTATTTTAATTTCATCATTTGATATGGTATCAGGAATTCTGGCTGCTACTTCCAACGCTTCGTCAGAAAATGTTAACGGAAATCCTGCATCCAGTAAGATATCTTTCATAGCAGCATCGTTGCTGTTTTCCGGGTCAAGTACATTCACCACTTCACCAACAGGTCTTTTATCATCCTTATCCCATTGCAAAATCTTTACGACAACTCTATCCTGATCTTTTGCATTATTAATATTAGTTAATGGGATAAAAATATCTGGCATTGGTTTATCTACATCAGCAACAAAAAAGGCAAAACCCCGTCCGACCGAGCCATCCGGGCGGGCTTTATTCATTTGCAGCTGACCAATAAATTCTGTTCGTTTACGATTTATAACTTCTTTCACCACTCCCTGCATCCGCCTACCGCTGCTTTTCATATCCTTTATCGCCACACTAACAGTGTCGCCATGCATGGCAGTATTAAAATCCCCTGGACGAATTAATATATCAACTTCCATCCCTTCTATCGTAACAAATCCAATTCCAGAACGGGTAATATCCAATACACCCTTCAACACTTTTCCAGGTGATTGTCTTTGTTTCTGTTTCTCTTTTGTATTTCTCTTCTTTGTATTTTTTCTTCCCATAAAATGGTTCTCTTAATTATTTGTAAACTCGTTAATAAATTTTGTAATTAGTGTATTAAATTTCGCAGCTTCTTCAAACAAGAAGCGATGCTGTACTGGTAAAACATAAAATGGCAAATCTTTGATCTCTTCCCGGAATTTTGTTAACCTGACAGCATCTTTCTCAGTAGTAAGGATAACCTTGTCCTGCGATTGAATACTCTCAAATTTATGCTTAATATCTCTTAAGTCGTCAATTGAAAATATATGATGATCCGCATACTGAAGCATATGATAACTGTTAATATGTTCTTCCAGCATTGCTTTCAGTGGCTTGGGATTAGCAATACCAGACACCAATAATATTTCAGTCGTATTTGCCAGGTTTCTTTTTTCCATCGTATCAATATGGTATAATTCACCATAATCTATGCAGGTAAAAAAGATGTGCTGATGGGATAAGGGTTGTATTTCATCAGTAATTTTATGCTTTTCTTCAATGGATAAATCGGTTTTACACTTCGTAACAATTATTATTTCTGCTCTCTTATAACTGCTTTTTAAATCCCGTAAATCACCAGTTGGTAAATAAAAATCTCTTGTAAACAAATTGCTATAATCAGTCAGCAGAATATTTAATCCAGCTTTTATAGCCCTGTGCTGAAATGCATCATCCAGAATCACTACTTCAGTTTCAGGTTTGTCATGCAACAGTTGAGGAATTGCTTCAATTCTTTCTTCGCCAACAGCTATTGGTACATCAGGAAATTTTAAATGAAACTGCATAGGCTCATCACCAATATCTAATGCCGTGGAGTTTACATCTGCCAAAGCATATCCCTTAGTTCTGCGTTTGTAACCGCGGCTGAGTGTCGCCACTTTATAGTTGTCTTTCAATAAACCTAACAGGTATTCCACCATCGGCGATTTTCCTGTGCCGCCAACAGAAAGATTGCCAACACAAATTAATGGCAGTCCAAAGCTGCAGGATTTAGATATTTTTTTGTTGTAAAAAAAGTTTCGGATAGTTATTCCAAGCCAATATAATAAAGCGAAAGGCAGTAATAGTATGCGGAAGGATTTTAGAAAAGCATTAGAAAACATAAAGATTGTGCGGTGTAATACAAAGGTCTAAAGGTACATCAAATTCGTCCTTATCTGTTATTTCGGCAACAGGCTCAAAATACGAAAACCCGACTTTCAGGCATTCCTTTTTACATTGTGGAAGATATCTATCATAAAACCCTTTGCCATATCCTACTCTGTAGCCGTTGATATCAACTGCAAGAAGTGGCACCAATATTATATCAATTTCATCTGCCGGAAGAACATCTCCTTCGGCTGGTTCATAAATATTGTATTCGTTCTTAATAAAATCAGTTTCTTGGTGAACAATTACAGCAATCATTTCATCCAACATAAAATCTGTTCTTGGATAAGCTATTATTAGTTCCGGATTTCTGAATTCAAGATAATCTGTAAAAAGATGTGTGTCCGGCTCCTTCTGTTCTTCAATTGGCCAGAAAGAAAGTAACGATTGTATAAAGGGAATCTCCGCTTTTTGAAATTGAATCAATAAAAGATCATCCAGTTTATTCCGTTCAGCTGTAGAAAGAATATTTCTTTTCTCTTTGTAAATATTTCTAAGTACTGCTTTCTTCATTAGTCTCTGCTCTCAGTAAAAGTAGTAAATACAGTGGTGCCGTAATTTCTTTCTGCTTTATAAAAAGGGAAGTCTTTATAATCGTTTCTTGGAGTATGTTCCAACACAAACCATCCATCTTTTTTTAATAATTGCTTTTCAAATATATTCTTTGGCAAACCATCAATTGTAGTTAATGCATACGGCGGCCCGGCAAAAATAAAATCAAATTTTTCTGTACAATTATTGATAAATTTAAAAACATCCATTTTAATTACTTGGATATTTTCAATCCGTAACGTTACTGCTGTTTTTTTTATAAAATCATACATGGCTGTATCTTTCTCTACAATCGTTAAATCGGTAACGCCTCTCGAAGCCAGTTCATAACTAATGCTACCCGTTCCGCCAAAAAGATCTAAAGTGCTGATCTCTTGGAAGTCAAGATTGTTTTGCAGTACATTAAACAAACCTTCTTTTGCAATATCAGTGGTTGGCCTTGTGTAAGGCATTTTATTGGGTGGATTAAATTTCCTTCCTCCATGTTCGCCCCCTATGATACGCATTTCGCAAGATCATTTAGTGAAGTAAAAAAATGTGCCGGGTATTCTGCACCAGTATTCCATTGTGCATTCCTGAAGTCTATTTTTATGAAATACTGGTACAGTTCTTTATACAAAGAGGATTGCTTATCAATCAAACCTGATAATTGTAGTTGCACCGTTTCTCTCGATAATGAAAACTGGTTACAAATTTTCAGCAAATAAAATAATACATCTTCCGGTGTTGTATATTCAAATGTCTGCGTTAATAGAATATGGCTTCTTCCTGATGCTATTACTACAAATTCATTCTTTCTGAAATCAACAAGTAAATTTCCTTCTGCAGAAGCAGCTAGTGAATTGCGAACATCCAATGAATACTGATGCCAGAAACGGGCCGTTGGAAATTTTTGGCTAATCCAATCTTTTACTTCCACTGGAATGGCATAAATATTATACAATTGCCATCCTGTTATACTTTCTGATATAACCGTAGACAGACTATTAACGCCATAAGAAATATTGAGCAATGCGTCAGCTTCTTCGCTTTTAAATTCTTTGTAAGGAACCAGCAAGCTTTCTGAAAAATCAAATGCTACCAGCACTTCATAAAATGAAGTGCTAAAAATAGGATTTGAATCAATCAATTCCTGCCACCATCTTTCATTCCATTCTTCGATTGAATAATACCCTAATTGATAAAGCTCCAAGCCAGATTTATTGGCAATGGCGAAGGCAAAATGCTGCTTTCCAATCCGTAAAGAAAGTACCTTTTGCTTGTCTCCGGCTGCTTCAAGTTCTATATGAAATAATTGTTTCAACATGTATTAAGTTGGCGTGCAATAATAGACAAAAATTTAAATATCGTAGGTTTGCCCACTTTTATAGGTGCTTTTAAATTTGTCGCAGTTTCAATTATATAAAATTTCCTGAAACAACAGGAAATAGATGATAATAATAACTTTGTCACCCTTCGGGTTGGGGCAAAAGCGGCAATTATAAATGCATCCACTTTTATCAATGGCAAACTCTTTAACAGATACAAACCTTCAGGTCTCAATCAGCTATCGGCAAATTTTAAAGATTGCCTTACCAATCAGCATTTCTATTCTGGTGCCTCAATTCAATTTCATTACTAATAATATTTTTCTGGGGCATTATAGTCAGGAAGCATTGGCGACAGCTAGTATTACGGGTGTTTACTACTTGGTTTTTGCCATGATTGGTTTTGGATTGAATAACGGATTACAAACCTTGATAGCAAGAAGAGCCGGGGAGAATAAACCTGAGGAAGTTGGGAAATTGTTTGGCCAGGGAGTTTATCTCTCATTAGCCATCGCTTTTGTTGGCATTCTTATAACATGGATGCTGGCACCCGTTATTCTAAAAGCAGTTTTACATTCTGATACAATCGCCAAGGATTCTATAGAATATTTAAAGATCAGGATTTGGGGGCTTCCCTTTTTATATGTGTACCAAATGAGAAATGCATTATTGGTTGGCACAAATAACAGCAGGTACCTTATTAGTGGAGCCATTGCAGAAACCGTTGCCAATGTAGCATTTGACTATTTTTTTATATTCGGGCATTTTGGATTTCCTGAAATGGGTTTGAATGGAGCAGCCGTGGCCTCTATTATTGCGGAGTTTACAGGTATGCTGGTTGTGTTTTTAGTGATTCATAAAAAAGGAATCGGCAAGCGGTTTTCATTATTCAAGCATTTTTATTGGAATAAGAAATTAAGCAAGCAACTTTTCTCAATCTCACTGCCAATAATTCTTCAGCTTGCTTTCAGTGTAATGAGTTGGGAGTTCTTTTATATTCTTATTGAGCATCATGGACAAACTGATCTTGCTATTTCCAATGTAATGCGTAACGTATTTGGCTTAACAGGCTGCCTCACCTGGGCTTTCGCTGCAACTTGTTCTGCTATGGTTAGCAATATAATTGGACAAGGAAAGCAAGAAAATGTAAAAGCCCTTATTTTAAAAATTGTGAAATTAAGCACTGTCTGTGGGTTAGTAATCGCATTATTGATTAACCTCTTTCCAGGGTTATTAATTTCTGTTTTTGGTCAATCGGAACTATTTATTAGTGCTGCCATTCCTGTGGTTCGGGTAGTCTCAGTTGCCATAATCTTTATGTCTTTCTCAGTGGTTTGGCTTAATTCAATAACAGGAACAGGCAACAGCCGGATGACACTATTAATAGACTCTGTAGCAATTATTTTTTACTGCTTTTTTGTTTATCTCATTCTGGAAAAATATAATCTTTCCATCACTTATGGCTGGATGGGCGAATGGATTTATTGGGGAACTATTTTTATCTTATCCGTTTGGTATATTAACAAAGGAAACTGGAAGAATAAGGATATTTAAAACAATTGTTGTCATGTAAATGGTAAAAATATATTGCCTTATTAGACCTCACCCCCAACCCCCTCTCTCCAAAGGAGAGTAGACTTTGAACCCTTAATCATTAAAGTTTTAAAAGAATTTCAAAAACTTTAAATTGTCAATAATGATTTAAAACTCTTTTGAATATTTTACGCCAACCCTTCCAGTAAATTTTGCAATGGGCGGATTTAATTTGGAAAGAGAAATTTCAATCTTCTTGATTGAAGGATAAGTTTTGTGCAACAATTCAGCCACTTCCATTACAAAAGTTTCCAACAACTCACGGGGTTTTTGCATTTCTTCCTGCAAAATGGAAAACAGACTGGCATAGTTTACCGTTTCAGATAACTCATCAATAAGTTCACTTCCGGGATCATATGAAACTGCAAGATTTACTTCAAACTCATTACCCGTTTTTTGTTCTTCTTCAAACAAACCATGATAGGCAAAAAAGCGAACCTGGTTTAAATAAATAGATAAGAGTGCAGCCATATTTTAAATTAATGCGATTCTTTTGCGCCAAGATATCGTTCAGCATCCAACGCTGCCATACAACCTGTACCAGCTGCTGTTACAGCTTGCCTGTAAACTTTATCCTGCAAATCTCCTGATGCAAACACACCTTCCACATTTGTTTTTGTTGTGCCTGGAATCGTTATCACATATCCGGCATCATCCATTTCGAGGAATGGCTTAAATATTTCTGAGTTTGGCTGATGACCAATCGCCACAAAGAATGCACTTACCGGAATTTCTGTCTTCTCTCCTGTTTCATTATTCTTAATGCGAACAGCATCTACTTTTTTATCGCCCAGCACTTCGTCTGTTTCGCTGTGCCAGTATATTTTTATGTTGGACGTTTTCAAAACCCTGTCCTGCATTACTTTGCTTGCTCTCATTTCACCACGGCGAACAATCATATGTATCTGAGAACAAATCTTGGATAAATACAAGGCTTCTTCAGCTGCTGTATCTCCTGCACCAACAATGGCAACTTCCTTTCCTTTAAAAAAGAAGCCATCGCATACAGCACAGGCACTTACGCCATACCCATTTAATCTTTGTTCACTTTCTATACCAAGCCATTTTGCAGAAGCTCCTGTTGAAAGAATAACAGCATCAGCTTCTATCCATTTCTCTTCATCAATCTGCACTTTATGCACATCACCAGAAAAATCAACTTTTGTTGCCAAACCGTAACGAATATCCGTTCCCATACGGGCAGCCTGCTTTTCAAAATGAACCATCATATCTGGCCCCTGAATTCCTTCAGGATAGCCCGGATAGTTTTCAACTTCAGTTGTAATCGTTAATTGTCCTCCCGGTTGAATACCCTGGTATAAAACCGGGTTTAGTCCTGCTCTTGCTGCATAAATAGCTGCTGTATATCCCGCCGGTCCAGATCCAATGATCAGACAATGTACTTTCTCATTTGTATCCATTCTCTAAAATTTGTCTTGTAATAAAAGTTTGTAAAAATAACGCATAATCGGTTATGTATTATGTCTGCTTGACGACTATGTGGAACTGGCTTATAAACTGATAGAAATAATAGACAGAATGGCAAGGAACACGGATGTCACAGATTAGATAGATTAACACAGATTATTTTGCTTCGCAAAAAAGATTATTAAAGTAAAGTTCAGCAAAGTTTGATATTATAGGACATAAATCAGTGAACACTTTTAAGCTTTACCAGAATCAATCTTGGTAACAAAAGGAATCAATATTTCTTCGGCTCCATGATGGTATGCCTCAGCCTGATAATAAAAACTTCTTTCAGTTCTGTATAATACACAATCCGGTATTTCATTACTTCAAAGTAGAGATAGTTGCCATCATTGTCTTTCTTATAAATATCTTTTCGATGAACAACTTTATCATCTGCCAATTCATTTACTTTATCAAGTATTTTTTCTTTTACACTATTCGCATTCTGCGGTGAATCCTACCGGATAAATTCAATAGCTGCATTCAGCTGTCTGGCTGCCCTTTTGGTCCAGGTTATTTTTCTTTTTGCCATTACCAGCCTTTTGCCATCTTTACCACTTCTTCATGGCTGTAAGTTTCACCTTTTTTCACTTCTTCCATTGCTTCTTCTATTTCTTTATTGTATTGCTCTAAGCTGATGCGACCCGGGTTTTCCTCTCTGCCTTTTAGAAATGTTTTCAGCATTTGAACTACAGATTTTTTCTCTGCCTCGTTCAATTGAGTGAAATAGTTGAACATTTCTTTATCTAATACGTTTGCCATTGTATTCAAGGTTTTTACAAATTTAATTCTTTAATCTGTTATTCAAAAGTTGTTGAAACTCTCCTTTTTGAATAACTTTTAGCCAGATATAGGATTTTGCATTTTGTTCTAATTTACAGATTCTGCATAGAACAACGCCGAATGCCACAAAGCCAACATACAAAGCTATCTGGCAAATCGCCTCAGAAAGAGTCTTCCCCAAAATAAAACAACCCCGGCTAATAGCCGGGGCAGTTTATACTAAACCCATCTAATTTAGAATTTATTAGCCTAAATATGCTTTTAATGCACTGCTATACCTGGCTTTTTGAAGACGCTTAATTGCTCTTTCTTTGATCTGGCGGATACGTTCTTTTGTAAGATCGTATTTCTGACCAATTTGTTCAATCGTAACTCCGTTTTCTCCATCCAATCCAAAATAAGCATTTACAATTTCTGCCTCTCTTGGTGACAGAGATTTCAAAACTCTGCGAATTTCGTTTCTTAAAGAATCCTTCATTACATCATCATCAGTATCATCACCACCCTCTAGCAAATCACCCATGGCTACATCTTCAGCTTCATGCACAGGTGCATCAAGGGAAGTATGACGGGTGTTACTTTGGAAAATGTTGTTGATCTCTGTTTCACTCATCTCCAATAATTCTGCTAACTCTTCAGTAGATGGCTCTCTCTCATGTTCCTGTTCAAAAGCCATGTAAGCTTTGTTAGCCTTGTTGTACGTACCAATTTTGTTTTGAGGCAAGCGGACTAATCTGCCCTGCTCTGCCAACGCCTGTAGTATCGATTGGCGAATCCACCACACAGCGTAAGAAATAAATTTGAAACCTTTTGTTTCATCAAAGCGTTGAGCCGCTTTAATTAAGCCGAGGTTACCCTCGTTAATCAAGTCACTAAGTGACAATCCCTGATGTTGATATTGCTTAGCAACAGATACTACGAAACGTAAGTTGGCTTGCACCAATTTATCCAAAGCTCTTTGAGAGTCAACCGGATTTCTGCCAAACATCTTAATCCGCTGGGCAAGAGTGGTCTCTTCTTCCGGCGTAATCATTGAGATTTTTGAAATTTCCTGAAGGTACTTCTCAACAGCCTGGGAATCTCTGTTCGTAATCTGAGTAGCAATTTTAAGCTGCCGCATAACTAATTTAATTTAAATATCAACGTAATAATGACAGTCTTTGTTTGCAGTATGTTGCAAATGGATAGTTAATTGCCTAAAAATATATAAAAAGTAACGTCCGTCCCTGACCGTTTGCAAAAATACTTAAAAATCGCCGTATCTCATAGCGTTTTTAAGCTTAAAATTGAGGACATTATCAACAAAGCCATGTTTGATGTTAATAAACACATGAAAGTCAATATCAGTAAGGATTTCATCAAAAATGCAGAAAATATAAATATCAGGTTAGGTTGTTGTCGAAATGACCTGCTTAGCTTTTTTATTTTTAGCTTTCCGGGTAACAAATATCCAAATCCCCACCCCTGTAAGGAATATCAGAGTAGAGATTACCTCAGCTTGAGTAGGATGAAAACCAAACAAATCAAGCCGGGTGTTGACTCTTATTTTCTCGATAAAAAACCGTTCCATGCCATTTAACATCAAATAAAGGGCCATCATAGTTCCTGGAACTTTCAGCTTTTTTCGTAGCGACATTAGCAATAAGAAGAGTAAAAAACAAACAATTATTTCATATAAAGAGGTTGGATATACCCCTGCTGCCAGTTCATTACAAAATTTACCTTCACAACCGGGAATCGGAACTCCCATTTCGTTTACATTATGCGGATAGGTGTACGACCACATCCAATCGGGCATCCAACTAAATGGCTTTGGATTGTTATTTACAATACCCCAATCACCATCACCAGAAACCTGGCAGCCAATTCTACCCATCGAATAGGCCAACATCATTGTAGGCGCCAAAGCATCATTCAAATGCCAGAAACCGATCTTATGCTTCTTTGCATACCACCAGATAGCCAAAGCTGCGCAAATAAGACCACCATAAAAGGTCAATCCTTTGGCAGAAAAAATATAATCGTTCGGATGTTTTAAAAAGTCGCCCCAATTCTCAAATATGTCGAAAAGCTTAGCTCCAAGCAAACCGAAAACCAGCGCCAGAATGGTTATTTCTCCTACCCTGTCATGTGGCCAAATACGTACAGTTCTGGTTTCAGGTTTGGCCAGTTTTTGTTTGTTCTTTTCCCACCATTTCATTCCAGCAAACAACAGACCTAACAAAATTCCGGCTGGCCAGCTTCCCAATGTAGAAAATATAAATGCTTGCGGATCTTCGGTTGCAGAACTATCCATTATAAATAATGCAACAATCTTATAACCTAATAAAAAGCCTAATAGAAAATTTAAACCCAAATCCAGGTAGGATGCTGGCTTGCCAACCGTAACCTGCATTTCTGTTGGTTGAAATAAGCCTTGCTTACTTTTTCGCTTTAATTCATTTGCTAAAACAATCGCCGAAACAATAAATGCTATGGCAACAAAAAAGCCAAATGAATTTACAAACCGAAGGAAATTCCATTCAACCCCAAAAAGGTCTTTAAAAACAAAGTATAAGTTGGGATACATTAATAAATAGTTGGTTGGTAGCGAATATAAAGAAAGTTTCGAGTTGTAAGTTATGAGTAACGAGTTTTGGCAAAACAGTTAACATTAAAGTAATTACAAAAAAACTAAACGAGTTCCGATTCAAAGTCTCGAAACTCGTAACTAATTACTCACAACTATTTCTTAATTGCAATGCTGATCAAAAGCAGCGATAAGGTTTTCAGCTATCATTTGGGCCGATCTGCCTTCAATCTGATGACGTTCGATAAAATGCACCACCTGACCGTTTTTAAATAACGCAATAGCTGGTGAAGATGGCGGAAAAGGCATTAAATGCTGACGAATACTTTTTACAGCTTCCACATCAAAGCCAGCAAAGCTTGTTGCCAAGTAAGTTGGTTTTTGAGCTGCATTTGCTACTGCCAACAAAACACCCGGTCTGGCTGTACCAGCCGAACAACCACAAACTGAATTTATCATTACAAGTGTTGTTCCTTCTTTGGCTAATTGAGTATCAACATCAGCAGATGAAAGCAATTCAGAAAAACCATTTTCAGTCAATTCTTCTTTCATCGGTACTACAATTTCTTCTGGATACATATTTCTTTTATTTTTTATTCAATGCAAAAGTAATCAAAATGTACAGTGTGTAGAAACTATCACCCGACTACAGAAATTTTGACAGCAAAATTTCCTCTTTTCGGAAATTTTGTCTTTCCATTAATGAGAAACAAGACCGGATTGTCAGGAAAAAAACTAGCATATGGCAATGGTATGCAGTTTGCATGAAATGTTAAACGTAATTCAATTAAGAAAATATAAAACTATAATAACATGATAAACGTAAATTTTAAGCAGAAACCTTTCAACGAATCAATCAACAATTTAGTTGATGAGTTGTTTACAGAGTTACCATTATTCATTAAAAATGATTTAAACAAGCTACAAGGAAAAGATTCAGTTCCTGTTAACGTCAAAGAAACAGAATATGGTTATCAAATTGAAGTGGTAGCACCTGGTTTTGAAAAAATAGATTTTAAAATCAATTTAGATGACAATTTCCTGACAATTTCTGCTGAAAAGAAAGCTGAAGAGAAAAAAGAAAGTGAAAAGCAAATTAGAAGAGAATATAGCTACCGATCATTTAAGAGATCTTTTACAATTGATTCAAAAATAGATGCAACAAAAATAGATGCTTCATACGTCAATGGAGTGTTGACTTTAAACCTTCCAAAAAAAGAAGAAGTCAAAGCATCAGCAAAAGAAATTATTATTAATTAAAAATATTCGAAGATTTTCTCATAAGCAGTTGGTTTTGGTTTACAACCCTCCGTTTCCACGGAGGGTTTAGTTTTACCCCAACCTTCTAAAGGGGAGTATAAATAAAGTCATTTCACTTACAAAGGGTTTTATCAATTTCGATAATCTATTTACAACTGATCTTCAAGGATTATTTTTCGATTATTTCTCCTTAACACAATTATCCTTTCTTCGTGTGTCAATTATATATTGAATTTTCCAAACTCCATCGAAACGAACTAATTGAAAGGAGTTTACTCCACAATGACTGAAGTTGTTGTTGTAATAAAAACTATACGGCGTCCAGGCAGAAGCTAATGGGCCATCAATTTTAATTGTTTCAAATGTTATTCTTTCATCTAAAGAACCTGAAGTAGCTTTGCTGATTTGATTTATAAATCCTGAAGCACTTTCATTTCGAACCACTGTTGCACCGCCCTTATTTCTACTGATAGTTTGAAACACTATGCTATCAGAAAAACTGCTTTTCAACATTTCACCATCTGCATTTTTCATTGCGGTGAACATTTTGTTGATAACTGCTTTCACAGAGTCTTCAGCACTTTGAGCTTTTACAAAGTTTCCGCAAACAGTTAATGTTAAGAGTATGAAAAAATATTTCATGTTGTGATATTTTATGATTTTATGGCAAGTGAATTGGACAATAAATGCGTTATCAATTTATTACAATAAAAGTAAAACAGTAATCCATGCAAACAGCCAAAATAGTACAGGCGGTCGTTTTGCTAATAATTGTGGCTTTAGTGGCCAGTTGTACAGCAACAAAAGAATATACCAGTAAACTTTTCCCAGCTATCCAAACCGCTGTTAAAGATAGTCAGGTTGTGGCTTTGCGATTTCTTGAATTAGATAAGGTAGAAGAAGATAAAGAAAGTTGGGTAACTACTGATATTATTATGGGAAGAGATACATTGAGTAAAACGCTGGCTTTAGATAATCTGGCTAAAGTATATCCATCCACCAATACAAAGGCTGATTCGACTATAAAAACTTCAAACGCAGTAGCAAAAAAAGCAACAGATGCCACAAGAAATATTGAGCCGCCGACAGAAGAACCAGTCGCAAAGGCTACTAATGCAAATGGTGTAAGAGAGAAAAAAACAAGAGAAAATTAATGCAGCAGAATTTTAATAGCCCATTTATAAACTAAACCCTATACCCATGAAACGAACATTTTTCTTTTCTGCAAGTGCAGTTTTTTCTCTGTTTTTAGTTTTAACAAGTTGCAAATCCAGCAAAGTTTGGGAAACAAAAGACCACACAGAACGAACACCACCACCACCATTATCCACTTCAAAGCAGTATAGCCCTGCTCCCGCCCGTTACAACTTTACTTCTTCGCTAATAATCAGTCCAAGACCCGGATTTACGATGAATCAAACAAATGATGGTAGGTATTATCACAGAAATCAGCAAGGCTTTCTCTATTGGAAAGGGTATGATAACCGCTTTTATCTTGACAATAGTTACCTGAATAGAGTTAACTACACAAAGTGGGAATACAAAGACTGGAAGAAATATAAAAAAAATACACCTCAAAAAAGAAGGCAATAATAACCTTTGTAAAAGCTCCGAAATCAATCGGAGCTTTTTATTTTATATAAATGGTTTTCCTTGCTGCTATGGTTTCCTTAGCTTTATCGCTTCAAAAAAACATTTGTAATGAAAAAAATAATCTTTCCAATTTTTCTTTTGTTTAGTAGCATCGCTTTTTCACAAATGAAAGCCGATGATGTAAAATCCTTTACACTTAAAAACGGAATGAAGTTTTTGGTGGTAGAAGATTTTTCAATCCCCAATGCTAATATGTATCTGTTTTATAAAGTAGGTAGCCGGAATGAATTCCAGGGCATAACGGGTTTATCACATTTTTTTGAACACATGATGTTCAACGGAGCCAAAAAATATGGTCCGAAAATGTTTGACCGGACAATGGAATTTAATGGTGGCGCCAATAATGCATACACAAGAGAGGATGTAACAGTTTATACAAACTGGTTTCCTTCTGCAGCTGCCGAAGTTATCTTTGACCTTGAAGGTGATAGAATTTCAAGTTTAAGCATAGCTCCGGAAATGGTAGAAAGTGAAAGAGGCGTTGTGCTGAGTGAAAGAAGAACTGGTCTTGAAAACTCCCCCTGGAGTGAATTGTCTCAAACATTACAAGGAGCTGCCTTTCTTGAACATCCATATCATTGGCCGGTGATTGGTTATGAAGATGATATGAAAAACTGGACACAGGCTGATCTTGAAAAATATTTCAAAACTTATTATGCGCCGAATAACTGTGTGGTGGTTGTATCGGGGAGTTTAAAATTTGATGAAGTAAAAAAACTTGCTGAAAAATATCTTGAACCAATTCCGGCCCAACCAGCACCACCGGTAGTACATATTAAAGAGCCTGCACAAACTGGCGAAAGAAGAATAACTGTTCAAAAAGATGTTGCTACACCTTATTTGATGATTGCCTATCACACTCCTGAAGCAAAGCATGAGGATTATTATGCTTTGAATATACTGAGTGATATTCTTTCGAGCGGTAAATCCTCAAGACTTTATTCGTCTTTAGTTGATAAAAAACAATTGGCCACACAGGTGTTTACCAGCTATGGCGAAAGTTTCGACCCTACTCTCTTTCAAGTTTATGGAGTGACTAACAAAAACATTGACGAAGGTGATTTGGAAAAAGCAATATATGAGGAAATAGAATCTATAAAAAAAGACGGCATCAGCGAAAAAGAGTTACAAAAAATAAAGAATCAAAAACTCATGGAATTTTATGATAATATAGAAACCATCAATGGGAAATCAAATAATATCGGCACCTACGAAGTTTTTTTTGGCGACTACAAAAAGATGTTTGATGCACCTGCTAATTATAATAAAGTAACAGCAGCAGACGTACAAAATGTTGCAAAAAAATATTTTTCAAAAAGCAATCGGACTGTTGGTGTATCAAAATCAAATACAGAAGATTAAAAAACACCGACTTAAAATAACAACACATGAAACAGATAAAAATATTCTTACTCATAATATCATTCTTTGCAATTGATTCAATCACAAATGCGCAAAGCTTTAAAGTACCACCTTATGAAAAGTTTAAATTACCCAACGGGTTAACTATCTATTTGATGGAGCAGCATGATGTGCCTATAATTAATGTATCCGCAATAATACCGGCTGGTGCTATTTACGATGGTGATAAAGCAGGTCTTGCTTCTTTAACAGCAACTGCCTTAAAACATGGCACTAAAAACTATCCAAAAGCAAAACTGGATGAAGAACTTGATTTTATTGGAGCATCGGTTAATACCTATGCTTCCAAAGAGTCTTCCGGGCTTTCTGCAAAATTTGCTTCAAAAGATAAAGAAAAAGTATTGGCCATCATTAAAGATCTATTGATGGAGCCGGTATTTGATGAATCAGAATTTGACAAAGAAAAGAAGCGGCTATTAGTAAGTCTTGAACAGCAAAAAGAAAGACCAGGTTCGGTTATTGGCTCTTATTTTGATAAACTTTTATACGGCGAACATGTATATGGAAATATTATACAAGGAAAAATTGCTAGTGTAAATCCATTAACAGCCAAAGATCTTAAAAATTTCTACAAAGAAAATTACAGACCAGATGGTTCTGCCATCAGTATAGCTGGTGATTTTTCAAGTAAAGAAATGAAAGCAATGTTAACCACTTTGTTTTCAGAATGGAAAAAAGGAACGAAACCTCAGCCAGACTTAGCATCAAAGCCACTAACAAAACCAACAGGCAACAATGTTTTGTTGGTGAATAAAGATGATGCGAAAGAAACAACATTCTATATTGGAGCTCCGGGAGTTAGTCGCAATAATGGAGATTATGTAGCCATTGAAGTAATTAATACATTATTCGGGGGCAGATTTACTTCCATGCTAAATGATGAATTAAGAGTAAACTCAGGATTGACATATGGTGCCCGCAGCAGTTTTAATGCTTTAAAAAATGGCGGTAGTTTTATTATTTCAACATTTACTGCCAACAAAACAACTGAACCTGCAATCGATAAAGCGCTGGAAGTATTAGGCAAACTGCATAGTAATGGTATTGATGAGCAATCATTAGCTTCAGCTAAAAATTATGTGAAAGGGCAGTTCCCGCCAAGGTATGAGACTTCAGGCCAATTGGCGAATCTTATGACACAAATGTTCTGGTACAATTTCGATGAATCTTTTATCAACAATTTTGAAAAAAATGTGGATGGATTAAATCTGAATAAAGCAAAAGAAATCATTGCAAAATATTTTCCAAAAGATAAACTTCAATTTGTACTTGTTGGCAAATCGTCTGAGATTAAAAAAATCGCAGAGAAGTACGGCAAAGTAAAAGAGGTTCAGATAAAAGAAGAAATTAAAAAGGGCTTCTAATTGCTGCGGGAACATTAAATTCTTTTATCATAAACCTTTAAAATGAGGATATCCTTCTGGTCTGTTGGAAAAAATAATGAAACTTATGTGAAAGAAGGTGTGGAAGATTTCACCCGTCGCATCTCAAGAAATTTTAAAACTGAATGGGTCATTATTCCGATGCCAAAAAATAATGGCGTTTTACCAGAAATGGAACTAAAGAAAAAGGAAGGAGAGGCAATAATGCAATTGCTGACTAAAGATGATTATTTGATTGCATTAGAAGAAAGAGGAAAACAATTAAGTTCCGAAGGTCTGGCTGAATTTATACAAGCAAGGGCAAATGAAAGCACAAAGAAAATAATATTCCTAATTGGCGGTGCATATGGAATTGATGAACAGGTTTTAAAAAGAGCAGATTTTAAATGGAGTTTATCGCAACTTATTTTCCCACATCAATTAGTACGTTTAATACTTTCGGAACAGGTTTATCGGGCTTGTACCATTCTGAAAAATGAAAAATATCATCACAAATAATACCGAATATAAATAGTATTTAGCTCAAAATCTTTGACAGGTCGGTATTATACGCTTACTAAATTCTAATGCTTTTTTATTGGCCTATCGATGTCTTATATTTGGTATAACTTGTATCATCTAAATTCGATTTACAATTTTTAAATATGGTTTTAGACACAACGCTGATCATTATTATAATTACTGTTCTTGTTTCTCTTGGTGGATTTAATAGTGAAAAGGTGATGAATGACCTGATATTTTATCCTCCCGCCATTTCCAAGCAAAATCAGTGGTACCGGTTCGTAACGTCAGGTTTTCTGCATGCCGACTATACCCATCTTTTCTTCAACATGCTTACGTTGTACTTTTTTGGCCGGGGGATGGAAAGTTTTTATAATTTATACATGGGAAAGTTAGGTTTCTTGATTTTCTACATTGCAGGAATAATAATTTCTAGTATTCCCACTTTTATAAAACATCGAAACGATTATCACTACAGAAGCCTTGGTGCATCAGGTGGTGTTTCGGCCGTAGTGTTTGCTTATATTCTTTTTGCGCCATGGGATTGGTTCACTTTCCCGCCAGTACCAGCAATTATTTATGCTGTACTTTATATCTATTACTCAATCTATATGTCGAAAAAAGGTGGAGACAATATCAACCATGATGCTCATTTGTGGGGTGCAGCTTTTGGTGTTATATTCACTATTGCGCTGGAACCAAAAATTATTAATTTTTTTTTAGATCAGATAACACATCCTAAAGGCCCAGGTGTAATTCTATTTAGATTGATAAGTTAACTTTAAAACTTCTTTCGTTGTAGAGGTTATTTTAACCCGATCATCAATTCTGTGACCAACGATCCAGCAAATACGTTGTTTGCTTTCAACAACCCAGGTGTTTTCTTTCTCTGTTTTTGATAATTTAGAATCAATTAAGAAACGGGAAACCTTTTTCTTTTTCTTCATCCCCAACGGATAAAAATAATCACCGGTTTTCCATTTGCGTAGCAGTAACGGGAATTTTATTTCCCTGAAATCAAATGTCGCAATATCGTTTGAGGTTGATAGCTTAAGGTTTGAAATTGTTTCAACACTAAGGCTTCCCAATGAAAAGTTTACATGTTTATCATTTTCTTCAATAATGATATTTACAGATTCGGTTGCAATAACCGGACTAATGATAAACCATAGCCTGTGCTTAATAATTCGGTATTGATTATCAGGCGAAGTAATATATTTCCCTGAATCACTATCTGCTAGCTTTATTACTTCTTCTACTTGCTTTTCCTGAAAATTGAAAGGATGAATGATTTCATAGATCAATGCTTTATTATTGAATGATATCAGTTTATTGACAGGAATATAAATCTCATTCCCCTTTTGCTTGCAAATTTTCTTTTTCAATTCGCCAACTGAAAGCTGATAAAGCTTTTCAATCTCTTTAAACCGGTTAATATTGTCCTGCAGATTATCTTTTACCTGCGGATAAATTTTACTGATGGCAGGAATAATTTCATTCCGAAAATAATTCCTTGTGTATTTAGAAGATTGATTGGAAGAGTCCTCTACAAATTTCAGGTTATTTTCATTTGTAAATTTCAAAAGATCTTCTTTCGAAAATTCAAGTAAAGGCCTCTTTATATATCCATTTTTAGAAGGAATTCCGGTTAACCCATGAAGCCCTGTTCCTCTAAAAAAATTCATGACAGTTGTTTCTGCATTGTCATCTGCATGGTGTGCCGTAAGGAGGTAAATAGTGAATGGTGAATGGTGAATGGGATTTTCGAAATTTTCAACATTCACTATTGACAATTGACTATTCACTAACTCTTCAAACCACTCATATCTTAAATTTCTTGCAGCTTCCTGAGTTGAGAGCTTATTTTCTGCTGCATAGTTTTCAGTATCAAATTTCTTTACTAAAACTTCAACATTATATTTCTTAGCTAAATCTTTTACGAATTGTTCATCTCTTTCACTCTCCTCTCCTCTTAATTGAAAATTACAATGTGCAATCGTAAAATTGAACTCAGCTTGTTTGCATAGTTCACACAAAACAACAGAATCAACGCCGCCGCTTACAGCCAAAAGAAGTTTATCTTTTGATGAGAAAAGATTTTGAAGTTTAATCTTACTTTGAAATGATAATAATAAATTCATCTGATTAGTTAAGTTCAAATCTCAACAACAAAGGGAATATTATTCCTAAGTTCCTTTAGGGGACAGGGGTTAACAGGGGCTTCAAAAAGTTAATTCTTCATAAGCACCTCGTAATTCTCCAAAAGCATGATTATCCCCTGCCTTCTTTGATTCTTCCATTCCTTTCTCATACACAGCACTTGCCTCATTTGTTTGTTCCATCCGTTCCAGTAATTTAGCCAAATGATAATAGCTGCCAACATAACCAGGTTCTCTATTTAATATTTCTTCAAATAAACGCCTTGCATCTTCATCATTTCCTATTTTAATGTACTCCAATGCCAGAGCATGTTGTAAAAAACTATCAGTTGGATTAGCTTGTAAAAACTCCTTCAATTTTTCTATTCTTTCCATGTTCATAATTAAAGTATAACCTGATTTGCCAATTTACTTTTCTGCACTTATCTTTGCTTAGTTGCATAAACAACTATCCTTCTCTTCGCTCAGGAGGATAAAAAAAGCAAAAAAAATAATCAATGAAGATCTTAGTTTGTATCAGTAAAACGCCGGATACAACGGCAAAAATAGCTTTCACCGATAACAACACGAAATTCGATGTAAGTGGTGTGCAGTGGATCATTAATCCTTACGACGAATGGTATGCACTTGTAAGAGCTATCGAATTAAAAGAAGCAGATACTTCCACCGTTATTCATTTAGTAACTGTTGCCGGTGCAGATGCTGATCCAATTATCCGCAAAGCACTAGCACTCGGTGGCGATGAAGCCATCCGTGTAAATGCAGATAGCCATGATAGTTTTTATATCGCTTCGCAAATTGCAGACGTTGCAAAGCAAGGCAGCTACGATTTGATCTTAACAGGAAAAGAAACGATTGACTATAATGGTTCATCCATCGGTGGTATGGTTGCCGAGTTATTAGATCAGCCATTTATTTCTTTGGCTGCAAAATTTGAATTAGCTGGTAATAAAGCAACCGTTACCAGAGAAATTGAAGGTGGCGAAGAAGTATGCGAAGTCGATTTACCATTGGTAGTAAGTGCACAAAAAGGAATGGCCGAAGCAAGAATACCAAATATGAGAGGTATTATGGCCGCCAGAACCAAACCATTGAAAGTAGTGGAACCTGTTCCTGCTGATTCATTAACAACTGTTGCAGGATTTGATTTACCACCAGCAAAAGCAGGCGTTAAATTAGTAGACCCTGAAAATGTGGATGAATTAGTTCGTTTGCTACACGAAGAAGCTAAAGCAATATAAATAGAAAGTTTTGTTTGCCCAGCTCAGTACTACTATCATCGTCTGTTGCGTCGCACTCTTCAACTTTCTGTTCTTTACTGATCAAAAAAAATACAATAACTCTAAACTTTTAATATGTCTGTTTTAATATTTATAGATGCTGCTGATGGCCAGGTAAAAAAATCTACATTGGAAGCAATGACATACGGAGCAAAAATTGCTGAGCAGTTAGGTGTTACAGCCGAAGGTTTAGTCCTTGGAAATGTAACAGAAGACCTTGCTGCACTAGGTAAATATGGTGTAAAGAAAATCCACCAGGTTTCTAATGACTCGTTGAAGAACCTTGATGGACAAGTTTATGCAAATGTAATTGCACAGGTAGCAGAGGCTTCCGGCGCAACTGTTATTGTATTCTCCAATAACATGGATGGAAAAGCTATTGCTCCCCGCCTTTCTGCAAGAATGAAAGCCGGCCTAGTTGCTGGTGCAGTTGCCTTACCGGATACAAGCAATGCCCGCCCGGATGACCCTGTCGGACGGGGTTTTACTGTTAAGAAAAATGTATTCTCAGGTAAAGCATTTGCAAATATTACAGTAGCAACTCCTGTAAAAATTATTTCCCTAAGTCCTAATGCATATAAAACTGTTGCAGGCGAAGGAACGGCAGAAGTGGTAGCTTTTTCTGCAATAGTTGATACACCAAAAGTAAAAGTTACCAGTGTAAATAAAGCAAGTGGAGAAGTTCCTTTAACAGAAGCAGAAATTGTAGTAAGTGCAGGCCGTGGGTTAAAAGGCCCTGAAAATTGGGGCATGGTAGAAGAACTGGCAAAATTATTACATGCGGCTACTGCTTGTAGCCGTCCTGTTGCAGATGCCCATTGGCGGCCTCATAACGAACATGTGGGGCAAACAGGATTTGCCATTGCACCTAATTT
Organism: Chitinophagaceae bacterium; assembly: GCA_039927535.1. GTDB lineage: Bacteria > Bacteroidota > Bacteroidia > Chitinophagales > Chitinophagaceae > JJ008. Next base: position 5,423 of record JBDSUW010000110.1, on the reverse strand, counting down.
ATATATCGCTATTGGTATTTCCGGAGCCATCCAGCATCTGGCAGGTGTAAACAGAAGTAAAGTAATCGTAGTAATCAATAAAGATCCAGAAGCTCCCTTCTTCAAAGCAGCCGATTACGGGATAGTTGGAGATGCTTTTGAAGTAGTTCCAAAAGTTATTGATGCTATAAAAAAACTAAAAGGATTAGTATAAACTGATTGCCTTATTTCTTTTGTTTAAAAGACTCAAAATTACATTTATAGTTTTATTTTTGCTTATATAAGAGTAGTAAAACTACATAGTATGAAATATGTTTTATTATTGTTCATAGTTTTCTTTACAATATATACTGCTTTTGCACAAAAGTCCAGGAAGTCAAAGTCATTATTTTCTACGAATTATATTTCAGATGACAATTTCCCCGATTCAGCGACAAAATTTACCGGTATTATTAAATACATGATGGTAACTGATAATCCTTATCAAAAGGATTCAATGTATATAATTTTTGGTGATAACAAAATCAGAGTTAGGATGTTTTTGCCCGGTTACAAGGCAAATGAAGTGTATGAAGAAAATATGATTGCTGATTTCAAAGAGAACAAATTTATCTCCGTGGACGTAAGAAATAATACCTATACGATTGAAAACTTAGGCAATAGAAACTCTGGCGTAATATACGATATTGCCAGTTTTAAGAATAAAAGACAGATACTTCAAACACCCTGTCAGGAATATACGGGAGAAATGCGGGTAAAAGAAGGTGAAGTATTTCAGATAAGCACTATAGTAAGTAATAAACATTCATACTTTGATATTAAGGATTATAATTTTATGAACATACAGCCTGCAGTTGTCGGTAATAAAATCGTTTTAGGCTATCGGTCTGTATATGAAAATAGAGAAACGACAATGATTCTAGCGTATGAAATAGAATCAGGAGATACAGCTGCATATTTTGACCTGAGTCACTTTACACTTCAATAATCAGATACTAAGCTTTAAGTAATTTCCCCGGAATAGCAAGTACTTTTCTTATATTTTTTAAGGCATTTTATACTACTAAAAGTTTATACCATTGAAAGTTATAATGTAAATTCGTGTTTCGTATGAAGAAGATCGAACTGGAAATAGTGGCTTTATCTCATAGCATTACGCAGACTCATTCCTACGCTGTTGTACTGGGCGAAGTAAATGGACTCAGGAGATTGCCAATTGTAATAGGCGGCTTCGAGGCGCAGGCAATTGCAGTTGCTCTGGAAAAAATGCAGCCAAGCCGTCCACTTACCCACGACCTAATGAAGAACTTCATGAATGCATTTGCTGTTGATTTACATGAAATAAATATATGCGATTTGCAGGAAGGTATTTTCTATTCTAAGCTGGTTTGCTCTACCGAAAACGACACGGTGGAAATTGATTCCAGAACTTCTGATGCTATTGCATTGGCAGTCCGTTTCGGCTGCCCAATTTATACCTACGAGAATATTTTAGAAAGTGCCGGCATACTGATGGAAGATACTGATACAAAAGGCAAAAAGAAAAAGACAAAAAAAGAAGTATTAGTAGAAGACAACAGGCCAACCGGCAACGAGGATCTGAAAACAATGACAATTGAAGAGTTGAACAACATCCTGAATGAAGTACTGGATACAGAAGATTATATCCGTGCCATTGCCATCCGGGATGAAATAAACAGCAGGAATAAGAAAAAATAGTTATTACTTTTCAGTTTATCGCCAGCCTTTACCAATGATTCTCTTCCCAAATTGTAAAATAAATCTTGGCCTGCGTATACTTCGCAAAAGAAGTGATGGCTTTCATGATATAGAAACTTTCTTTTATCCTTTTCTATTAACGGATGCATTAGAAATTATTCCAGCAAGCAAGGCTGATAATTCTTTCATTCATCTTACAACAAGTGGCACTCCCGTTCAGGGAAGTGCAGAATCTAACTTGTGTGTAAAAGCATATAATTTATTGCAGAAGGATTATCCGGATCTTTCACCAGTGTCAGCTCATTTGCATAAAGCAATTCCATCTGGTGCGGGGCTTGGCGGCGGAAGTTCAAATGCGGCGTTTACATTAAAAGCACTCGACGAAATAGGACAACTGAATATTTCCAAAGAAAAGATGGCAGCCTATGCATTACAATTGGGAAGTGATTGTCCCTTTTTCTTAATAAATAAACCATGTTATGCAACTGGTCAAGGTGAACAATTAGAAGAGTATCCGGTTGATCTTACTAATTATAAAATTATGCTTGTTAATCCCGTCATTCATGTAGATACAGGCAATGCATTTTCCAACATAACACCTTCCGTTCCCTCAGAGTCAATAAAAGAAATAATAAAAAATCCAATTACTGAATGGAAAGGACAGTTGACTAACGATTTTGAGAAAGTAGTGTTTGGTGACTATAAAGAAATAGCTGATATAAAGACAGAATTATACAAACAGGGAGCCATCTATGCATCTATGAGCGGAAGCGGTAGTACTGTTTATGGCATCTTTGAAAAAGACAAAATAATTGCTCACTCATTCCCTGCTGATTATTTCATTAAAACATCAATCGGCTAAAAGCAACAATTCATCCAGGTCAAGCCGCTCTGTTACCATTTGTAAATTCCCATTTGCATCCACTGGCCATTGCTCTTTTGGTTTATCCCAATATAATTCCACTCCATTTTTATCCGGGTCATCTAAATAAATAGCTTCGGAAACTCCATGATCGGCGGCTCCGGTTAATGGATAATCAGCTTCTGTAATTCTTTTAAGAATTATTGCCAAGTCCTTTCTTGATGGATATAAAATAGCCGTGTGAAATAAACCCGGTGCTTTTAACTGTGCAGGTTCGGCATTTTTACTATGCCATGTATTTAATCCAATATGGTGATGATAACCACCTGCAGAAATAAATGCAGCACTATCACCATAATATTGCTGTATTTCAAAACCAAGCAAGTCCCTGTAAAAGGTTAACGATTTTTCAAGATCACTTACTTTTAAATGCACATGGCCAATTCTGGTTTCAGCAGGGACTTTATATGACATCGGAATAATTTTGATAACAATTTACTTCATTCCCGTTATTTTCCTATCAGCTTTAATGAGAATAACGGTCTTAATAGTTTTTTGTATCTTGCAGGCGAATCAGTTATATATATGATTCAATGCTGAACTATTAAACAACAATCAAAAATATCATTTCTCCGGCAGAATCTAGACCTGCTTAATCATCGATGATTATCATTGTTGCCCGGTAAATTAATTGCCGGTTAGTTTTCTAATCTATTTTTCTCTCTCATATATTTTTATGCAAACAACAATTGATATGACATCAGCTACACAATATTATAATGACCTTGAAGAACAATACGGGGCACATAATTATCATCCGCTGCCAGTGGTCTTAAAAAGGGGTAAAGGAGTTCATGTGTGGGATGTAGATGGCAAACAGTATTATGATTTCTTAAGTGGTTACTCTGCACTAAATCAAGGGCATTGTCACCCTAAACTGGTGGAGGCTTTAATTGAACAGGCACAACAACTTACTTTAACCAGCCGTGCATTTCAAAGTGATCAGTTAGGTGAATATGCTAAATACATAACCGAATATTTCGGATATGATAAAGTGTTGCCCATGAATACCGGTGCAGAAGCAGTGGAAACAGCTATCAAGCTTTGCCACAAATGGGCTTACGAAGTAAAAGGCATTGAGGAAAACAAAGCTGTTATCATTGTATGTGAAGGCAACTTTCATGGACGAACAACAACCATCATTTCTTTTAGCAGCGATCCGGCGGCAAAGAAAAATTTTGGCGCATATACTCCGGGGTTTCTATCAATTCCTTACAATGATACTAACGCTTTGGCCAAAGCATTAATAGATAAAAATGTTGCTGGTTTTTTAGTAGAACCTATACAAGGTGAAGCAGGAGTATTGGTGCCTGATGAAGGTTACCTGGCTAAAGCAAAACAACTATGCGAAGAAGCCAATGTGTTATTTATGGCAGATGAAATACAAACAGGTCTTGCAAGAACCGGTAAGATGCTGGCCTGTGATCATGAAAATGTGCGACCAGATATTCTGATACTTGGTAAAGCATTAAGCGGCGGTATGCTACCCGTAAGTGCAGTGTTGGCTGACGATGAAATAATGGTGACAATAAAACCAGGAGAACATGGCTCTACTTATGGTGGCAACCCTTTAGCTTGCAAAGTCGCCATGGTCGCATTGCAAATATTAAAGGATGAGAATATGGTCGAAAATGCAGTAACACTTGGAGAAGTTTTAAGAACTGAATTAGCAGCACTGCAATCAAAACATATTTCAGTAATAAGAGGTAAAGGATTACTCAATGCAATAATTATTAGGCACTCTAATCCAAATGCTGCCTGGGATCTGTGTATACAGATGAAAGAAAATGGATTGCTTGCCAAGCCAACACAGGGTGACAAGATTCGCTTTGCACCACCATTGGTTATAACTCAAAAGCAAATCATTGACTGTGTGGAGATAATCGGTGAAAGTCTTTCAATTCTTGACTAATCTTTATTACTGAACCAAAAGACGTTGCATCATTGTTGTGATTCTTTTATTTAGGATTGTCTGATTTGAACAGTTTGTTTATTTAACATATGAACAATAAAAAATCCGTTCCTATTCTCTGAGAAACAAAAAATTGGAAAGGATTTGTATAATTTGGGTTTTCCGTATTTATAATTTTATAAAATTAGCGGCTCTTGTTTTTATTGCTGATAATCTTCATATCCGGAAAAACGGTTGTGATCAACATAACTACAGAAGCAAACGATGCCAGATACAAACCTATTTTTTTCTCCGGACATTCACCTCCCTGACAGGCTGCGATCACAAAAAAATTTCGAATAGCCCATGCCATATTTAAAGCTGCCACCAAAAGGTTTGATCGCTTTGCCCATATTCTGGGTATAAAATGAAACAACAGGAAAAAGAATGCACATAACAAATGAAAATAACCGGGCTTGCCAAAGCTGGTACCCGTTGCTTCTACTCCACTTATTGTAATATTTCTGGAAGCAATAAATACCCAGGGAGTAAAGCAAGCGATGATTAATAATATTCCCGCCGTAAGACCGATCCATTTCATATATCGCATAATACTATTGATGTTGGTGGCGCAAGTTACTGAAAAGCCTTTACCTGACTTTTGTTATAGTATTTGTTATACTTCAATGATTCGTTTTACATTTTCTGTTGCTGTGCAATTTGCATAAATAAGATCAGCCAATTTTTCCGGAGTTACCCATTTACTAAAATCTGCATCGGGCATTGATTTCCTGTTTTGTGGCGTATCGATAGTAGATGGTATAACGACACAGGTTATTACATCAGTATTTTTTGCTTCTTCATTCAACAATTCTGCCAACCGAAAAATAAGTGACTTGCTTAATCCATAAG
>JBDSUW010000109.1:0-4643 GCA_039927535.1 Chitinophagaceae bacterium | reverse complement strand
TCAACGACAATTACGATCATTACTATATTAAAATTGCCGATGCATCCCGCATCTATGGATTAGAATTGGAGCATATCCTCTCTCCTAACCGGATTATTTTTTTTACCAGTGATAACACATTGGTGGAAGAACATATTCCGGGTATTCCTGGTGATATGTTTATCAGCCAGTTTTTAAATGCCCCAGATACAAATAAGATCAGGATAGCAAAGGAATTTGTGAAGTTTAATGAAAGATGTTTTGTTCGATTACTTGGCGATATGCGTAGTTATAATTTTGTAATTGATATTACACCTGATATTGAAGATAACCAATATCGCATCCGTTGTATTGATTTTGACCAACAGTCTTACGAAGGAAGAAAAAATTTATACTTCCCCCAGTTTTTTAAGGAGAACTTCCCTTTTGTGCAATTATGTCTTTCACACTTAAATAATGAATCAATAGCTCAGTATCAGTTTGAGGAAAGAACGATGATAACATTTCGGTTAGTCTCTTCCCGCTATCGTATAAAGGAATTACTGGACATAATGAAAGATGATGAAATATCAACGCCTCAGAAAATACAACAATTAAAAGCGGAACTGAATGATTATCATAATACCACCCATTTTAACAGGTGCAGATCCATTGGCGATATTGTAAAAACAAACCTGAAGCAAACCCTTCGTAAAAATCTGTTGCTGGTACAAAAAAATCTGGGTAAGAATAGTGATTAATAATTGCCAAAGTGCAGGATTTAAGAATAAAACAAAACCGTTATCTTAGCGACCATATAAACAGGATTCCTGTTTTCTATTTTTAAACTTAACCAAAATCAGAAATGAAAAAGTATAAAGCCGGTGTGCTGTTCGGAGAAGAACTGGAAGCTCTATTAAATGATGCTAAAGACAATCAATTTGCTTTGCCAGCTGTAAACACTATTGGCACCAATACCATCAATGCAACATTGGAAACGGCAGCTAAAGTAAACTCTCCTGTCATTATTCAGTTTTCGAATGGCGGTGCACAGTTTATTGCCGGTAAAGGAATGCCAAACGATGAATTACAAGGAAATATTTCAGGAGGCGTTTCTGGTGCATTACATATTCACAACGTTGCAAAATATTACGGTGTGCCGGTTGTATTGCATACAGACCATGCTTCCAAAAAATGGTTGCCATGGATAAGTGGATTGTTAGATGCTGGTGAACATTTTTTCAAAGAGAAAAAACAGCCATTGTTTAGTTCGCATATGCTTGACCTGAGTGAAGAACCCATTGAAGAAAACATTTCAACATCAGTTGAATTCTTTAAAAGAATGAAACCGCTTGGCATGGCTATCGAAATAGAACTTGGAGTAACGGGTGGCGAAGAAGACGGCGTTGACAATAGTAATGTTGATAATTCAAAACTATATACGCAACCAGAAGATGTAGCTTATTCTTACAAAGAATTGAGCAAAGTAGGTAACATGTTTACCGTAGCTGCTGCTTTTGGTAATGTGCATGGTGTATATAAGCCCGGTAATGTTGAACTTCGTCCGGAGATTTTGCACAACAGCCAGGTATATATCGAGAAAGAATTGGGAATAGGTCCAAAACCAGTTTGGTTTGTATTTCATGGAGGCAGTGGTTCTCCGCAAAATCAAATCAGAGAAGCAATTGGCTATGGTGCTATTAAAATGAATATTGACACTGACCTGCAATGGGCTTTCTGGGAAGGTGTGCTGGAGAATTATAAAAAGAGTGAAGCATTTATGCAAGGCCAGCTTGGCAACCCTGACGGTGCGGATAAGCCTAATAAAAAATACTACGACCCAAGAGCATGGCTTCGAAAAGGGGAAGAATCATTTATCAAAAGACTAGAAATAGCTTTTGATGATTTGAATTGTATAAATAGAAATGGATAAATATAAATGCATATTAATTACTTATACACCCCTGAATTATTTCGGGGGTTTCTTATTTAATAACTTAAATTATATTCAACAAATAAAAAATTTTGCCAATTATGAACTTAAGGACAATTTTACTTCTGATAACATTTTGCTTCACTTTTTCTGTGTTCGCACAACAAAATAGTGAAAAAGCTGTCCCATTAACCATCGGAGAAACAAGAACAATAAAATCTGCAATATTAGGGGAAGACAGGTTGCTAAATATTTATTTGCCGGGCAAATTTTCAGCATTAAAAGCCTATCCTGTTATCTATTTACTCGATGGGTCAATAGATGAAGATTTTATTCATATTACCGGTTTGGTTCAATTCTTCAACCTCATGTTTGCTATGCCAGATTTTATTATTGTAGGCATATCTAATGTAGATAGAAAAAGGGATTTTACATTTCCAACAAAAGAAAAAGAACTAAAAGAAAAATATCCAACCACCGGAGGCTCTGAAAAATTTATCGCCTTTATTGAAAATGAACTTCAGCCATACATTAATTCTGTTTATACGACTACCAATACTAAATACCTGATAGGCCAATCACTTGGTGGTTTGTTAGCGACAGAAATCTTATTAAAGAAATCAGAATTATTTTCTCATTATTTCATCATTAGTCCCAGTCTTTGGTGGGATAACGAGTCCCTATTAAAACAGGCTGATGCATTACTCAAATATCAAAAAGACGGTAAAAGGTATGTGTATATTTCCGTAGGTTCAGAGGGTAAAATAATGGAATCGGACGCTGCAAGTATTGCCCAAAAACTAAAAGAAGTTAAAAAGAAAAACTTAAAAGTCGATTTTCTTCCTTTACCAAAAGAAAATCATGCTACCATTTTACACCAAAGCATTTATGAAGCATTGAAAATCCAGTTTCCGTATAAAGAATAAAATTGTTACTAAAAAATCTTTACATTAATAGCGTTTGAACATTATTAAGATAAATTCAAATATTAATCTTCGTCTCAGGGCAACTTCTATTAAACTAAATCCGTTTCTTTACTGTTACAAGATTAGATTTTCCGCAAACTCAACAATATGACAAAAGCGCTGATAATATCCCTCATTTTAGCATCAACTGTTACTATTTCTTTGTCCTGTAAAAAAGATAGTGGCAATAGTGGTACCTCTGGCGGAAGCACTATAGTAGATTGTAGTATTGTACCGAATAAGGCATTTAATGCCGATGTTAATCCCATCATTCAAAGCAGATGTAATATTCCCGGTTGCCATGCGGCGGGCAGTACGAATGGCCCTGGTCCTTTAACCAATTACACTCAGGTATTTGATGCCCGTAGCCTTATTCGTACAGCTGTAGCATCCGGACGAATGCCACAAGGCAGTACTTTAACCGCAGCTCAAAAGAATTCAATCATCTGTTGGATTGATAGCGGATCCCCCAATAACTAGCACTTTATTTACCTTAATTTAAGATTTTACAATTGTTTAGAAATTCCTGATTTCTAATGACTTTTGTCATGTATGTGCTAATAAACCACAAACCGCAAACTTCTATATATTTGTAACTCAACAAGTAGGTATGTCGAAACAAATAGAAGATTTTGATGCAAATCTGGCAGGTGAAGATGGAAAAACGGAGGAGACTAAAGCCAGTTGGTTCAAAAGAATGAAAAAGGGTATTCACACCAAGACTTCCGAGAAAAAAGAAACTCCCGAAGGACTTTGGGTGAAATGTCCGGATTGCAATCATATTGGTACAATGAACGATTTAAGGGAACTTTTGTTTGTATGCCCAAAATGCAGTTTCCACCATCGCATTAACAGCACAGAATACTACGATTTATTATTTGATAATAGTGAATACACTGAGCTTTTTGAAAACATAAGAAGCAAAGATTTTCTTGACTTCACCGATTTGAAACCGTATAAGAAAAGATTAGAAGACACCTGGAGTAAAACTGACCTTAAAGATTCGATGAGAGTGGCTGTCGGTAAAGTAAGCGGACATGATATTGTAATTGCTTGTATGGATTTTGAATTCATCGGCGGATCGTTGGGAAGTGTGATGGGAGAAAAGTTTTCAAGGGCAGTAGATCATTGTCTGCAACATAAAATGCCTTATATGGTCATCAGCAAAAGTGGTGGCGCCAGAATGATGGAAAGTGCTTTTTCATTAATGCAATTGGCAAAAACAAGTGGTAAGCTTTCACAATTAAGCGATGCAAAACTGCCTTATATTTCTTTATTGACCGACCCTACTTTTGGTGGCATTTCCGCTTCGTTTGGAATGCTTGGCGATTTGAATATTGCCGAGCCGAATGCATTAATAGGTTTTGCCGGGCCAAGGGTAATAAAAGAAACAATAAAAAAAGATTTACCTGAAGGCTTCCAACGCAGCGAATTTATTCTGGAGCATGGCTTTTTAGACTTTATTGTTCCCAGAAAAGAATTGAAACAAAAATTAGCGATTGTATTAACCCATTTTAAAAATTAGCACCATTTCTTACGGGCATTTCTTAATTATTTTATTCTGGTAAAAAACCAGCGATCTTATTAATGGCAGAATTAAAAAATAGGCAGGCATATCATGAATTCTTCATCGATGCGAAGTATTTAGCAGGTATGATCTTGCTGGGTACAGAAGTAAAGTCCCTACGGGAAGGCAGAGCCAGTTTCAATGATAGTTATTGCCTTATTCATAAAGGAGAAGTATGGCTGAAATCATTACATATAGCCGAATATTCTCATGGCAATGC
>JBDSUW010000108.1:0-4092 GCA_039927535.1 Chitinophagaceae bacterium | reverse complement strand
AGCTTCAGCGGTTGAGAACAATGAATCAACGGTATAGATTGTTGCATTAAAAACTAACAGGTCTGCTTTTTCTTTTGAACTGCAGGAAAATAAGAATGAAACGAGAAGTACAAAAATAAAATTCTTCATTAGCAAGATTTAAAAATTAATTACTAAATAAGGCAGGATGTTTTTTATTATGATCTGTTTTATCCTGGAATGCTTTAGCTGCTGCTAAGATAGTGGCTTCATCATATAAATTTCCAATCAACGTGATGCTTGTTGGTGTGCCATCTTTATTAAAACCCATTGGCATACATACAACAGGATGACCGGTAAGATTAGTCATCGCTAATTGTCTTCCGGCAAAGGTCGGAACAATCACCACATCATAATTTTTCATGAAACTGTTAAAGCCTTTGCATAATTGTGAACGATAACGGTTGGCATTGATATATTCAACCGCCGGTATTGTTCTTGCAGCACGGAAGGAGTTTGGCCAGAAACCTTTATCCTGTCTTTCAATCATATCATCCCTGTTCGTTCTTGTCAGTTCATCAAAAGCAGCAGCACTTTCTGCATTTAAAATTAAACTGATATAATTAACAGGATATAAACTTGAATCAGGAAACACTACAGGTTTTAATTTTGCCCCTAACGATTTATATACTTCCAGCACTTTCCATTCGTCAGCTTCTTTTGGAAGTCTTTTAAAATAATTTTCTGCATAAGCGATACGAATTTTCGTCCAGTCAACTTTTCCGTTATAATTAAAAGCATGTTTTATAGCAGACGGATCATTGCCATCTGTACCATTAATGGCAGCATAAACGATGGCTGCATCTTCTGCACTTCTGCAAATTGGTCCAACTTTATCCAAACTCCAGCAAAGTACCATAGCACCATAACGGCTAACGGTGCCGAACGTTGGCCGCAAACCTGTTGCACCACATCTGGTAGAGGGAGAAACAATGGAGCCTAATGTTTCTGTTCCAATAGCGAAAGGTAATAAGCCAGCAGTAACAGCAGCGGCAGATCCGGCTGATGATCCGCTGGAGCCTTGTGAAAGATTCCAAGGATTTTTTGTTTCGCCGCCAAACCATTTATTGTTATAAGCCAAAGCACCAAGCGAAAGTTTAGCACAGAGCACTGCTCCATTATTTTTTAATTCTGTATAAACATAGGAATCAATATCGAGTACCTGATCCATATATGGAGTAGTGCCCCAGGTGGTTTTATATCCTTTTACAGCAAACAAATCTTTAAGTCCATAAGGAATGCCATGTAAAGGTCCACGGTATATACCAGCTTTTAATTCGTCATCAGCTTTTTTTGCCTGCTTCATCGCCAGCTCTTCTGTAAGAGTGATAACACATTCTAATGTGTCGTCCCATTTTTTTAACCTTGCAATGAAAAACCTTGTTAGCTCAACAGAACTTATTTTTTTATTCATGATGAGCGATGCTAATTGAGGAATTGAATAAAAAGCCAGCTCATTTTTATTGGCAGGAAGTTCTGTTTTTGTTGGAATATCCCAATATATTCTGAGTTTTCTTGTGGGAATTCTCGTTCCAGCAGGCGCAGGATTGAATGCAAAGGGAAATGGTATATCGTTTGTGGGCAATGTACGATGCATTGCTTTATACAATTGAAAGTTGCTGGTCATACTTCCCAACATCGAATCTGCTTCGGCTTCGGTAAAATCAAGATCTAAAAAATTAACAGATTGCCGGATGAGTTTTAAACTGTCGGCTTTTGTTTGAGCCTTAAGAGAAATCAACGTACCGGTGAGGATGAATGTTAGCAGTAGTTTCATATACTGAGATTTATTGTCACTGAAATTAAGGAATTTCTTTACCTTTTGCTAAAATCAGCAATAATGAGAAGTCATCTTTTTATAATAATCGGATTACTACTATTGATTTCATGTAGCCAGCATGCAAAAAGCAAATTAGATGGTAATATGTCCGTTACAGAATATTTTAATTATGGCGATACAGGAGTTCAATCTGCTGGTGTAAGAATGATACCTATTAAAACACCCGTTGGCGATTTCAAGGTATGGACAAAAAGATTTGGGAATAACCCACGGATTAAAATTTTGTTGCTGCATGGCGGCCCTGCCATGACGCATGAGTACATGGAATGCTTTGAAAGCTTTTTTCCAAAAGAAGGATTTGAATTTTATGAATACGATCAATTAGGTTCTTATTACAGCGATCAACCAAAAGACAGCAGCTTGTGGACAACCGAACGGTTTGTAGAAGAAGTGGAACAGGTTCGACAAGCAATCGGGGCAGATTCAACTAATTTTTATGTGTTGGGAAACTCCTGGGGCGGTATCCTGGCCATGGAATATGCATTAAAGTATCAGATAAACCTGAAAGGAATGATAGTAGCTAATATGGTAGCTAGTGCACCAGAGTATGGAAAATATTCAGAAGATGTGTTGGCAAAACAAATGGATCCGAAAGTTTTAGCTGAGTTAAGAGTCATTGAAGCAAAAGGTGATTTTGCAAATCCAAAATATATGGAATTATTGATACCCAATTTTTATAATGAGCATTTGTGCAGGTTGAAAGAATGGCCTGATGGATTTAACAGATCAATGAAACATGCCAACGGAGAAATTTATACAATGATGCAGGGTCCAAGTGAATTTGGCGTTGGTGGCAGGTTAAAAAACTGGGACATAAAGAATCGGTTGAAGGATATAAAAGTGCCAACCTTAATGATAGGTGCAAAGTTTGATACAATGGATCCGAAAGCGATGGAAGAACAAAGTACAATGGTACAAAAAGGTCGTTATCTCTATTGCCCGGATGGAAGCCATCTTGCCATGTGGGACGATCAGCAGGTGTTTATGACCGGAGTAATAAAATTTATCAAAGATGTGGATGAAAATAAATTTTAGAATAATTTAATTGTAATATTAGTTAACGTCCTGCAAAATGCGGGGTGTTAACTTGCCAGGTCTTTTTCGAAGCAAATACTGTTGGCTACAGTTGAATATTGGCCGAAATTGGGAATAATATGGTAGCCATTCTTTTTATACAGTTCAATAGCTTCCGGTTGCTTTTTACCTGTTTCTAAAATACATTTTTTATAACCCAGTTCTCTGCACCAGTTTTCTAATTCTTTTAAAATAATGGATGCAATGCCTTTTCCCCGATGCTGTGGCGGCACAAACATTCTTTTTACTTCCATTGCATCTGCAGCAAATTCTTTTACAGCACCGCAACCAACAGGCAGATCACCATCGTATGCCACCACCGCATGTTTTATCATATCAATCTTATTGAACTGATGATAAAAGTCATGCTCTTCTCCATCCCGTATTTTCAAATCAGCATCTAAAGCTTTTACCAATGTTTGAAAATCGTTGTTAGAGGATTTGGTTCTTTTTGTGATAATCATGATGTGTGTGAGGGAAGTGGTTAAAGTTTGGGTATTAAATGGTATGAAATAAAGCTGAAAATTTAATATGATACAGAACCTATGGTATTTGCATAAGCAACGTCCCATGCGGGAGACATTGATAGGAAGAAGTTTCTTGAATTTATTGATTTGATTGTTCTAAATAATAGCAAGTCAAGTTTTCTAATTCTTCTTTTGATGCGTAGGTAAAATTTCTGTCTAACTTAAAGTTGTTTCGTTCTAAAATGATAACAGATTTAGAATTGTCAGCAGTTAGAGATGCTGTTATTGTTTTAATTTGTAAGTTGTCAAACGCAAATTGAATAACAGTTGAAATTGATTCTTGCATAAATCCTTTGCTTTGAAATTTCGGGATTAATTCGTAGCCAATTTCTGCTCTGTCTTTTTCAATATTTATGCTAAATAAACAGATTGTTCCGATTAAAGAGTGGTTGCCTTTAATAGTTATTGCCCAGTAAAGCGATTCATTATTGGCAACAGCGGTTTTGATTTTATGTATGAAGTTAATCGCATCGTCAATTACGGTTGCTTTGTCTCTGTCAAGATATTTGTTTACACTTTCGTCTGAACGGAGCAAATAAATTTCATTTGCATCGTCACTATTTAGTTGTCGTAAAACAAGACGGTCAGTTGTCAAGTTTGGAAATGTAGTAAAGTTTAAGTCTAACATTTTAG
>JBDSUW010000107.1:0-64603 GCA_039927535.1 Chitinophagaceae bacterium | reverse complement strand
TAATTTGTCATTGTGAGTGGCTAAATTGTTTTGAGCTTTATTCTTGTAACTGAAAGCAAACAACAGAGCTACAATAGCAGCAACAGGTAATACCAGCATTTTCTGTAGGTATTGGTAGCGGGGTTTTTGTGATGTTGTAATCATGGCTATTCGTCTTTTTATCTGGTTATGGAAAAAAGGATTTACAAGATGTGTGTTAGTATTCAGCACCTGCATCAGCAACAGTTCCGCATAGTTCCACTGTTTATTTTCTGTAATGGCAAACTCATCAGCCAGAAACTCATGAATGGCTTTTACTTCTTTTTTGATGAGATGGAAAAAAGGATTGAGCCAGAATATGGCTGTTAGTATTTCCAGGAAAATAATATCACGGCTATGCTTTTGTTCAATATGAAATAACTCATGCCGGAATATCTGCTCACCTTTTTCAGATTGCAGTTCTATCTTTTTATTCCAGAATAGCCAGCGGAAAAAAGAAAAAGGTGTGCCCGGTTCTTCTGTATTTACAAAGTTAATCTTATCAACTTTTTCTATTGGATGGGAGGACACAATCTTCCTTATTCTTACCAATGATAAAATGATGCGCAGGACAAACAGTGTTATGATAAGAACATAAAAGCTACATAAAATGTTTTGCAGCGTTAACCAGCTTTGATGTATTGGCGGTGCCGAAACAATTATTTCTGCTCCATCCGAAAAAGAAATAACACCTAATGTATTCAATACATAAAAGGAGCTATTGTCTTGCGCCGTAAAGTAAACAGGAATATTCAGAAAAGGCACAACGATGCTGATAACAGTTGCTATCAATAAATAGAACCTGTTATAGCGATGAAATCTTTTATTTCGCAATGCAATATGGTAATAGCCATATAAAATAGCTGAGATGCCGGTTACTTGCAGCAGGTATGAAAGTAATGGGTTCATTTTTGCAGATTTTGTTGTTTTTTAATTTGCTTCAACAGTGTCTCCAATTCTTCTACCGAAATATTGTTTTCTTTTACGAGGTAAGAGACTACATTACTAAATGAGCCTTCAAAATAATTTTTAGCCAGTTGTTTTATTCTTTTACCTGAGTAGTCTTCTTTTGTAACAATGGGAGAATAGCGGTGCTGCCTTCCAAATACTTCAATAGCCACAAATTCTTTTTCTACCAATATCTTCAATAAAGTTGCTACTGTATTTTGGTGTGGCTTTGGTTTAGGCATTGCTTCTACTATATCTCTCAGGAATGCCATCTCTAATTGCCACAAGGCTTGCATCACCTGTTCTTCTGCTTTTGTTAATTGCTGCATAATCTCAATTTGAAATTGAAGCTAAAACTAATTTTTTAGTTAAACAACTATTTTTTTAGTTATAAGCCAGTTTTTAAGGAAATGGATTGATTGATAAGGCATAAGAAAACATGAAATGGGTCATAAAATATCAGACAATCTGTATTTCATTTATATTTACAGCCATGCAATCATTCGAACTCTTATCACAAAAATTTGCCCTTCACTTTGATAAGCGGCATTTTCCGGTGCAGCCTTCTTCTTTATATGATCCCAATGAATATTTTTTAAATCTTGGTGGAAAAAGAATCCGCCCTGTTTTATGTTTGATGGGTAATGAACTCTTTGATGAAATAAAAGAAGATGCCTGGCATTTGGGAACAGCCATCGAACTCTTTCATAATTTCACATTGATACATGATGACATCATGGACAAAGCTCCATTGCGGCGTGGAATGGAAACAGTTCATTCAAAGTATGGTGATAGTACGGCCTTGCTGGCGGGTGATGTAATGCTGGTAACAGCATATGAAGAATTAAATAAGATAGGCGTTGAACAACTAAAACCAATTCTTACATTATTTAATAGAACAGCGAAGGAAGTTTGCGAAGGCCAGCAACTGGATATGGATTTTGAAAAAATGGATAATGTGAATATAGATGCTTATATCAGTATGATCACATTGAAAACATCTGTAGCATTAGCAGCTAGTTTACAAACCGGTGCTATTCTTGGCGGGGCAGGAGAAAGGAATCAGCATCTGTTATATGATTTTGGAAAAAAACTAGGCATTGCTTTTCAAGTGCAGGACGATTACCTCGATGCATTTGGCGACCCCGATAAATTTGGCAAACAGGTAGGTGGTGACATTCTTTCTAATAAAAAAACTTTTCTTTTACTCCATGCAATGCAATCTGCATCTGCACCGCAACAAAAGGAATTAAAAGAGCTATTAACAACAAATAGTGAAGATAAAATAGAAAAAGTATTACAGATTTTTCGTGATTGTAAAGTGGATGAATGGGCTCTGCAATTAAAAAATAAATACCTCGACGAAGCATTTACTCACCTGGAAGATATTGCAGTTTTATCCAAAAGAAAACAGCCACTTAAAGAGCTGGCTCATTTCCTCATTAAAAGGGAGCATTAAAATATTTGCAGCCAACATATTTTTCCCTAATTTGAAGTACAAAACCAACTGACTGATGGCAAATCAACTATTCAGAAAAAAATCAATTGACGTTATTTTAAGAGATGCTGAGCAGGGCTATGGGGACGGACATGGTACTGGTCTGAAAAAAGTATTGGGAGTCCGTGACCTTACTTTCTTTGGTATCGCAGCAATTATCGGTGCTGGTATCTTCAGTGGCATTGGTTCTGCAGCATCTGCCGGTGGACCAGGCATTGTTTTTCTTTATTTATTTACGGCAATTGCCTGCGGATTTGCTGCTTTATGTTATGCAGAGTTTGCATCTACAGTCCCTGTTTCTGGTAGTGCCTACACATATTCTTACGTTGCTTTCGGCGAAATATTTGCCTGGATCATTGGTTGGGATTTATTGATGGAGTATGCCATCGGTAATATTGCTGTTGCGATTTCGTGGAGTGATTATTTCACTAACATGATGGCCAATGCAGG
This sequence comes from Chitinophagaceae bacterium, assembly GCA_039927535.1. Taxonomy (GTDB): domain Bacteria; phylum Bacteroidota; class Bacteroidia; order Chitinophagales; family Chitinophagaceae; genus JJ008. Next base: position 61,689 of record JBDSUW010000107.1, on the reverse strand, counting down.
TTTGCGCATTCCTGAATGGATGACGATGGATTATATGTCTGCCAAAGCAGCCCAGGGAGCCGCATGGTTGAATGCACCACAAATTGGTGGCTTTAGGATCATCCTGGATATTCCGGCGTTAATGATTGTTGCATTGATCACTTATATCGTTTTCAGAGGTATAAAAGAATCCCGTTCTGCAAGTAACCTTATGGTGATCATCAAACTGGCAGTTATTTTCTTTGTAATTGTGCTGGGAGCATTTTATATAAATCCTGAAAACTGGAGTCCGTTTTCACCCGAAGGATTTGGAGGAATTATGAAAGGTGTATCTGCTGTATTTTTTGCTTACATTGGTTTTGATGCAATCTCTACCACAGCCGAAGAATGTAAAAACCCGCAAAGAGATTTGCCGAAGGCGATGATCTATTCGCTCATTATTTGTACAATTGTTTATGTGTTGCTGGCATTGGTGCTAACAGGTATGGTGCATTACTCAAAGTTAAGTGTTGGTGATCCTCTGGCAATGGTATTTGATGAAAGAGGCATGAAGTTTATTTCTGGTATAGTTGCCGTAAGTGCCATAATTGCCACGGCAAGTGTATTACTAGTTTTTCAAATGGGGCAACCAAGAATCTGGATGAGTATGAGCCGTGATGGGTTGTTGCCAAAAGTATTTTCAAAAATTCATCCTAAGTATGGCACACCTTCTTTCTCTACTATACTTACTGGTATTGTAGTGGGAGTACCTGCCTTGTTTTTAAACCTAAATGAAGTAATATCGTTAACAAGTATCGGCACCTTATTCGCCTTTGTATTAGTTTGTGCTGGTGTACTGGCATTGCAGCAAAGGAAAAACAGACCGGAAAGCAAATTTAAAGTGCCGTACATAAACGGGCAGTTTATTTACCCCTTAATAATACTTGCAGCAATTATTATTGTTGCCATCAATGTACCATCCCATTTTACAGAGGATATCTGGACTATAGAAACTTGGCCAATGGCTGCCTTTTGGATAATAGCAATTATTGTGGCAGTAATGGCATTTGTAAAGAAGTTTTCTTTGTTGCCAGTTTTAGGAATGATTAGTTGTTTCTACCTGATGTCGCAGGAAACCCATAAAGTTTGGATGCGGTTTATTATCTGGCTTGCTGCTGGCCTTGTTATTTATTTTATTTATAGCTATAAGCATAGTAAACTGGCCAAAGAAATAGAATAATTTTTTTTCAATAGAAAACCCTGCCGCACATTTTTACTTTGGTAACTTTGTGCGGCATTTTTATTTATTATACATAGCAGAAGAGAAATGAAATATCAGATAGGCGATACAGTATTATTACTTCATTCAAATGAAGAAGGGCAGGTAGTGGACATTATGAATGATAAAATGCTGATGGTGGATGTAAAAGGTGTAACCTTTCCGGTATATATGGATCAGGTTGATTTCCCTTACTTTAAACGTTTTTCAGAAAAGAAGATAGTTCCCACAAAAAAAGAAAAGCAATATGTAGATGATATGCGAAAAGAAAAATTGTCAAAAGATAAACAAGTAGCCGATGGTGTATGGTTAGCTTTTTTACCCGTAATGAATACAGATGAGTTTGGCGATGATGTGGTGGAAGAATTAAAACTGCATTTGGTGAACCGTTCAGAAACAGCTTTTCATTTTGTTTACAAACTGCATTATTTTGGCAAACCTGATTTTGACTTAAAGAACAGTATTCATCCTTTTGAAGATTTTTATTTGCATGATATTGATTTTGCAAATTTGAATGATAGCCCAAGTTTTGAATTTGATTTTTCGTTGATTATACCATCAAAACATAAGGCAGCTCATTTTGAAGCATCCGTTAAACTTAAGCCCAAGCAACTTTTTGCAAAAATTGAAGAGTTGAAGAAAAACAATGAAGCAACTTTTTCGCAATTGCTTTTTGAAAACTATCCTAATAAGCAGGTGGAAGATGTAGTGGAAATGGGAAGGCTGGCTGACAGAGGATATAAAATTTATGATGCTTCAAAAGGAAGACAACATCTGGAGCCTGCCAGAACTGTTGTTGATCTGCATATTGAAAAATTATTAGACGATTGGAAGCACCTTAGCAACTTTGATATATTAAGTACGCAGTTAAAAGCTTTTGAAAAGTACTATCAATTATCTGTTTTACATCATCAGCCTTCATTAACTGTTATCCATGGAGTTGGGGAAGGAGTGTTGCGGGATGAGATACATGAAAAGCTTCGATTAAAAAGAGAAGTAAAATCATTTGTCAACCAGTTTCATCCGAGTTTTGGTTATGGAGCTACGGAGATATTTTTTCAGTATTGAGAAAATAGCAAAATTCTAAATTGAACTGTATGTTTTGAAATCTACTTTTTCTTTAAGAAAGAATCTATAAATTTCAAAATGTTGCCTAAAATAATTGAAAGTAGATGTAAAATAGCCAGCCAGATTGTTATGATCGTACTATAGAATCCAATAAATCCGATTAGTTGAAAACCCAAAGAATTTTGATTGCCTAAATAAGCTACTACTACCGCAATTAATGAGACAATAAAACTATTTGTCATCAGCTTCAAAAGAAATCCAGAAATTTTTGTCATTTCTTTTTTATTAGATGTTTAAAATTACAAAATAATACTATTTATAAATGATTTTTACAAACTGCCGAGGAGAATTACTGAATGATGAAGTGAGTGACACAACAGACCATGCCCGGCTACAATATTTATTAATAATATGGTCAGGCGGGGATGATAGTAGTAATGTCGCTGGCTACATTAATTGTATATTTGCCATTCGCTTTTTTGAAATTTTTGCTACAAGCCAGGTTATCGCTTCTTATTTATTTAAGAGGAGGAAAGTCCGGACAGCACAGAGCAATGCACCGGTGAATAGCCGGCTGATTGGAAACAGTCAAGAGAGAGTGCCACAGAAAATAACTACTCCGCAAGGAGAAAAGGTGAAAATGTGAGGTAAAAGCTCACAGTTTGTATGAGTAATCATATTTACGGGTAAACCTTGCATGCTGAAATGCCACATATACCATCGCCTGAGAATGGCTCGTTCGATGATGGAGGGTAGGCAGCTCGATTCCGTTGGGCAACCTTCGGAACAGATAAATGATAGCCCACGACAGAATCCGGCTTACGGCTTGTAGCTTTTTTTAAAATTATTGAATTATGAAAAAGTTTATAGTTTTTGTAATTACACTGATGATACTGGTTGAAAGCTGTAATTACAAACCTGCAAAAACAGACCAAAAGGATCAGTTAATACAAAAGGATAGTACCGGTTTGCAAATAAGTAAAGATTCAACTTTATTATCTCTTACTGCAACAATACTAACTCATTTAAAAAATAAAGAATATAGTTTGCTTGCAGATTATATAGATCCAATTGAAGGTGTTCGTTTTTCCCCTTACGGCTATATAGATACAGTGCATAATATCATCTTTCGCCAGAATGATTTTGCTGCAAATGCCGATTCCTCAAAACAGAAAAAAATTAAGTGGGGGTTAATGGATGGAAGTGGTGAGCCGATTCTAAAAAAAATCAATGAATACATCAGAACATTTGTTTATGATGTAGATTTTCTTCAACCTGAAAAAGTTGCTGTCAATAAATTTCTGGGTGTAGGAAATAGTTTGAATAATCTGTCTTCCATATACAACACCTGTGATTTTACAGAAAGTTATTTCTCCGGGTTTGATAAAAAGTACGATGGTATGGATTGGCGTTCACTACGTCTGGTGTTTAAGCTTAAAGACAGTACATATTATTTAGTGGGAATTGTGCATGACCAATGGACTATTTAAATAGGATTTGACTTTAATAATAATTTCCAATATATCCTCCAATCTCCATTAACCAGGCAATTCCTAAATGAACAATCAATCCCCCGAGGATTGACCTTGTGTGGTAAACAAAAATACCTAAAAGTATTCCGCCAAAATAGGAACTGATACATTCACCCATTGGTTTTCCAAAATGAATGGTGCAATAGAAACAAGCCATTGGCAGTATCGCATCTTTTCCCGCCCATTTAATAAAAGCAAGAATTAGGAAGCCACGGAAAAATAATTCTATAGTTATAAAATCTGTGCCGTAAGAAATTTCAAATAATAGTTTATGCCACCAGAGCATTCCCGGCTCATCATACACACTGGCAATCGTTTTTAGTTTTGGGTACACGGCTAAAAAATCTTGTTGTGTAGAAACGACCGCAATTAATGGCAGCATGACTACCAACATCAGAAAGTATGGGCGCCAGTTCATTTCCTTTGTCTTCAATCCATAAAAAGTTTGCTGCCGGTCAACTAATTTCCAAACAATAAATAATATACCTCCAATGATAAGCACCAACAAAGGCCAGTAGACAATATGGTTCCAGTAATTATCCCAGTTAATATTAGCAGAAAAGTTGAAATGAAAATCAATGCCAGACTTAAATGAAAACAAAGCCGGAGCAAGGAAGAATAAGAAGATAAATGCAGGGTTTGAGGTATATTTTTTCTTTTCTATAAGCCGGTATAGCAAGTAAGGAAATCCAAAAGCCAGAAGGAACAATACATACCTGCTAATGAAACTAAAAGCAAAAGAATGCTGGCTTTTTATATAGCTGTCTGCATTAAAATGATAATTCAGAAATATCAAAACGGCTGTAAAAACGGATACTGTTAACAATACTTTCTTGTCAATGGTTGAAAAATATTCCTTGATTTGCCGAATAATAGCCTTCATTTCAGGCGGAAAATAAAATATTCTGCTGGTCTTTAAACTTTCTTGCGGTTAAGAGTTCCAATGTTTCGTTAAATAATTATTATAAACCCCAAAAAAAGTATAGCCATGAAAACTCTCACACTAAACCGGATTACACTTGCTGCCTTTGCAGTAATGTTTTCATTATTTATTACATCTTGTCAAAAAGAAGCCAGCCTGACAAATACTGAAGAAACAGTTAGCGAAGAAGAAGCTGCTACTCTTTCCGATGAAAGCACACAGGCTGAAGCCAGCTTTGATGATGCTGACGACATTGCGTTTACTGCTGCCGATGAAGAAGGGAATGCAGGAGGCTTTGGAGTAGAAGGTCGTCCTTCCGGAGATCAGAACAGGATGTTCCTTCCAAATTTCTTTGAGTTAAGAGAAAGGATTGGAGACTGTGCCACCATTACCGTAACACCAAATGACAGCACTTATCCTAAAAGAGTTGTTATTGATTTTGGTGATGGCTGCCTGGGCAGGGATGGTAAATTCAGAAGCGGAAAATTAGTACTTGACTTTACAGGCCCTATCCGCAAACCAGGTTCTGTTGTTAAACTTGAATTTGTTCGCTATCATGTAAACCGTGTACATATTGAAGGAATAAAGACTTTCAAAAACCTGTCTGAGCCGCCGGTACATAAATGGAGCATTGCGATAAACGATGGTAAAGTAACTTTTCCAAGTGGCAGAGGTTATAAGTATGAAGGAATAAAGACAGTTACGCAAATTGCAGGAATGCATACAGCTAGGGTTTGGGATGATGTTTATAAAATAACAACCCGTTCCTCTACAAAGTTTAGTAATGGCTGGACAGTAAACATTAATACAGAAGATCCTTTAATTAAGAAAGTGGCTTGCCATTGGATAAGCGAAGGAACACTGAAGATTAAGATTAACGATAGAGTATTGAAACTTGATTTCGGTTTTCCTAACAATGGTAACTGCGATAACAAAGCATTACTTAGCTGGAATAATGGAAACAGTCAGCGAATTGTAATCCTCCCTTAAGCATAGATAAATAAGTAAAAGTCCTTCCACATTCCGGAAGGACTTTTATATTTGTGCTATGCAAATTTTTGGTAGTGTCTTAGTTTGAAATTATGAAGAAAAAAATTTCTTAAACCACATAGCAAAAGAAATATAGCAAATTACATAGCTATGTGTTAATCTATTGTGATCTATCTTACTCTATGTGGTTAAACTGGTTTTAAAATAAGACAATACCGAATCTTTGTCTTATTATTATTTTTTGTTTTCCGGAAATGCTATTCTATATGATAACTAACCAGAGTTAAGATTTGCTCCGGCTTAATTTCCCGTTCACCCACTTTTGCTTTCTCTCTTATGTATTTCAAAACACCAATGCCAGGTTTAAAAAACACCTGGTCTTTACGATAGTTACGGGCATTTCTTTCGAAATAGAGATAGTTAGTAAAAGTGCCTGCAAGTATTTTAATGCCAGATTCGATTTTTAAAGACCGGCCAATTGCGGCAGCGTCTTCAAAACTTGTAAGATACCTGATTGAGTCACCTTCAAACAGGCTGTAGCTTTTTTTTGCTTCCATTATGTTGGGAGCATATAAGCGATCTTCAAGTCCAAAAAAGGCAGAATCGTTTGCAAATAATATTTCAGGCAATCCTACATCGATGTTGCTTTTCCACCAAACCAGTTCATCTGGTAATGATTTTAAGTTAGAAGTAAAACGTAAAGTGTCAAATTGAACCTTGTGTAGTATCCCATCAATGAAGATTGAATCTTCATATATCCAATAATTTTTACTGCTTAAAGGTATAAAGCCACAATGCTTTGAGGTACAGGTATAATTAATTACAGAATCTGAAGAATAGGAACGGCCAGCCGGATTAGCGGTCTGTAGCTCACAGGCCTCAACTTTTTCTTCGTAATTGTAATCTTTTTGGCAGGATACAATTAGTAAGCATCCTGATATCAGCGGTAAAATTATCTTATTCAAAGGATTTTTTAAGTTCATAAGGATTGACAAAATAGAAAGTACTTTTGATATCTCATAACTTTACTAAGGAAATTTACGCTAAGTGATGCACCGTAATTTGTGCAAATGCTTGGAAATAAACACGGATCGCCTTGTTATTTGCAATAAAAAAGCCTGAAAAATATTTTTCAGACTTTTTAATAAAATGGCTAATTCGCTGATTAAATGGTTGTTACTTCAGTGTTTTTTCAAAAAAATCCTTCATGTCATTCCATGAAGCAGTGTCTGCGGCTGCATTATATTTAATAGGCATATTGAATTTTTCACCCATTGCAGTGGCATTTGGGTTGGTAAAAGCATGGGTTGAGCCTTCATAGGTCTTAATCACAAAAACGGCACCAACCGAATCCATTTCTTTTCTAAATTGATCAACTTGCTCCTGCGGTACAAAGGGATCTGCACCACCATGACAAACAAGAATATGAGCTTTCAGTGTGTTTTTGTCTGGTGTTACCACTTGTAAATCACCATGAAAACTAACTACAGCTTTCAAATCTTCACCAAGGTTGGCCATATTCAGCACTTGTGTACCTCCAAAGCAGTAACCAATGGCAGCTACTTTGTTTACATCTGTCTGACTGTATAACTTTAATTTTTCTAATGCCGCATCAAATCGCCTTTTGGCCATTTGGGGGTCGGCATAAAAAGGTGTAGCAAGTTGTTCCGCCAGTTCAGGATTGTCGGCTTGTTTACCTTCTCCGTACATATCTAAAGCCAAAGCGATGTAACCTAGCTTGGCTAATTCTCTTGCTCTCATTTTTGAATAGTCATTCAATCCCCACCATTCATGCACTACTAATACGGCAGGTCTTACGCCTTTTATATTTTCATCATACACTACAAACCCATTCATGGTCACACTGTCACCGGTGTAGGTTATATTTTCTTCTTTCAATTTTGGCTCTGACATGTCAGTTTCTTTTTTTTTGTCTTCGTTTTTGCAGGCCATAAGTATTACAAATGAAGTTAAAATTGCAATTGACATTGATTGAACAGATTTCATTGTTGATGTTTTTATTTCATTGATGATAAACAATGAAGTTCTGAAAAAGTTTTAACAAACAACTATTGCGATTATTATGTTGCATAACAGGTCAAATTAGATAAACTGGTTGATATAGATTACCTTTACAATTAACATCTTTTTCTTTATTTCTTTCACAGTTCTTTTAATGCTAATAATACTATTGTTTTTTGTGTGTCACTGGTACCTGGCAATCTTTTCGCAGACTTTTCTCCAACACCGTTATGCATCTCATGCTGCATTCAGCATGAACAAATTCTGGGAACGATTTTTTTATATTATTGCTTACATCGGGCAAGGTTCTTCGTATGTAAGTCCGAGAGTATATGCTATAATGCATCGTATGCATCATGCTTATACGGATACGGAAAAAGACCCACACTCACCCTTATTTGATGAGAACCTGATTGCCATGATGTGGCGTACCAGAAAATTTACATCAGGAGTGTTTGATAATACCATTGAAATAGAAGAAAGATTTTTAAAAAATGTTCCTGACTGGCCGGCAATGGATCGGGTTGCTTATAGCTGGTTGTCCAGAATTGGATGGATCGCTTTCTATATCACCTTCTACATTTTATTTGCTCCATCAGCCTGGTGGTATTTACTCTTACCAATTCATATTGTAATGCTACCATTGCATGGTGCAGTAATTAATTGGTTTGCCCATAAATATGGAACAGTCAATTTCAAATTGAAGAATACTTCAAAAAATTTATATCCTATGGATCTGCTTTTGATGGGCGAAGCGTATCATAATAACCATCATAAAACTCCATCGGCAATTAATTTCGGAAAACGTTGGTATGAGGTAGATCCAACTTATCCAATCATCCTTTTTCTTAGCTGGACAAAAGTTATTAAGATTAATAAAATAAACATAAGTTCGAATGTAGAGCTGGATTAATGTTTTTGTTAGAATTTTTCTGGAGAAGACGCTAAGAATATTCTTTGAGTTTAGCAATAATTCCCAATTTGTATGGAACCGGACTTACTCCGAAACTTGCTGTTGCTGAAAAAATACAATATATATTGTAGGTTGAAATGAGCTGTTAAGTGTATCTTTTATTTAAAGATTTATTCATCTTTTTTAAAGTAAATTTTGTGTAGGCTGCACTCGTTGTTTTAACCATTATGAATTAAAAAGGGACACACAATGTGTATGCCCTTTAATTTTCAACCTATATTCTGCTTCTTTATTTATTTTTTTTTGTGTCAAATTTTTTGGTAACTGAAAAACGTAAACCACCTCCCTGCACACTGTATTTTTGTGCAGACGGACCTTTAGCCCAGAAAGTATTACCCGCAAGTGAAGCACTGAATCCCCAGTTGGCACTATTATAACCAACAGCCGTTCTATACATTAATGATGGAGATACCGATGTTTTTTTGACTTGATTGGCTGACCCTTTTTCCTCAGTAAGAATATTAACATCAAGATGGGCAACACCTGAAAGCATAAGATAAAGGTGTTTATTATGTACAAATGTATATGCATAACCTGCGCCCGGGCCTATAGTAATAAATCTAGATTCGGTAATGCCTGCTAATTTTGGAAAGGAACTTTGAACTGCTTTAGGAACTAGCAAACTGTCCTCTGCATTTGATTCCATAATTACATAATAAGCTTGTCCGCCATATAATATTGAGCCAGCAGATTTTTTTTGCCATTCATTATTGTTCAAGGCAGCACGGTAAGAAAATTTTTCTTTATTGGGCAACCGATAGGCCGCCAAACCAAATATTCTTTCCTTAACATCTTCTCTGTAATAATATTTATTGGGATTTGTGGAAGCATATCCTTTTGGATTTGTATGAAATCCTTTAGGCATGACAACTAACAAATCAATAAGCCATTTACGGGGATATAGATGCAACTGCAAATCAAGTCCTTTGGTTTTTCCTTTTATAGTGTCTTTATTATTGAGGTAGGCAAATCCATAAAAAACATTCAGTGAAAGGTTATGCCAGGTAACACCGATACCAACATTTAGTTTTGGATTGGCAACATATTGCAGATCCCGGCTGCCATCGGATGAAGGCATGGTGAAATGGGTGAATTTTTGAGCTGCATATACCCGGCCTGTAATCTGGTGCCAGAATAGTTCATAGTAGCTGCTGTCATGTTCTGCATGTTTTTGGGCCTTTATATTTTGAGAATAGCAAAGTAAAAAGAATAAAAAAGCGGATAAAATCTTATTAGATCTTTTCATATGTTTAAGCTAAATGGTTAGTAATAAACGTTAAATCTAAAAATGAAATCTGAATACATTCTGAATAAGCCATGATATGCAGGTAATATATGCTACTAAAAAAATCGTTATTTTCAAACCCATGAAAAATTATTTTTTAATAACAGCCGTTCTTTTGTCGATAAAATTATTTTCTCAATCCATACCTAGGATGGATTTTGAAAATTATAACCCGCCTTCCACATTAGTGGTGCCCGGCAAACCTGTGACAAAAGCAAAATATCCTTTTATAGATGTTCATAATCACCAGTTTCAAATGCCAACGATGGATCTTGGTAAATTGATCAATGAAATGGATATGATGAACATGAAAGTGATGGTGAACCTTAGCGGACAAAGCGGCGACCTGATTAAACAATCCGTTGCTAACATAAAAGCTAATTATCCAAAACGGTTTATTGTTTTTGCAAATATTGATTTTAAAAATATAGGTGAAACGGGTTGGAGCGAAAATGCAGTAAAGCAATTAGAAGAAGATGTGAAAAATGGTGCTAATGGATTAAAAATTTATAAAAGCCTCGGTTTTTCTGTAAAAGATAATGCAGGGAAAAGAGTAAGGGTTGATGATCCAAGATTGGACGCTATCTGGAAGAAAGCTGGTGACTTGAAAATCCCGGTCTTAATTCATACTGCGGATCCTAAACCATTTTGGCAGCCGATGGATTCAACCAACGAAAGATGGCTGGAACTGGCAACTCATCCTAATCGCAAAAGAAGTGATACAGACCCCGCACCTTGGGATACCTTGATTGCAGAACAACACCGAATGTTTCAAAAACATCCAAAGACAACTTTCATAGCTGCACACTTTGGCTGGTATCCTAATGATCTTGGTAAACTGGGAACGTTGCTGGATGCAATGCCCAATGTGATGGTGGAGTTTGGAGCCATCATCGCAGAACTGGGAAGACAACCACGAACGGCAAATCAATTTTTTACAAAATACCAGGATAGAATATTGTTTGGAAAGGATAGTTGGGTGCCATCTGAATATCCTACATACTTCCGTGTGTTAGAAACAACAGATGAATATTTTCCTTATCACAAAAAATACCATGCTTTCTGGGCAATGTATGGGATGGGTTTATCAGATGAAATCTTGAAAAAAATTTATTACAAGAATGCTTTAAGGATTATCCCTAATATTGATAAAAGCCAATTTCCTGAATAATTCACAGTTATCGAAATTTTTAAATTCGATAACTAATTTTTACATAGAATGGATACAAGTTTAAATAAATATATAAGCGAAACTGGGTTTTGCTCTCGAAGAGAAGCCGATAAATATATTGATCAGTTAAGGGTTACTATAAATGGAATTGATGCAACAAAAGGGAATAGAGTGAAACCAGGAGATGTTGTTTTAGTCGATGGAGAACCAATAAAAAAGAAAGTTGCTGCAATTTATATTGCTTTAAATAAACCCAAAGGAATAACCTGTACAACTGATTTAAAGGACAAAACAAATATTATTCACTTTATAAATTATAAAACGAGAATTTTTCCAATAGGTAGGTTGGATAAACGAAGCGAAGGCCTTATTTTTCTAACAAACGACGGAGATATTGTTAATAAAATTTTGAGAGCGGGGAATCAGCATGAAAAAGAATATATAGTGGTGGTTGACAAACCAATTAATAATGATTTTGTGGAAAAGATGAAAAATGGAGTAAGAATATTGGGTGCCGTAACAAAAAATTGTTATGTAAAACAAGTTGGGCCAAAAGTTTTTAAAATAGTGCTGACCCAAGGATTGAATAGGCAAATAAGAAGAATGTGCGAAGCTTTAAGCTATAATGTAGTAAGTCTGAAAAGAATCCGAATTATGAATATGACGCTTGGAAGTCTGCCACTTGGCAAATGGAGATTCTTTACTTCTGATGAGGTTGAGGTCATCAATCTGATGTTAAAAAAATCAAGCAAAACTGCTGAAGGAGCTGAGGGGATGGACGAATAATTTTAAGGTAGTTATTTTTTATTTTGATGTCATTTCTTCCCTTACGACGCATAACAATTGAAAATCCATAGGAAATTTTGTAATGAATTGCGCATTATTCCAAGCATTGATAAAGCGTTGTTTCCCGATTAATAAAATGATATTCTCGATAATGCGACAAGAGATTATAACTTCTCTTTAAGAACTACAGATTAATTTTCTATTTTTATAAGGATGAAAAGATATTTCACCCTGATTGTTTTTATATTTATCTGTTCTGCTTCTTATGGGCAGGATTATAAAAAGCAAATTGAGGAATTGGATACGGCTTATGCTCACGGCGATTATCCTCTTGCAAAAAAAATAATTGAGAAAATTTACCCGACAGCAACGACGGTTATAAAAAATGACACAGTTCTTGTTGAATTTTTGAGTACATGTGGATCTGTTTATTATCAAACCAGTGAGTATAAAAAGGCTGGCGAATATTTTAAAGAAGCGTCGATAAAGGCATTGCAAAAATTGGGAGAGAAGGATTATCATTATTCCTTAGCCCTCTTCAATCTGGCGGCTTGTTATAAAGGACAAGGCTATTATGCAGAAGCAGAACCCCTCTTTCTGCAATCATTGCCGGTTTTAGCAGAAGTTTTTGGTCAAAGTAGTATTGAATATACCAGGTGTTTTTATACGCTAGCCTCGCTTTATATTGAAATGGCAAAATTTGCAGAAGCAGAAAGTATGTGTGCCGTTGCTGTAAATGTATACAAAGTAGTTTTAGGGGAAACCAGTGATGACTACCTGGGTGCATTAGGCTCAATGGCTGTTATTTATCAAGGGCTTGGGAAATATGATAAAGCAGAAGAGATTTTTTTAGCGTTGAAAAATTATCATTCCTCGTTGCCATCGCCTCATAAGCAAACATTACAGATATTAGAAAATAACCTGGGAGAGTTGTACCGTCATATGGGTGAATATGAGAAAGCAGAGTCTTATCTCATCAATGCTATTGCATTAACAGGTGAAGGTTCTGATGAAAGGGCAAGTTCATTGAATAACCTGGCATTGGTACAAATAGCAATGGGCAATTATGCCGGAGCAGAACAATCTTTTAAAAAAGCAATTGCGGTTTATATCCGTCTTGGTAAAACAAATCATCCTGATTATACAAACCCAATCAATAATCTTGGAGATCTTTATCGTACGATGGGACGGTTCCAGGAAGCGGTGTATGCTTTTGAAGAGGTGATTGAATTGCGGAAAAAATATTTAGGTACTGATCATCCTAATTATGCGAATGCAGTTAATAATCTTGCTTTGGTTGAAACACATATTGGCATGTATCCTGAAGCAGAAAAACATTTGCTGGAATGCAAAGCTATCTACAAAAAAATATTGGGAGAGAAACACAGGTTCTATGCCAATGTGCTTAATAATCTTGCCACTTTGTACAATATGCAAGGTAAATTAAAACTGGCTGAAGAAACTTACAAGGAATGTTTATTGTTATATAAAGAAACATATGGTGAAACAAGCGATAAGTATGGTGTTTATCTAGGTGGATTGGCAGCTACTTATCGCCTCATGAAAAGATATGATGATGCGATTGCCCTTACTTTACAGTCATTGACGATTCTTAAAAATAAGCTTGGAGAGAATCATTATGATTATATAGAAACAGAATATCACCTTGCCGAAACTTACCGGGAAGCCGGCAAGTATCCAGAATCCGAAAAGCATTACTTAAATTCTCTGAAAGGGTATTTGTTACTGATAGAAAAATATTTCCCTTACTTGAGTGAGAGTGAAAAGACTGCTTTTTATTTTGCCGTTGCTGCTGTTTTTGAAACATTCAATTCTTTTGTTATTCAAATGCAATTGGATTTCCCGGCAAAGAACCATGATGCATTGATTGCAAGAATGTACAATAATCAGGTTGCATTGAAATCATTATTGTTAAAGGAATCAGGAAATATCCGGGCAAAGATTGCAGCAACGGATAATGCTGATTTAAAAAAAGATTATAAAGATTGGTTGCAAAAAAGAGAAATCATTGTGCAGCATTACAGGCTTAGTACAGAAGAAGCCGAAACAAAGGAATTCAACATACCCACATTGGAACTGCAGGCCAATGAACTGGAGCAGCGTATTGCAATTGCATTACAAACCGATCTTAAGAAAGATGCAATCAAAACTGTTTCTTGGAATGACATACAAGCTGGATTGAAAACAGGTGAATACGCTGTAGAAATTATCCGCACTGAATTTTATACTAAGGCAAGATGGACAGATACCGTTTTTTATACTGCATTAATAATAGATAAGGATTGTAAAGTTCCAAAGATTGTACTGCTTAATAACGGGAAAAAACTGGAAACAAATAATATCGCTGTTTATCGCAGGGCTGTTAAAACCAAAATAGAAGACAATATTTCTTTTAATATATTTTGGAAACCACTAAAAGGGCATTTAGTTAATGCAAGTAGGATTTATTTCTCTTCTGATGGTATCTATCAGCAGGTGAATCTTAATACATTGAAGAATCCAGAAACAAAAAAATATGTACTGGAGGAAACCGAAATACGGTTGGTTAGCAATACAAAAGATATTCTGCAGGAACATTCATCCATCGTTTCAAAAAAAGCAAATATATTTTCTTATCCTGATTACGGTGTTAAATCGTTTGATACAAATCCATCGGAAACAAGGCTTCCAGGTTTTCCTGAATTAAAAGAACTACCCGGTACAAAAGCGGAGGCTGATTCTATTAAAAAAATAATGACAACCCACAATTGGGCGATAGAGGAATTTTTGCAAAAGGCAGCAACAGAAGATGCCATAAAAAAAGTAAACAATCCACAAGTGTTGCATATTGCCACTCACGGTTTTTTCCTGAGCGATGTAAAAGGTAATACGGAAAAGGTAATGGGTATTCAGAGTGAAGTGGCTAAACAAAATCCATTGCTGCGTTCCGGTGTAATATTGGCAGGAGCAGCTGCAATAGCCAGAGATTCATTATCATCTAATGCAAAAGAAGATGGCATTCTTACAGCATATGAGGCAATCGGACTAAACCTTTCTAATACCGACCTTGTTGTTTTGTCGGCCTGCGAAACCGGACTTGGTGAATTGCTGAACGGACAAGGTGTATATGGATTGCAACGGGCATTTCTTATTGCCGGGGCAAAATCCGTCATAATGAGTTTGTGGGTAATAGATGATTTTGCTACACAGGAATTAATGACAAATTTTTATAAAGAATGGCTAAAAGATCCGACATCGGAAAATAAACACAAAGCTTTCAGAGCCGCACAGTTAAAGCTTAAAGAAAAATATGACAAGCCCTATTATTGGGGAGCATTTGTGATAGTGGGAGATTAGTAAACAATTATTTTACATCCACTACTTCAATTTCAAAAACTAAAATACTGTTGGGAGGAATTTTGGCTGACCTCGTCCGGATACTATAAGCAAGGTCGGACGGGATGACTAATTTAATTTTACCACCAACTTTACATAACGGAATTCCGATCTGCCAACCTTTTATAAGTCTGTTTAATGGAAATGTAGCAGGCTTATCTTTTGTTTGATCAAATATTGAATTATCTGCAAATATATAACCTTTATAAAAAACAGTAACTGTATCAGTTAATAAAACCTGACGACCAGTTCCTTCTTTCATTATAGAATAATAAACGCTCTGTTCGTTATTAATAGCATCGGTTTTACCAGCAAGAATGGCATCAGTAATCAGCTTTAATTCAATCTCCTTTTGTTGTATACTATCTGTATGACTCATTAAATTGATGACTGGAGGCTGCAGATTACTTTCTTTCAGATTATGCCATTTACCGTTACTCCGCTGAATCCATAGCTGATTGAAAGATGTTTGAAAGCCTGATTTCTTTTTTGTTGAAAAAAAGCTCGTTGGTTGCTGAAGACTGTTCCAGCGACCATTAACTTTACAGGTACCGATCAGCTTCCATTTATTTACTTTAGGGAGAAAAACATACCCGGTGAATAAGGAAAAATTGCCGGCCGAATCACTCGCCTGCGCAATCAATAATCTATATTCTTCATTCACTGTCCAGTTATACTTGAAAGAGACTTCGCCTTTTTCCTGAACATCTGTATTCAATCCTCTTGCCATTACTATGGCTGATTTCGGGAATTCAAATACAAACCCCTTTTCTTTTTTTTCAGCCTCAATAGAAAGTTTAACAATATCTGTTTGAATACCTGTATACACTTCTTTTTTGTCTGAAGTTGCCAGCACTTTTACTTCGGCCATAAATAGAACAGCTTTTATACTATCTGGTAAATTATATAGGGTTGTTGAATCTCTATCTGTAGCATTTGAAAAGATGGAAACTAAAATCGAAAAGACAGGAAGTAAAAGATTTTTCATCTGTATGTTTTCATAAAACTACAATTAAAATAATTACAATACTTTCAGTTACCTTTGCGCCCATGACAATCGAAAAATTGAATGATATGCGGTCCCGCATTGCCGGGGTAAGGAGGTTTCTTTGACGTCGAAAACCGACGATATAAAATCAATGAAGACAAGCAGCTTTCGTTAAGTTCCGGTTTCTGGGACGACAACAAAAGGGCTACCGAAATTCTTAAAAACATTAAGTTGAACGAGTATTGGGTAAATCTCTATGAAGATGCAGAAGCATCTGTTGAAGATTTTGCAGTGCTATTCGAATTCTGGAAAGCAGGAGATGCTACTGAAGAAGAAACTCAGTCTGCTTATGACCTCTCTTTAGTGAAATTAGATGATGCAGAATTTAAAGCTACGCTCAATGAACCGGAGGATGAATTGCCTTGTGTGTTACAAATAAATTCAGGTGCTGGAGGAACAGAAAGTCAGGATTGGGCTGAAATGATTGCCCGGATGTATAGAATGTATGGCGAAAAGCAAGGTTGGAAAGTAACCGAGCTGGATTGGCAGTGGGGCGATGGGGCAGGAATAAAAACTTGTACCTTACAATTCGACGGACCTTTTGCTTATGGGTTTTTAAAAGCCGAAAGTGGTGTGCATCGGTTAGTTCGCATTTCACCTTTCGACAGTAATGCTCGACGACATACTTCGTTTGTATCTGTTTATGCTTATCCATTGGTAGACGATACCATTCAAATTGAAATAAAACCTGCCGATGTAAAAATGGAAACCTCAAGAAGTGGAGGAGCCGGTGGACAGAATGTAAACAAGGTTGAAACAAAAGTGCAGTTGACGCATTTACCTACAGGTATCGTAGTAGTTTGTCAGCAAGATAGAAGTCAGTTAGGAAACAGAGAATTGGCGATGCAAATGCTTCGAAGTCGTTTATATGAACTGGAATTGCAAAAAAGAAATGCCGCAAAAGATGCTACGAATGCGAAGAAGAAAAAGATAGAATGGGGAAGCCAGATTCGTAGTTATGTTTTTCATCCTTATAAAATGATCAAAGACCATCGTACCGATTTTGAAGTGGGAAATATACAACCAGTGATGGATGGTGAACTGGATGGATTTATAAAGGCTTATTTGATGAGCGAAAAAGAAACTGAGAGTTAATTCCACGCCAAGCCGCAAAGGCGCAATGTTTATCTTTGCGACTTAGCGACTTTGCGAGAAAAATATTTATTACTACTTAAATAGAATTTTATGAGTATCGGAACATTTTCTTATCCCATGCCGGTTAATGAGCCAATATTGAACTATGCTCCAGGTTCTTCCGAAAAGAAAAGACTAAAGGAAGTATTGAGAGAATTAAAAAGTGAAGAAGTTGATGTGCCGATGTATATCGGTAGTAAAGAAGTAAGAACAGGAAAAAAAGTTTCGATGCATCCACCGCATGAAACCAAACATACACTCGGGTATTTTCATGCTGGTGAAGAAAAACATGTTCACCAGGCAATAGAAGCAGCATTGGCTGCTAAGGAAAGCTGGGAAAATATGAGTTGGGAAAACCGTGCTGGTATCTTTTTGAAAGCTGCAGACTTGTTGGCAACAAAATACCGTCCTTATATTAATGGATGTACAATGTTGGGACAAAGTAAAAATGCTTTTCAGGCAGAGATTGATGCAGCTTGTGAGTTGATTGATTTTTTGCGTTTTAATGTTCATTTCCTTTCTGAGATATATAAACAACAACCCATCAGCAGTCCGGGTATTCACAATAGAATGGAGTATCGTCCGCTAGAAGGTTTTGTATTAGCAATAACACCTTTCAACTTTACTGCAATTGGCGGCAACCTTCCAACATCTGCAGCAATGTGTGGTAATGTTGTTGTTTGGAAACCTGCGAATACTCAGGTGTATGCTGCACAAATGACAATGCTTATTTTAAAAGAAGCTGGTTTACCAGATGGTGTTATCAATTTGATTTATGTGGATGGACCAACGATTGGTAAAGTCTGTTTCAATCACCGGGATTTTGCTGGAGTACATTTTACAGGATCTACGGGAGTGTTCAATAATATGTGGGAAACGATTGGCAAGAACATGGCTACTTATAAAACTTATCCAAGAATAGTAGGAGAGACTGGTGGGAAGGATTTTGTGATTGCACATAAAAGTGCAAACCCGGATGTGGTGGTGACTGCATTGCTTCGTGGTGCATTTGAATTCCAGGGACAAAAATGTTCTGCTGCCTCAAGGGCTTATATTCCTTCCAACATGGCGGAAGAAGTAAAGAAGAAACTGATTGCCGGTGTTAAGAGTTTCAAAATGGGAACAGTGGAAGACTTTACCAATTTTGTAAATGCGGTAATTGATGAAAAGAGTTTCAATAATATCAAAACATATATAGACAATGCAAAGAAAGATCCAAAGGCAGAAATTTGGGTTGGTGGAAAATGTGATAGTAAAGAAGGTTGGTTTGTGCAGCCAACCATCATACAGGCAAAGACAGCGAAGTATGTAACGATGTGTGAAGAAATATTTGGTCCGGTATTGACCGTGTATATTTATCCTGCAAACAGTTTTGAAAAAACATTAGACTTGCTTGATTCTACTTCGCCATATGCACTTACTGGTTCAGTAATTTCTCAAGATAGAGATGCTGTGGAACTGGCAGTAAAGAAACTAAGAAACGCTGCTGGTAATTTTTATATCAACGATAAGCCGACAGGAGCCGTAGTAGGTCAGCAACCATTTGGTGGTGCGAGGGCATCCGGGACTAACGATAAGGCTGGTTCTATTTTGAATCTTTACCGTTGGTTAAGTGCAAGAACAATTAAAGAAACATTTAACCCGCCAACGGAATATAGTTATCCTTTTATGGGAGAAGAATAGATAATTTCATTTTAGTATATCAATGCCAGTATTTTATTACTGGCATTGTTGCTTTGGCATGGTTTTGCTTGGTGTAGCCTTTGTGAATTGAAATTGTGAAATAGTTAAACTAAAATCATTTTTATGAAAAAGTATTTATTTGCGTTGGGTTCTCTATTGTTATTAACAAATTTCGTTAAAGCACAGCACACTAATTATGGCCTTAAGGCAGGCTATAATTCTTCCAGCGTTCAGATTTCTAACGGTACTGATTATAAAGGAAAAAGCGGTTTGCATATTGGAGGACTGGCACATATCCATGTTACGTCACATTTTGCAGTGCAACCGGAACTTGTTTTTAGTATGCAGGGTGGTGAAAGAACCAATTCAAAATTAAAAATGAATTACATTAACGTTCCTGTTATTGGGCAGTTTATGGTGAGTGATGGATTCCGCTTACAGACAGGTCCGCAGATAGGTTTCTTGGTTTCTGCCAAACAAAAAGTGGGCGACGTAGAAGTTGACATTGATAATTCTTTCAGTTCAGTAGATTTTTCTTGGGTATTTGGAGCAGGGTATATCTTTAAATCAGGTTTTGGAATTGATGCTCGTTATAACCTTGGCTTAAGTAACGTAAGTGATGATAATAGCTTTGAAGCAAAAAACCGGGTCTTACAGGTTGGAGTTTTCTACCAGTTTACAAATCACAAAGGAAAAAATAAGTAGAAAAGTCAAGTCTAATTTTATTAAGCCCTGTTGGGTTTATTTTTTTATAGCATATTTTATGCTGGTAAACTTTTATAAGCTTTTTATGTTCACTAACATATTATTGTTGCCTGATCTATAAAATAAAACCAAAATTTTCAGTACGAAATGACTACAACTATTTCGTTTAATGGGTTTTTTCTTAGTAAAAGGACTACAATTAGGGGTTTAATCATTTTAAATGTGAATAGTGGATAAGAATTGTTTCGAAGTATTTCGCTTTATGAAAAACCTACAGTAAATTTGCACTTTCAAAACCTATTAAAATAAATTTTATGAAAAAAATCTTATTAGCATTAGTTGTTTTAACAACAACAGTTTTAGCGTCTCAGGCGCAGGTTCGGTTTGGTTTAAAGGCAGGCGCAAACTTCTACACCATTGGTGGTGATGACGCTGAGGGTGAAGATATAAACTCAAAATTCGGTCTTCATGTTGGTGGTCTTGTAAATATCCCTGTAAGTGCAAAGTTTAAAGTTCAGCCAGAAGTTGTTTTCTCTATTCAAGGCGCAAAAGAAGATAACGGTGGACCAGGAAATTTAAATCTTAATTATGTGAACATACCTATTATGGCACAGGTTTATGCTACAGAAGGTCTTTACTTTGAATTAGGCCCTCAAATCGGCTTTCTTTTAAAAGCTGATTCTAAAGATGAAACTACTGGTGTATCTGTTAGTGTTAAAGACCAATTAAAGAGTACCGATTTTGGCGTTGGACTGGGTGCTGGTTATACAATGGCTTCTGGTTTTGGATTTAATGCCCGTTACAATCTTGGTCTTTCAAATATTGTAGAGGCAGCAGGTAGCGAACTTAAAAACCGTGGTTTCCAGTTAGGAGTTTCTTTCTTATTTGGAGGAAGCAAAGGTGGCGAAGCAAAAAAATAAATAGTAAAAATATTATTTTACAAAGGCCGGGTTTTCCCGGCCTTTGTGTTTTGTAATATATTTGTAAGAATCAATCATCAGGTATAAAAGCTCTTCATTGAAAACAATTATAAACCAAAGCAAATTAGCTGACTTAATAAATAAACTTGCCAACCGGCTAAGTGAGGCACATCCTTCCTTCAATGAGGTTGTTTTTCTTGGTATACAACAAGGAGGAGTAATTCTAGCAAATGATATTATCGCTTCGCTGAAGAAACAACGCAATACAGATCAGATCAATTATGGGCAGCTGGATATCACTTTTTACCGGGATGATATTCGAAATGAAATACTAGCTCCGGATATAATGAACATTCCGTTTGACATCGAAAACAAACAAGTGATTTTGATTGACGATGTACTTTTTACAGGCCGAACTATCAAAGCTGCGTTAGATGCCTTATTGGATTATGGCCGCCCGGCTAAAGTGGAACTTTGTGTATTAATTGACAGAAAAGAACACCGTCAATTTCCAATACAAGCAGATTATGTAGGTGAAGTTGTACAAACGAATAAAGCAGACAAAGTGAAATTGGTAAATGGAGAAGTGGTATTAGTAACAGGTTAGTTTTTTTTTGTATTATATATTATTCGTGTCATTCGTGCAATTAGTGACCAAAAACCTATAATTTCGCTTTTTAATGCAACTATCTACTCGTCATCTGCTTGGCATTAAAAATCTTACCAAAGAAGATATTTCATTAATTCTCTCCACGGCAGAGCAATTCAAAGAAGTTTTACAACGTCCGGTAAAAAAAGTTCCATCTTTAAGAGATGTTACAATTGTCAACCTTTTCTACGAGAATTCTACCCGAACAAGGTTCTCGTTTGAGTTGGCAGAGAAAAGGCTGAGTGCCGATACTATAAACTTTGCAGCATCTGGTTCATCTGCAGCAAAAGGTGAAACCCTATTGGATACTGTCAACAACATACTTTCTATGAAAGTGGATATGGTGGTAATGCGGCATAGTGCCAGCGGAGCACCACATTTTCTGGCACAACATATTCCCGCAGCTATTATTAATGCGGGTGATGGTATCAATGAACATCCAACACAAGGATTACTGGATGCCTTTTCCATAAAAGAGAAAACAGGAACTCTAGAAGGCCGAAAAGTGGCTATCATTGGCGACATTATGCACAGCCGTGTAGCACAGAGCAATATTTATTTGCTGAAAAAAATGGGAGCAGAGGTTACTGTTTGCGGGCCGCCTACATTAATTCCAAAATACATTGAAGAAGCATTGGAAGTAAATGTTAGTTACAACCTGAAGGAAACATTGGAATGGTGCGATGTGGCCAATGTCTTGCGGATTCAATTGGAAAGACAGAACCAGGTTTTATTTTCTTCACTCAGGGAATATAGTCTTGCATTTGGGATTAACAGAAAATTGCTGGATGGATTGCATAAAGAGATTGTGATAATGCATCCAGGACCGATTAACAGGGGTGTGGAGTTAGACAGCGATGTGGCTGACTCTAAACAATCCATTATATTGCAGCAGGTAGAAAATGGAGTGGCCGTGAGAATGGCTGTGTTGTATTTGCTAAGTCCGCAAAATCATTAAGGCTTATGTCAAGAATTTGTCTTTTTCCCGGAACTTTTGATCCCGTTACACTCGGTCATGTAGATATTATCAACCGGGCAATTCCATTGTTTGATAAGATCATTGTAGGTATTGGTATCAATACAGCTAAAGCGCCGATGTTTTCTCCGGAACAAAGATTGGAATGGATCAATGATATTTATAAAGAGGAAGAAAAGGTAGAAGGAGCTATTTATGAAGGATTGACAATTGAATATTGTAAAAAAATCGGAGCCAGGTTTATTTTACGGGGTATTCGCTACGTCAGCGATTTTGAATATGAAAAAACAATTGCAGATGCTAACCGTACTTTGGATAACTCTATAGAAACAATTTTTCTTACCGGTGAGCCAAAATATACTTCTGTGGCTTCCACTATCGTCCGGGATATTATAAAGAATAAAGGAAATGCAAGTCCGTTTCTTCCGGAATTAGTTTATCAATCATTACAAAAATAATTATGTCAATTTGGTTTAATAAGGATTTGTCTATCGAGCAATTCAATAAGATAGAGAAGAAGACAATGGGAGATTTTCTCGGCATTGAATGGGTGGAGATTGGTGATGATTTTATTAAAGCCAGGATGCCAGTAGATGAAAGAACAAAACAACCTTATGGTTTGTTACATGGCGGTGCATCTTGTGTACTGGCAGAAACTATTGGTAGTGTAGCGTCCGCAATGGTTATTGATACAGCACAATTTCAATGTGTGGGATTAGAGATCAATGCAAACCATGTTCATAGTGCTACATCAGGCTATGTAACGGGTATTGCCCTTCCGCTGCATCTTGGAAAGTCAACCCATGTTTGGGATATAAAAATTTATAATGAAGAGGAGAAAATGGTATGTGTAAGTAGGTTAACAGTTGCCATTATTCAAAAAAGAGATTTCTCAAAGCCCAGATCATTGTAAAGGTTAGCTTATTCTAAATACTTTTCAAGAACATCCACTACAGAAGGATAGCATTCCGAAAAATATTGTTTCGCTTCTTTTTTTGTTATCCATTTTGCGGCTGAAATATCTTCTTCAGTTTGTGGAACTAAATGCTGATTGCCGCTTACTTTCATTTTGTACCAATGCGATTCTTTCAGAATAAATCTTGACCCTTCATGATAAGTGTGATAAGTAATAATAAGTGGTGTAATTAATTTTACATCTTTCAATCCCGTTTCTTCTTCCACTTCTCTTACCGCACATGCTGAAATAGTTTCTCCTTTATCCAATTTGCCTTTTGGTAAATCCCATTTACCTCTGCGGAATATGAGCAAAATTTCGTTTTTTTCATTTAACACTAATCCGCCACCTGCCTGAATAATGGTGAATTTTTTGTAGAAAGCTTTTTTCAACTTCGTGAGATCATCATGAAAGAAAACTCCGGCATGTATTTTCTCCAGTTGCATTTCATGGATCATTGCTTTTACTGTGTGGGAATCCAACTCATCAATAAACACTGCATCATCATGATGAACAAAAGGCTCGATTTCTTTATCAATAGTATCACAAAGAAAGAGAGGCTTGTCGTTGAAGTAAATTTTTATATACATAATTACAAAGGCACAAGGAACAAGAGACAAGGAATAAGAATCCTCAAATCTTAGTTTTCTTTTTAGCCTCCCAGTTTTATGAGTATAGCAGATTATATTTTTCTTATTTGTTCACCTTCATCAATTAATCGGGCCTGTTCTCTTTCTAGTTCTCCGTTGTCATATGTCAGTATCAAATCAATCCATTTTATTTTTTCTTTTACTTCTCTTCTTGAAATCTTCAATTTAATTTTCTCATCTGCTTTTCCCGAATCGTCTGATGCTTCTGTGTAATTAGCACTAACTGAACCGCTGGACGGATGACTTGTTTGATGTATTCCTGGTTTATAATATTCCATTTTACTTTAGTGCAGAAATCCCTCACAGCTTTTGCATAATTAAGTAACCTGTCTTCTAATTCTTTCGACATGGATGAATGTCTTTATTGATGAATAAATTTAAACCAATTTACTATCAGTTGTAAAATAAATGCTTTAAGACCTTGTGCCTTGTTCCTTGCAGCTTGTACCTTTGCTGGATGACAGACGCAAAAGCAGTTGCAGAAAAATTGCTCCAGATAAATGCAGTTAAATTAAGTCCCGAACACCCCTTTACCTGGGCCAGCGGATGGAAGAGTCCTATCTATTGTGATAACAGAAAAGTCTTATCGTTTCCATACATCAGAGATTTTATCAAATCAGAAATGTGTAATGTAGTGTTTGAAAAATTTCCTGATGCAGAACTACTGGCAGGTGTTGCTACTGCGGGAATAGCTTGGGGTGCAATGGGCGCCGATCAGTTGAAGCTACCGTATATCTATGTTAGGCCTAAACCTAAGGAACATGGCTTGGGAAATCAGATTGAAGGCTATTACGAAAAGGGAAAGAAAGTAGTGGTTATAGAAGATCTTGTTTCTACTGGCAAAAGCAGTTTACAAGTGGTAGATGTATTGAAACAAGAAGGAATAGAAGTGATAGGAATGGTTTGTATTTTTACCTATGGGTTTGCTGTTGCAACGGAAGCTTTCAATACTGCATCATTGCCCTTTCAATCCTTAACTGATTACTCAACATTAATAGAATTGGCTATTGAAAAAGGAATGGTGAAGCCAGAGCAGGAATCTGTTTTGTTAAAATGGAGAGATGATCCGGCTAACTGGACTGGTGTTTCGTAATTTTAATAAAAGAAATTTACCTATGAAGCAATTAATACTACTTACATTGATTTTTATCGGCTTTGGATCGGAGAGTTTTTCTCAAACAAAGCCATTGCTGATTGCAACAATTAAAACACCCAATGCCCTTTGTGCAGATTGTAAAACAAGAATTGAAGGCTATCTTAAGCGTTACGATGGGGTGCTGGAAGTAACGGTGAACTATCGTAAAGGAGAAACAAAAGTAAAATACCTGACAGATAGAACAGATATAGAGCAAATTAAAGCAGCTATAGCCAATTGCGGTTATGATGCAGATGATATACCTGCAGCAGAAGATATCTATAACAGGTTGCCAAAGTCATGTAAGAAATTTGAAGACGGAGGCGGGCATCCTAAGCCTAAAGTTCCGCCACCACCTGCACAATAATTAGCGAATCTAAATCCGCAATTTTGCGAAGAAAAATCATATCCCCGCCTGAATGACTCAGTCGGGCAGGTGTGTTCATCCTTTTTATCTGTGCTATCCGTGTTCCTGTATTTTCTGTATTGGTCTAAATGGCATCTCTACTTGTTACTAAGTACTCATTTAATCAATTCTCTTAAATTCTGCTTTCCCTCATATTTTATCGGGTAATTAATATATATAAAGCCTTTTCCCACCCTTGCTTTTCCATTTATTTTAATAACTACTTCAGGGTTTAGGAAAGCCAGTACAGAGCTTTGTACAATCTTACTCATATCCACTTGTAATTTAACTGGAAGTCGAAACAAATCATTCGCCGGGATTTTAATAAGTGTATCAATTATAAAACGGCCTAAATAGGTATTGTCCAGCCAGGCTTCTCCTTCTGCGCTTTTTAGCTTCAGTCTTGTTTTATTCGGGTTTAAATAAAGAATATCCAGATTCAAAATAGATTCAGTCAATCCCAGCTTGCCAAATCTGATATTCTCTATACGTTGGAATTCGGGATCTTTTATTGATCCACAGGAGGTCAGCCCAAACACAGCAATTAAAAGCAATAATCTGGGAATCGGGGGGATGGTTATTTGCATTGAAAATGTAAAATACGGATTGGTTGGTTAATCCTGCTTTGCAAAAAACCAATATTCTCAAAATAATTTTCCTCCAAAATTTAAAGTTTGAGGCAATCCTAAAAGGGTAGGAAAGGCGCAGATTTTGTAATTTTTTTTGAGATGATTTTGGACTCAAATTTTGTAGAATGAGAAGTAATGACAAATATATAGACAAAGATAACAACTAATATTATTAGTATTTAAGAAAAATGATCAATTTATTTTTTACTAAAAATAAATGCAATAAAATTAAATATATTATTCTTGTTGTCAGTATGTTAAGATAATATGTAATGAATTAAATTTTAGAATAAATTGAATGGATCTTTATCTTTGTCTTGTTTAGATAATATTCAACTAAAATATTTTAAATTATTCATACAATACACAAAATGAATATTTTATATAGTTTTACTATTTATTTAAACGCAATAAATTTATTAATATAAATATTTAAATATATGATATTGTAAATAACCCGGAATTCTATCATAGAAGAATGCCGTTGTATTTGAAATTGTGTCCATAGTGTGGTAAATAGAAATAGATATGCCGGATTTTTAATATGAATATTTGCTATAAAGCGGCCGATTAAGGATTCTATTCGTGCCCCCTATAAACTCATAAATAATCAGATAGTTTTACTAAATTCGTTACCTCTTTCTTAACTATACCGGACTTTGGATTTAATGAGAAAACTATACATTGCTAGTACCCTTGTACTCGTTGCTTTATTTAGCCAGTTAAATAGCTATTCACAGGATTTTTCCAATAAGGGAAAAGACTTTTGGGTTGCTTACGGATATCACCAGGTGATGGGAACTTCCGGAAACGGACCTCAGGAGATGGTATTATACTTTGCAGCTGAGGATGCAACAAATGTTACTGTTTCAATTCCCGGAGTTGGATATACCGCCAATTACTTGGTTCCTGCAAATACGGTGATTACATCTAGTCCTATTCCTAAATCCGGGGCGCAGAATGTTACTCTGAGAACAGAATCTACTGCTCCTGAGGATAAGGGCATACATATTACCAGCGACAAACCAATTGTCGCTTATGCCCATATTTATAATGCCAGTGTGTCTGGGGCTTCCATATTATTTCCCACAAATACCTTAGGTAAAGAATACTATTCTGTTAATTATACCAATATTTCAAATACCGCTAATTCAAACTGCTGGGCATATGTAATAGCAGCTGATACTGGAACTACGACAGTGGAAATAACTCCGAGTAGTAATACTATTTCTCACCCTGCTGGTGTAACTTTTACAGTAAATCTTACACAAGGTCAGGTTTACAACCTGATGGGGCAGTTCAATACAAGTGGTAATCCACTTACAGGCGTCGATCTTACGGGAACTAAAATAAAGAGTATAGCTTCCGGGACAGGATTATGTAAAAAAATTGCTGTTTATTCCGGTAGCGGAAGAATTAGTATTACTTGTAACGGGGCCTCTTCCTCATCTGATAATTATATGGTTCAGGCATTTCCTCAAACTGCATGGGGTAAAAAATTCCTAACAACAACGACAGGAGGAAACCAATCAAACAATATTTACCGGGTTTGTGTTTCCGACCCTACAACTGTTGTTACATTAAACGGAGCTCCTATCCCTTACGCATTAATAAATAATTTTTTTTATGAAATCCCTGCTTCTACAACACCTAAACTTATTGAAGCGGATAAGCCAATTATGGTGGCTCAATACTTAACATCCCAGGGAGCTTGTGGAAATGGGAACCCCGGAGACCCGGAAGTTATTTACTTAAGTTCGGTAGAACAAAATATAAATAAGGTACTATGGAATGCAACTCCCAATTTTAACATTCTTCAACACTATTTTAATGCTATAATTCCCAATGCAGGTACAGCAATTACTTCTTTCCGATTAGATGGAGTACCGATATCACCTGCACTCTTTATTGTTCATCCACAGAATCCTAATTATTCCTACCTAACCCAGAATGTTTCAGCAGGTCAGCATATTATACAATCTGATTCTGGTTTTAATGCAATTGCCTATGGATATGGTAATGCTGAATCTTATGGTTACAATGCCGGCACTAACATTAAGGATATATTTCAATATATCTCTGTGCAAAATCAATATGGCACCGTAAATTTTCCAGCTACTTGCAAAGATGCTCCTTTCTTTTTTTCAATGACATTTCCTTACCAACCGACTCAAATAGATTGGGTGTTTGGGCCTTTGCTGAATGCCCTTGGAATTGCTGATGTAACTATTAATAGCCCTGTTCCTACATCAACAGTCGTTGTAGCAGGGAAAACGCTGTATTTATATCAGTTGCCATCAAATTATAGTATACCAACTATTGGCACTTATCCTATAAAAGTTATAGCCAATAATCCAACACCAGACGGGTGTAGCGGTATACAGGAAATTACCTTTGATGTTCAGGTTTTTGAACCACCTGTTGCCGATTTTAATTTTAGTAATGTCTGTTTCCCAAATCCGGTTCAGTTTACTGACAATTCTAATACTAATGGCCGTGCGGTAAATACCAGATTTTGGTCATTCGGCGATGCAACAAACGCTACTACTAACAATCCTTCACATCCATATCCAACACCAGGATCTTATACAGTCAAGTATTCATTAATTACAGATATAGGTTGCATTGCTGATACTGTAATTAAGGTTGTAACCATTTCTCCATTACCTACAGCAAACATAGCAGGAAACATAGAAGTATGTCTAAACAGCTCATCTCCTAATGTTACGTTTAATGGAAGTTTTGGAACAGCTCCTTACAAATTTACTTACAACATAAATGGAGGTTCAAATCAAACAGTAACTACAGTAAGTGGGAACAGTGTCACTGTAACTGCTCCAACAAATGCTACAGGAACATTTGTTTATAATCTTGTAAGTGTGTCGGATGCCGGTCCCGCCATTTGTACACAGGCACAAACAGGCTCAGTAACAGTTAAGGTTAATCCACTACCAACTGCCACGGTTTCGGGAACTTTTTCTGTATGCAAAAATGGCAGTTCTCCCAATATAACATTCACTGCTGCTGGTGGTGCTGTTCCTCCATACACATTTACTTACAATATAAATGGCGGCGGCAATCAAACTGTTACAACAATAAGTGGAAATAGTGTAACTGTATCTGTTCCTACAACTGTAGCCGGAACTTTTATTTATAATCTCGTTAGTGTACAGGATGCAAGTACAACTCTTTGTAGTCAACTTCAATCAGGTTCTGCAACTGTCACCATAATTGAAATACCAACGGCAAATATTTCCGGAACAACAGAAGTTTGTTTGAATGGAACTTCTCCAGTAATTACATTTACAGGAACAGGAAATGCTGCACCTTACACGTTTACTTATAATATAAATGGCGGCGGCAATCAAACAGTTACTACAGTTAGTGGAAATTCTGTTACAGTATCAGTGCCAACAGGAACTGCCGGAACGTTTACGTACAATCTTGTAAGTTTACAAAATGGAGGTAGTACAAGCTGCTCTCAGACACAAACAGGTTCAGCAACCATAATTGTAAACCCTCTACCAATCCGAAATTTTACAACTAACACTCCAACTTGCGAAACAAGAGATATACAATTTACGGATGCATCTGTTCCAAATGCTGGAGTGGTAAATAACTGGCTATGGAACTTTGGCGATCCTGCAAGTGGCGCTGCTAATACTTCCGCTTTGCAAAACCCAACACATAATTATGCAACTGTTGGAACCTACAATGTTACGTTGACGGTGACAACAGATAAAGGCTGTGTAAGCACAGGTGCATCTATGCCTGTTACTATTGAAAGAAGACCGCTGGCAGGATTCAGCTTTCCTGAAGTTTGCCTGGGTGATCCATTTGTACCATTTACAGATACCAGTAAAATTGCAGCACCGGATAATATATCAATATGGAACTGGAATTTTGGTGATCCTCCAAGCGGTGCAGCTAATATTTCAGGTTTACAAAATCCCCAACATACTTATCCCGCTGTTGGCGCATACAATATTGAATTAATAGCCATCAGCAATAAAGGATGCAGAGATACCATTGTAAACTCACTCTTTATTAATGGCAGCAATCCTACTGCAGATTTTAATGTATCGAGCCCGGCAACACTATGCTCCAGCGATAGTATTATGATTTCGGAAGCATCTTCGGTTATTCCTGGTTCTATTACTAAAGTTGAAATTTATTGGGACAATGTAAATAAACCAGCGACTTTTGATACAGACAATATTCCCGTTACAGGTAAAATATACAAACATAAATATCCAACTACTACGGTTACTACAAACTACACAATCCGGTATAGAGCTTACTCCGGAGGTTTATGTGTAAATGATAAGTTTACTAATATTACCGTAAACGGTACACCTGTAGTACAGTTTAATAATATGCCGGCTACATGTTATGATGTAGCACCATTTCAGATAACGCAGGCAAGCGAAACAGGGGGAGTAGCAGGCACCGGTGTATTCAGCGGTCCCGGAGTTTCTTCTACAGGCATATTCAATCCGGTGGCGGCAGGTATCGGAACTTTTCTAATAAAATATACTTATACCTCAACTACCGGAGGATGTGTGGATTCAATATCGAAACCTATTACAGTTTTAGATACTGCATCAGTTCAGTTTACTTATTCTGCTACGGTATGCGAAAACGCTGTCATCAACTTTAATAGTTCGACCTCTACGATATCAGCTGCTTCGGGTACAATAACAGGATGGAACTGGAACTTTGGTGACCCAGCAAGTGGTGCAGCCAACATTTCTACATTACAGAATCCTACGCATACATTTAGCACCTGGGGTAACTATAGTGTTACATTAATTTTAACAACGAATAACGGATGCAACAGTACTACCAATACCACACCGATTTTTGTAAACCCTATTCCTATACCTGATTTTAGTTTCCCGCCGGGTGTTTGTTTACCTGCTGCCAATGTTGTGTTTACAAATAATTCCAGTATTGCGGATGGAACAGAGTCCACCTTTACTTATTTATGGAATTTCGATGATCCGGCAAGTGGCTCGTCTAACAATTCAACTGGTTCAAGCCCATCACATATATATAATGCTGTTGGCCCTTACAATGTAAACCTGCAGGTTACTAGTGCAGCTGGTTGTGTAAAGGCAACTACTAAAGTGCTGAATACAATTCATCCTGAGCCAATAGGAAACTTCACAGTGGATAAAGATGATGTTTGTATTGGCGAAAGTTTTTCGTTTACTGATAATAGTGATCCGGCGGATGGAGCCACAACTGCCTGGAACTGGACGATGGCCGATGGTAATACCAGAACTGTTCCAACTTTTTCTTACACCTATGCTTCAGCAGGCGAGTATGATGTAAATCTTTTCATAACGAATAGTTATGGATGCCGCAGTTCTGTATTTACGAAGAAAGTAACGGTGAATGCATATCCGCTTGTAAATGCAGGACCCGACTTGTTTATATTGGAAAATGGAAGTGATACGTTGAATGCGTTGGTAACTGCGAACAACTCAACTTATTTATGGACACCCGATACTTATTTCTTATCCAGCAATACTCTTCTTAATCCGATTGTAAAAGGAGTAGCGGATATAACGTACACACTAACGGTTACCGGAAGAGGAAACTGTATTGCTGCGGATGATGTATTTGTTAAAGTATTGAAGGGACCTGAAATTCCAAACATCTTTAGCCCTAATGGTGATGGTGTGCATGACAAATGGATAATTAAATATCTTGATACTTATCCCGGGGGCACAGTGGAAATTTTTAACAGGTATGGTCAGATGATCTATCGTTCTGTTGGATATAGTATGCCTTGGGATGGAACTGTAAATGGGAAGCCTGTTTCGATTGGAACGTATTATTATATTGTGAACCCGAAAAATGGCAGAGGTATAATCTCCGGTTATGTAGATGTAATTCGTTAAGCAATGAAAAAGAAATTATTTGTAATACCGTTTGTATTGTTTGTAGTGTTTGCAGATGCGCAGCAGCGTCCGCATTATACACAGTATATATTAAACAACTATATTTTGAATCCCGCATTAAGTGGTATTGAGAATTATGTGGATGTAAAACTTAGTACCAGAGACCAGTGGGTAGGATTGGATGGAGCACCGAAAACTTCTTATATTTCTATACAAGGTCCAATAGGAAAAGATAATTACAGAACATCTGCAACATCTTTTCAAGTGCCGGGTGAAAATCCAAGAGGTAAAAGCTATTGGGAAAGCTACACGGCAGCAGAACCACATCACGGTATTGGCCTTACAATGGTGAACGATAAAGCCGGCAGCTTTAACAGGTTTACTGTAAATGCCACCTATGCTTATCATCTTGGATTGACGCCTACTTTAAATCTTTCCGCAGGATTTGCAGCAGGCATCACCAATATAAGCATCGACAGAACTAAGCATGACTTTAGTGGTGCCAGCGATCCATTCGACCCTGCAACTGGTGCCTCTTTATCAGGTGAATTAAATAAAATAAGGCCTGATTTGGGATTTGGTATGTGGTTATATTCAAAAAACTATTTCGTGGGTGTGTCTGCACAGCAGATCATTCCGCAGAAATTGTCATTTGCTGACGATGCTGCTATCCTCACAAAAGGAAGATTGATACCACATGTATTTTTGACGGCAGGCTATAGAGTATTAATAGGTGAGGATATAAATATGATACCTTCTGTAATGTTTAAATATGTGCAGGGATCATCAATAAATAATTTTCAACCGGAGCTGAATCTGAAAGTGCAGTATCAGGATTTGCTTTGGCTCGGTGGCAGTTACCGCTATCAAGATGGCTATGCTGCAATGGCAGGTATTAATATTGGCAACACCTTCAATATCGGGTATGCTTATGATATTACTACGACAGCCTTGAATACAGTTAGCCGCGGCACACATGAGATAATGGTCGGCTTCTTATTAGGTAATAAGTATAGTGAGAAATGCCCGAGGTGCTGGTAAGTTATTCTAGTTAAATTTAAAGCCGCACAATCTTCTTGGTCTTTACAGCTTTCAATTCATTTAAAATATGCTGCACCTTTTGCTTATTCGCCAAAATGGTTTCTAGCGAAATATCAGTATCGGGAATAGCTTGTATTTTTTTTGCAGCCAGTTCTTTTTGTACCTCATTCAATT
Source organism: Chitinophagaceae bacterium (assembly GCA_039927535.1). Taxonomy (GTDB): domain Bacteria; phylum Bacteroidota; class Bacteroidia; order Chitinophagales; family Chitinophagaceae; genus JJ008. The sequence goes on along the minus strand of JBDSUW010000107.1, from coordinate 28,293 downwards.
TCATGGCCACATTTGCATACACATTCTGCAAGCTGTCAAGCCTTATTTGACTAATAGCCATATTCAACTGGTCATTTACTTTATCCCAATTCACATTATTATAAACGTTACGTAACCTGTTTTCCCATTTGTTCCAGTCAAACTTATTAAGTTCTTGTAGATAGCTGATTTTTAATTCTTCTTTTTCTTTTTGGGAGAAAACCTCAGCAATGTTATTTTCTACCACTTTCCACTGGTTATTTTCCAATACTTTCTTAGATGCTTCCAGAGCTTGTTTAATTTGTTCTTCCTGGTATTGTTTTAGTTCCGGTGCCTGTGCCAGATTGAATGAAACGTTTATTAACCCGGGTGGCACAATTGTGCTGGCAAAATCTTTTGCAAAAATTTCATTCGCAATTGCAGCGGCAGAAAATTCTGCATTTACTATATCCGGTGCATTGATGATTGTGGATTTATTGATTTCAGCAGGAGTCTTTGGTGCCTGTTCATTTTCCGGCACCAGATATTTAGACACTCCAAAGATGGCATCATTTGAAGCAGCTATATTTCCCGAAGAAAATTGCTGACTGAAAAGAAAAAGTATATTAATGGATATAATAAAGCAAAAGGTAAAAGCAAGTCCAATAATCTTTCTTACGTTTACTATACTTTTCTTTTGAACATTTAAAATGTTTTCAATCCGATGCAAGAGATCATTTTTATTACCAGCTGCGGATAATGCTAATAGCTGCTGCGAATGATTTACTTTTTCCAATTCCAATAAAGCAGAAGCATACTCATGAGAATTATATTGAAACTGCATAACCATTTCATCACAACTTTTTTCCCTTTCAGTTTCTGTTATTTTAATAAATGCTTTTACAAAAGGATTGAAATAAAGAATGGTTTGTATGAAATTAATAAGCAAGTTGATAATATAATCGAAACGTTTTATATGCGTCAGCTCATGCAGCAACACAGCTTCAAATTGCTGTGGTGTTAACTGATTGATGGCTGCAAGAGGTACTAATATCACCGGTTTTAGAAAACCGATTGTAACAGGAGAGGAGACCAGTTCTGAAACCCATACCTGTACTTTTCTTTTTATACCTAAAATAGAAGCCGTTTTTTTTATAAAAAGTTTTGAGTCTATATTAATTTTTGATAATCCATACTGGCGAATGATCTGTACATAGCGATAGTTCCTAATGAAACGCAGTATCGGAAAAATAAGTAACGACAAATAAACTATTGATGCGATGGGCAGAAACTGTAAGAATAAATTATTAACCTGCTGATCTCCATTTACGTTTAGTATGCCGGAAGAAAAGGTGGTAATATCGGCAGCGGAATTAAATGAGGTAATAAAGGTGTAAATGAACCAACAGAAACCTGCAATAAGCAAGGAAGAAGCAATGCCGCTTTTGTAGGATGCGTTTACTTTGAAAACAGTAATAAGCATCTGAAATATTAACCAAAGTAAGGCCATTTGCCAAAGGCTGTTTAATGCAGCCCATCCCAGCGATTGCAGAAAGTCTGTATGGAAACTAATCATAATTGCTGTTTTTTAAGGTTGTCAAGTAATGCCTGAATGGCATTAATTTCTTCTTGGCTGGTTTTATGGTTATCATCCCCCAACGCTTGAATAACCAACTGTGATGATGAACCGCCAAAAAGATTTTTTATCATCTTATTCAATAAATGCTTTTGTGTTTTTTCTTTATTTACCGCAGCCTGGTAAATATGTGTTCGCATAGAATCATCTCTTTTCACAATGCCTTTTTCATTCATTATCTGCATTAGCTTAAGTGTAGTGGTGTAGCCAACATCTTTTGTTACTGCAAGGCGTTCATGCACTTCCCGCACTGTTGCCACACCTTTTTCCCAAAGAATCTGGAGTATTTCAAGTTCGCTTTCGGTTGGTTTTATCAATTTGGGTGCTGCCATAGTTGTTGAATTAGATTTCGAATATACGATTATTTTCGTAAGACAATAAAAAGGCAATATTTTTAACCATTTTTAACACCACAACTAATTTGAAGTATACACCGGTTAAATGTTACCCACTTCAGGGCAAAAAAAGCCGGGTTTGCAAAGATTGCAAATACCGGCTTTGTAGCTCATTATTTTTTATTTGGAAGTAGAATCTTTGGCTGATTTTTCTTCCATTGGCGGCGTTGGCGGTGGAGTTTCTACACCCATCATTTTCTTATATTCTTTAGGTTCCATCATTACCCAATGCTCTACTGCTTTTCCGTCCTTAAATCTTGACACTTCCATTGATTCTGAAGTAAAGGAATCGCCAGCCTTCATCCCCATCATGTCTTGACTAAATTTGCCGGTAAAACGCATCCACGTCATTATATATTCATCATCAGCCAGTTCTTTAACTACCTCAGATTTCATTTCGCTGAACATTGTTGTCATTTTTTCAAACTCAGCTTTCATATTTGCAAGCCCAACTATGTCTCCATTTTCTCCGGCATGATCAACGCAGTCATCGGCAATATTATCGCCCAGTTTACTGAAATCCTTTGTTTCAAAACTTTTGGAGATTGCATGGGAAGCCGCCAGGTTTTTTTTGGCGGCTTCAGACATGCCCCCTTCATTTTTTGGACTGCAGGAGGATAATATAAGAATTGCAATTGCTGAAATAACTACTACTAATTTTTTCATGATTTTTTGTTTTGGTTATTAAAATAAAGGTGAAGAGTAGGATAAAAAAAATTCAAAGGGTAGAAGGTTATTTATGCAGACTGTTTAAGTTAAGAAATGATTGTGTAGCAAAAAACTTACTTATAACTTGCAGCAGTTGCAGGCTTCTCATATATGAACCGGACCATAGCATTCTTTTGTTCATCAGCCGTTAAGTAAAGCTGGTATCTTTTATCCCCTGCATACACTATCATAAGTGCTGTGTTCGGAGGAATGGAACCAAGGTTTTCTCCAACCATGATTACTTCTTGTTCTGTCTTTTTTAAATCTATTTTTATTTCCACTGAAACAGGCTTGGTGGTCAGCATCTTATTCGAAACGATTGGCATGTTATTTACATATACAGAAATAGTGTCTCCATCAATCTGGCCGTTATCATAAAAATCTAAACGAATAGTGCCCGTATCTACTTTTATTTCCTTTACCAGTTCTGCCTTTCTTTTGGTAAGTGTTGCAGGTAAATTAAATTCTGGTTTAAAAGATGATTTGTCGAATCTTGTAAGCACAATTGTTCCGGGGTCGCAAACGGTTTTCCCATCAGCCGCTTTGCCTGTCCAAGTGCCACGAAGCTGTTCTTCTGTAACCACATTGCCTCCACCTTTATGAAAAGAGAGAGCATATTTTTTTATACAGGGAACACAGTCTTCCCTAATCTTAAATGTAATGATCCCGTTTTCCTGGATGGAAATACTATTACTATCAGGTCTGTAAACCCCTTCAAATTTTTCCCGTACATAATTAAGCGAATCTGAAAAATGATAGGCGGAGCCTGTAATTCTAGAACCGGCCACTTCTATTTGTAATTCTATATTGTAAACAGGAAAGCAGGCTCCCGGAGCCATTACCAGCTTTCCTTTCCAGATGCCATTTATATCCTGTGCGCCGCAGAGTATAGAAACAAAGAGAAACACTAGTAAAATAGATTTTCGCAACATTATTCAGGAAAAATAGTTGAAAATAAGAAGCTGTACTAAAAAATTTGCGGGACGGCAGTCAGGTTACAGAAACGGTTAATAAGTTGAATGCTATTCTTATTTTGGTTTCTGGTATCTGAATCTGACAACTGCATTTTTCTGTTCGGTAGACGTAATCCGGACTTCAAAACGTTGCTCGCCTGCTTCTACTATCATTAAGGATGTATTGGGAGGAATGGAGCCAAGATTTTCAGCCACCATGGTTAACTCATGCTCATCTTTCAGATCGTCCATTTTCAATTTGAGAATCAATGGAGTTGTCGTTAATCTTTTTTGGGAAAGAACCAGTTTGTTATCGAGATAGACAGAAATGGTGTCACCATCAATTTCTCCGTTATCATAAATTTTTATTACTACATTGGGGTCGTTCACCGTTAATACTTTTACCAGTTCATTGCTACGGGTTTTTATTACTTCCGGCACTGGAATTATTTCCGGTGGATTTATTTTTACAATAGGGGGCTCATAAATTTTCTTAGATGGAGTATCAACTTTTATTACAGGAGGAGTTACAGGTTTTTGTACTGGTGGTTTTGAATAAGGCTTTTTCTCAGGAGTTTTTTCCGGATCCTTTTTTGTTGGTGGTTGGTTAATGATAACCGGTGTTTTAACAGGGTTTACTTTATTGCGAAGAAATGGTTCTATATAAAAATCGGATGTCGTTACTTTTCGCAGGTACACTTTGCCGCCGCCGCAGTTGCCGCCTTTTTTTACCCCCATTCCGTCCTTTTCATATTTGCTGGAAAAAGTGCCTTCGAGAAATTCCTCTTTCCCAGAGCTTTCGTATTGAAAGATGCATTTCATAATGCAAGCCAGCGAATTGCCAGCCATTTTTACTTCTACTGTTTTAATTTCTTTAATGAGTGCATTTTGTCCGGATTTATTGAAAACACCCGTAAGTGTGGCTTTGCCATAAAAAATGGTACTGAGATAGGAATAGGATACACCAGAAACTGCGCTACCTTTTTGTTTTATTTGTATCTCGAATTTATAATGGTCAAATGATTCTGTGATAAAATAACCTCTCCAGATACCTGTAAGGTCCTGAGCATTTAAATCAGACTGGGTAATTGTGGTCAGCAATAAGAAACTAAAAAAATATTTTATGACAGGTCGAATCATAACGGGGTCAAAACTAACGAATAAGTTCGTATTGAATGCTTGCACTCCGGCAATAGTTTGTTAATTTTGCCCTCTTAAAATAACAAAGGATTAATTGATTATATGATAAATATTACATTACCGGACGGGGCAGTGCGACAGTATGAAAAAGGCACTACAGTATTGGATATTGCAAAATCTATTTCTGAGGGATTGGCAAGAAAAGTATTGGCTGCTGAAGTGAATGGCAAGGTTTGGGATATAACCAGAACTATCAATGAAGATGCATCGTTAAAACTATTGACGTGGAATGATGAAGAAGGTAAGAATACTTTCTGGCACTCATCAGCACACCTTATGGCAGAGGCTGTTGAAACAATTTTTCCCGGCGTAAAATTCTGGGTAGGTCCGCCGGTCGATAATGGTTTCTATTATGATATGGATCTTGGTGATAAGAAAATGAATGAAGATGATCTTATTGCTTTGGAAAAGAAAATGAACGAACTGGCAAAAAAGAATAGCGAATATCAGCGCAAAGAAATGTCGAAGCCTGATGCACTAAAATATTTTACAGATAAGGGCGATGAGTATAAACTTGATCTGCTGAGTAATTTAAAAGATGGAGAAATAACTTTTTATACACAAGGAAACTTTACTGATCTGTGCCGTGGCCCGCACATTCCCAATACTTCATTTATCAAAGCCATCAAACTTACGAGCATAGCCGGGGCATATTGGAAAGGTGATGAAAAAAACAAGATGCTTACAAGATTGTATGGTGTAACTTATCCTTCGCAAAAAGAACTGGATGAGTATTTGCTAATGCTGGAAGAAGCAAAGAAAAGAGACCATCGCAAATTGGGTAAGGAATTAAGCATTTATACAACGAATGATGATGTTGGTGCCGGACTAATACTTTGGATGCCTAATGGAACTGTGATTATTGAAGAATTGGAAAAATTAGCTAAGGAAACTGAAGTAGCTGCCGGATATAAAAGAGTGGTAACGCCTCATATAGCAAAAGAAAGTTTATACCTCACCAGCGGTCACCTTCCATATTATGCTGATAGTATGTATCCGCCAATGGAAATGGATGGTGAGAAATATTATTTAAGAGCAATGAACTGTCCGCATCACCATAAAATATTTGATGCAGAGCCAAAGAGTTACAGAGATATGCCATATCGTATTGCTGAGTATGGTACTTGTTACCGCTATGAGCAAAGTGGTGAGTTATTTGGGTTGATGCGGGTTCGTTGTTTACACATGAATGATGCACATATTTATTGTACCAAAGAACAGTTTGCACAAGAGTTCAAAGCAGTAAATGATTTGTATCTCAAATATTTTAAAATATTCGGGATTGAAAAATATGTAATGCGGCTGAGCCTGCATGATCCAGAACAATTAGGAAAAAAATATGTGAATGAACCTGAACTATGGTTGGAGACTGAAGATTTGGTAAGAAAGGTTTTGATCGAAACAGGTGTGCCGTATGTAGAGGTAAAAGGAGAAGGTGCTTTCTATGGTCCAAAAATTGATGTGCAGATATGGAGTGCCATAGGCAGAGAATTTACATTGGCAACGAATCAGGTGGATTTTGCTCAGCCTCGTAGTTTTAAATTATCTTTTACCAATCAGAATAATGAGCCAGAGATTCCATTAATTATTCATAGAGCACCATTAGGAACACATGAACGGTTTATTGGATTTCTCTTAGAGCATTATGCAGGTAAATTTCCAACATGGCTTGCACCTGTTCAGGTAAAAGTTTTACCTATTAGCGACAAATTTTTAGATTATGCAAAAAGCGTTTCTGATAAACTGAAAAAAGCTGATATTCGTTGCGAAGTTGATGACAGAAACGAAAAGATTGGCAAAAAAATCCGTGACACGGAGCTGTTAAAAGTTCCTTATATGCTGGTGGTTGGGGAAAAAGAAGTGAACGAAAACAAGGTAGCCGTAAGAAGACATGGTAAAGGTGATGGGGGAGTAAAATCTGTGGATGAATTTTTGCAGGAGACAGTTACAGAAATAAAAGAAAGAAGAGAGTAGTAAGAACATCTATTTCATTTTTTTTCAATAATTTTAAAAAGAGTATTTTTAATGCAAACCTCAGAATCCTGAAATGAGGTATTAATAAACAAAAAAAGATATACTCCTTATCAGGGAAGGAGTTAACTAAAAAAACTAAATGGCAGTACCACAAAAACCCGGAGGCGGGTTCAACAGACCATCTGGAGGCGCATATAAGCCCGGCGGTGGTGGATTTAATAAAGGCGGTTATAGAGGCAGATTTGCTCCCCGCAAAGAAGCAGAACACCGGATCAACAATTTCATCAGGGTCCCACAGGTTCGTTTAGTTGGCGAGAATATAGAACCAGGCATTTTTGACACACAAACAGCCTTGAAAATGGCGCAGGATATGGAGCTGGATCTGGTAGAAATTTCTCCAACTGTAGATCCTCCGGTTTGTAAGATTATTGACTACAATAAATTTTTGTACGATAAAAAGCGTAAAGAAAAGGAGATGAAGGCCAAGAGCAAAGTCTCTGAGGTAAAGGAAATACGCTTTACTCCTAATACCGACGATCATGATTTTGACTTTAAAGCAAAACATGCTGTAGAGTTTTTAAAAGATGGTAATAAGGTTAAGGCTTACGTACAGTTTAAAGGCCGTGCTATTCAATTTCAGGACAGAGGACAGTTACTTTTATTAAAATTTGCTGAACGCCTCGGCGAAGTAGGAATCCTGGAAAATATGCCTAAAATGGAAGGCAGAAGGATGTTGGCAATGTTTGCCCCAAAAGGAAAAAAGAAATCCTGATAAGGACATGATAAATAAACGAAAGCCATGCTGTACTTCAGGGTGGCTTTTTTCTTAATAAGAAGTAATCTTGGTCATTAAATTTCGACCGTTTGTATAATATTCTCCCAATTAAATAAGTGTGTCATTGGTTTACGTATCTTGGCGACCGTATTAAAAAATTACCCATTTATGCAGTTAAAAATTCAATCAATTCCAATAGTCATTTTATTTCTTTTGTTTTCATTTGCAACGCTGGCACAGCCAGGTGGAGCAAGACCTGACACTACCAGGAAGCCAATGACTCTTACAGCTCCATCCAAAGGGCCAAAACCTTATAAAGAGATAATTACCTCAAAAGCCGTTACAGATGGAGGTTTGTTTAAAGTACATCGGGTAGAAGATAAATATTATTTTGAAATACCAGACTCATTATTCGGAAGAGAAATATTGGTAGTGAACAGGATTTCAAAAGCTGCAGCTGGTATGCGGGCAGCAGGAAGTTTTTTTGGTTATGGCGGCGACCAGATAGGGCAGAATGTAATTCGTTTTGAAAAAGGTCCTAACGATAAAGTTTTTCTCCGGAATATTTCTTTTGCTGAGTATTCAAAAGATTCTACTTCTCCCTTGTTTACGGCTGTGAATAATTCCAATATTCAGCCTATTTCAGCCTCATTTGACATTAAGTCTCTAGGAAAAGATTCAACAGGAGTAGTAATTGATATTACTGATTTTATTAATGGGGATAATGATGTTTTGCATTTTAGTGGCAACTTAAAATCAAGCCTTCGCCTGTCTTCGGTACAAAGTGATAAATCTTACATAGTAGGTGTAAAATCATTTCCCATTAACATTGAAATAAAAACAGTAAAAACATATGCACAAGGTGCGGCACCAGCTACAGCAGGAAGTTTTGGCGGCGGTGGTTCAAGAGGCGGTGGTAATCTTACAATGGAGCTAAACAGTTCTCTTGTATTATTACCTAAAGTGCCAATGCAAGCAAGATATTATGATCCAAGGGTAGGCTATTTTTCTGTAAGCTACACAGACTTTGATGCCAACCCACAAGGTGTAAAAAATATTTCGGTAGTAAAAAGATGGAGGTTAGAGCCTAAGTCTGAAGATATGGAAAAGTATAAAAGAGGTGAAATGGTAGAACCACAAAAGCCAATCATTTTTTATATAGACCCTGCTACACCTAAAAAATGGGTTCCTTATTTAATACAAGGCGTAAATGACTGGCAGGCTTCTTTTGAAAAAGCTGGATTCAAAAATGCAATTATTGCAAAACTGGCACCAACAAAAGCTGAAGATGATAGTTGGAGTCTGGATGATGCCCGCAATTCTGCAATTGTTTATAAACCTTCAGATATTTCTAACGCAAGTGGACCAAGTATAGCTGATCCGCGGAGTGGAGAAATAATAGAGAGCCATATCAATTGGTATCATAATGTAATGGAACTGATACATGACTGGTATTTTGTTCAAACAGCAGCAGTAGATCCGGGAGCAAGAAAAATGGTGTACGATGATGAGCTGATGGGTCAATTAATTCGCTTTGTTTCCTCTCATGAAGTGGGACATACTTTAGGTTTACGCCATAACTATGGTTCAAGTTCTACTGTACCAGTTGAAAATCTTAGAAATAAAAACTGGGTTGAAAAAAATGGCCACACACCTTCCATTATGGATTATGCCCGTTTTAACTATGTAGCACAACCAGAAGATAATATTGCCCGCAAAGGTTTATTCCCCCGCATTGGCGATTATGATGATTGGGCGATAGAATGGGGTTATAAATTATTTCCTAAATACAATGATGCAGAAGCGGAAAAAGCTTCATTGAACCAATGGGTGATGGAAAAATTAAAAGATCAACGTTTATGGTTTGGTTCTGAAACTAACCAGGATGATCCCCGCAGCCAAAGTGAACAGGTGGGTGATGATGCGATGAAAGGGAGTATGTATGGTATAAAAAATCTTCAGCGTATTGCTCCTAACCTTTTGCAATGGACGAAACAAGCGAATGAGGATTATTCGGATTTAAATAAAATGTATGGTCAGGTTACAGGACAATTCTCCAGATACCTTGGACATGTAGCAAAATATATTGGTGGTATTATGGAAACACCAAAGTATGTAGATCAACAAGGAGCAGTTTATGAAATAGTTTCAGAAGCAAAACAAAAAGAAGCAGTTGATTTTTTAAACAAGCAACTTTTTACTACACCCTCATGGCTTATTCAGAAAGATATTTTTGAAAGAACCGGTAGCAGTGGTTTAACGATTATCGGTGGAGTACAGGACAATATTTTAAATCGAATTTTAAGTTCAAGAACCCTTAATAAATTAACAGAAGCTGAAGCCTCATTAGGAGCTCCCGCATACCAGATTACAGAATTATTTAGTGATTTAAAGAAAGGTATTATGACTGAATTGCCAACAAGAAAGCCGGTTGATATTTATCGTCGTAATCTTCAAAAATCGTATGTAAACATTCTTTGTAATTTGGTTAATCCGCCAAAAGCAAGTACTGTGACAACTATTCCTGGGCTTACAATTTCCACATCAAATGCTGATAAATCTGATGTTAGAAGTGTGGTGAGGGGGCATTTGTCTTCGCTTAAAAATGAAATTAATGCAGCAGCTATAGGAACTCCCGATTTGATGACAAAATATCACCTGCAGGATTTGTCGAAAAGAATAGATAATGCATTGAATGCTAAAGAATAGTATTCAGGGCACTTAAAATAAATAAAGAAAAGGGCATCTAAGTGGGTGCCTTTTTTTCTTTTTTATCAGGCTTTGCCTGTTCACATTTCACCCTTATCTTTGCAATCCGAAAATCGAAGCTTTGCTAAAGGAATTCGGTAGTTCTTAATTAGAACAGATTATCTAAAGAGGTTCGACAAAGGTCTCCCTGTGGAGAATGCCTCAAAGATGTAATATTAAATACTTGGTAAAATGCCTAAAGTAAAAACAAATTCCAGTGCCAAAAAACGCTTTAAAGTGACCGGCACCGGAAAGATCATGCATCAGAAAGCTTTCAAACGTCACATCCTGACGAAGAAATCCAAAAAACGTAAACGTAACATGAGACTAGACGGAACTGTTGCAAAATCACATGTTGATTTTGTAAAAAGGTTATTACGTCTGAAATAAGCCACGAGTAGTGAGCTATGAGTTACGAGACTTACTCTCACAACTCGTCACTCTAAACTCGAAGCTTGTTCAATTAAAATCATAAATCTAAAATAATTAAGATATGCCTCGTTCAAAAAATGCAGTGGCCTCTAAAGCCCGCCGCAAAAAAATATTAAAACAAGCCAAAGGTTTCTATGGCAAACGTAAAAATGTATTAACGGTTGCTAAAAACGTAGTAGAGAAAGGTATGACCTACATGTTTGTAGGCCGTAAGCTGAAGAAAAGAGAATACCGTTCATTATGGATTGCCCGTATCAATGCGGCCGTTCGTGCAGAAGGTATGACCTATTCTGAGTTCATCAACAAAATTCAGAAGAAAGGTATTGAGTTAGATCGTAAAATATTGGCGGATCTGGCGATGAACAATCCCGAAACATTCAAAAGCCTTGTTGATTCAGTAAAATAAATTCTGCAACAACTTATATAAGAATGTCCTGTAATTGTTACAGGACATTCTTTATTTATAGACTATATGTTGGTTAATACTGCTGTTACTTAGTCCTTTCCTAAAACAACAATCAGCGCATAAATTACTCCGGGAAGCCAAAACAACAATGTAAGCACAAGGCTTATCCAGAATTTGTTATTGATTTCTCCCTCATGTAGATAGACGGCCAATGGGGGAAGTAATATAGCCAGAATCACAAGCAATAATGTATTGGTACTTGGTTCACCATTCGCTTTTTTAGCGGCCTTAAAGGCTTTGATCTCTTTTTTTACTTCTTTGATTTTTGCTTTTCTTTCATTTTTAGGCAGGTTCCGAAAGGCATTAACGGCATTATTTACAGTAATAGAATCGGGAGTAGTACTGTTATTTTTAACAGGAATAATAACAGCAGCAGCAGCCGTCTGTGTGGAAGAAATGATAATTAAAGCGGATAACAAAAGGTAGATTATTTTTTTCATTTTGGGTTTGTTTTAGTTGCTATTATAAATTCAAAACTGTCTTGAAGTAAAAATAGCTCCTTTTTTAAGGAGCTACGAAATATCTTATTAACAGAAAATGATTAATTACATTAAGTCCATCGCCTTTACGAAAGCGGTGGTTTGAAAAGGAAGTATCAACGTAAGCCACTCCCAATGTGTGATAATTGCAAATATCAACGCCGCTGTTGAAAGAAAAAACACCAACCACCAAATGCCTTTATAACTTTTTGCTTGTTCCATGCTATTGATTTGGCACAAAAATAAGGTGGAAAGTCTAAATCAAAAAATACGATTTATATTTTCCTTTTTTTAAAAACCAACGGAATGGCGATTGATGCCCCTGAGATTGCCAACAGCCATTTAATGGCTACTACCCAGTGGAAGAAAGTAAATTCATTTCCAATTACAGGAGAATGGAGCCAGTTTAATAAATACATATTCTCAATTATATCGCATCCAAAAGCTATTACCTGTAGCAACGCGGCAAACAATAATACTCTTCTTATTAGCTTATTCCTCCTTTTTTCCCTCGCCATCATACACAATGCTGCTATGCCTGGATATACACCTGCCATAAATGCAAAGTCGAAAGCCAGATGATAGCCTACTACTGATTTTACGGCGGGTGTTATGCCAGCAAAAATTTCAATTATCTTTTCTTTTGAGTATGTTATTTCAAGACCAATAATTGTAAAGAGTTTTCTATTATGCAAAAAATCCGATTCCATCCATTTCATGCAGAAGGCAGATCCAGCGAAAATTCCTAGACATAACAGAAAAAGGGTCCTCCAATGTTTGTAATTAAGTATCATTGCATTGCTTGTTTATTATTAGCAAGTTTAGCTAAATAAAATATAATCCTAACCGGTTTTTTTACTTTCGTGGAAAGTATTCGCAGGATAAGGATTTAATTAATAAGAATATAATTACAATGACGATCCAATTTAATTTACGATTTCATACAAAATTTGGCGAAAGCTTATTTATTTATGGCACTGCAGAAGAATTGGGCGATAATGACCCGGCAAAAGCTTTGGCCCTGGAATACCTGAATAGCGAATTTTGGACTGCAACAATTAACGTAAAAAAGAAACAATTTAAAAAAGGCGTCACCTATAAATACATGTTGCAACGAGAGGACGGAAATCGTTTGGTGGAGGCCTGTAATGACAGGCAAATAGATTTCTTTAAAAAAGAAACTGAAAACATTCGATTGGTAGATACCTGGAACTATTCAGGTGAATTTGAAAATGCTTTTTTAACAACACCGTTTAAGAATGTGTTGTTGAATAACAATGTTCCTAAAACAAGAAAACAGGATGATAAAATCTTTTCCCATGTTTTCAAAGTAAAGGCTCCGCTGATTAAAAAGAACGAATTAGTATGTCTGATTGGATCAGATGAAAAATTATCTGAATGGTCAACGAACAAGCCGTTTTTGCTTTCAAAAAATGAAGATTGGTGGATGATTAAACTTGATCTTTCTGATGCCGCTTTTCCAATCGCTTACAAGTACGGAATCTTTGATATCAATGAAAAATCATTTATTGATTTTGAAGGTGGAAATAACCGGCTTTTATACATCGATACGGGAAAGAAAAATGTTACGATAGTCCATGACGGATTTACTCGTTCTCCAAATAATACTTGGAAAGGAGCTGGTGTTTCAATTCCTGTTTTTAGTCTTAGGAGTAATAATAGTTTTGGAGTTGGAGAGTTTTCTGATATACAATTGCTCGTTGATTGGACTGTAAAATCAGGTTTGAAACTTATACAATTGCTTCCGGTTAATGATACAATAACGGATAATAGCTGGAAGGACTCGTATCCTTATTCAGCCATATCTGCTTTTGCCTTACATCCACTATATGTCAATGTAAAAAAAGTTGCAGGAAAGGAATTTGCCAGTCAATTGTTATCACTTAAAAAGAAACAAAAACAATTGAATGAACTTGAAGTAATAGATTATGAGGAAGTATTGAAGTTCAAGCTTTCTGTGCTGCGGGAACTTTATCTTGTGATGGGGGATGATTGTTTAATATCCGAAGATTTCAATACTTTTTTTGAAGCAAATAAACAATGGCTTGAAACCTATGCAGCCTTTAGTTATTTAAGAGATAAACATGGTACGGCAGAATTTTCTAAGTGGAAAACAAATGCAGTATATAGAAAATCTTCAATTGCAAGATTGTTATCTCCAAAATCTATTGCCAGTAATGAAATCAGGTTTTATTATTTTGTTCAGTTTCATCTTCAACTTCAGTTAAAAGAAGCAACGGAGTATGCTCACAAAAAAGGCGTTATAGTAAAAGGAGATATTCCAATTGGGATATCGAGAAATAGTTGCGATGCATGGGAATCTCCTGAAATGTATAATATGGAATGGCAGGCTGGAGCACCGCCAGACGATTTTGCAATTGTTGGCCAGAACTGGGGTTTCCCAACGTATAACTGGAAAAAGATGCAGGAAGATGGGTTCTATTGGTGGCGCTGCCGTTTTGCCCAAATGAATAATTATTTTGATGCATTTCGTATAGACCATATACTAGGTTTTTTCAGAATATGGAGTATTCCAGATGTTGCGGTGCAAGGAATTCTTGGTCGCTTTGTTCCCTGCATTCCAATTCACATTAATGAGTTTGGAGAAAAAGGAATTTGGTTCGATTATCAGCGTTATTGCCGGCCATTTATTACTGATGGAATTCTGAAGGATGTGTTTGGTGAAAACGCTGAAAAAATAAAGATAGACTTCTTACTAGAAAAGGAATTTGATTGTTATGATCTTGCTCCGGCATTTGAAACACAACGAGAGGTTCAGGAATATTTTAAAAATATTGAATTGACGGAAGAGAATGAAAAATTGAAAATGGGTTTATTCGACCTGATTTCAAATGTGATTCTGTTCGAAGAAGAAGATGCTAATGGTATGAAGTTTCATTTTCGAATTGCGATGGAAAAAACGTCTTCGTTTGAGAACCTTATGCCTCCTGTAAGAGATAAGATAAAGGAGTTGTATATAAATTATTTTTATCAAAGACAAGATGAATGTTGGAGAAAAGAAGCAATGAGTAAGTTGCCACAGTTAAAAGCTTCCACCAATATGCTAGTTTGTGGAGAAGATTTGGGAATGGTGCCTGCTTGTGTACCGGATGTAATGGCACAACTGGGCATTCTTAGTCTGGAGATTCAACGGATGCCTAAAAAGGTTGACAAAGAATTTTTCCATCCGAATGATGCACCATACTTATCTGTAATTACACCGTCTACACATGATATGAGTACGGTGAGAGCCTGGTGGCAGGAAGATGCAGAACGTACACAACGATTTTATAACAACGAAATGGGGCAGTGGGGCAATGCACCGCAGCAATGCGAAGCATGGATAAGCAGAGCAATTGTATTGCAACATTTATATTCTCCGGCCATGTGGAGTATTTTTCAATTACAGGACTTATTAGGTATGAGTGAAAAACTAAGAAGAGAAAATCCGCAGGATGAAAGAATTAATAATCCGGCTAATCCAAACCAATACTGGCACTACCGGATGCATATTTCATTGGAAGACCTGATAAAAGAAAAAGAATTTAATGAGGAATTGAAAGATTATATTACTAACAGCAGACGTTGAAATTTATAAACATCCAATCGTATAACTTTATAGCAAATATTTTTAATTATAGTAGATCATGAAAGTTCATTACTGGCAACATAATTTAAAGTTTCGTCACCCTTTTACTATTTCTAAAGGAACAAAAACGCATCAACCAACCTTGATTGTAGAGTTAGAGCATTTTGGAATAAGAGGTTATGGCGAAGCATCAGCAATAGCTTATTATAATATTCCGGTAGAGAAAATGATTGAAGACCTGGAACAAAAAAAACAATTTATCGAAAAATTTGCCTTCACCGATCCTGAACGCTATTGGCACTACTTGCATCATTTACTACCCAATAATAATTTCTTAGTATGTGCATTAGATATAGCTGCCTGGGATTTGTATGGAAAAATGAGAGGAAAAAAATTGTATGACTTATGGAAAGGCGATATTTCAAAAAATCCAATTTGCGATTATACAATAGGTATTGATACAGTTGAAAAAATGGTGGAGAAGTTGAAAGAAAAACCATGGCCAATCTATAAAATCAAAGTAGGGACTGCAGATGATATTGCCATTGTAAAAGCATTACGGGAAAATACAGATGCGTTGTTACGGGTAGATGCAAATGCTGCCTGGGATTTAGAAACAGCAGTAAAAATTATTCCGGAGTTGGATAAACTTGGTGTGGAACTTGTCGAACAACCATTGGCGAAAGATGATTGGGAAGGGATGAAAATATTATACAAAGCATCAACACTTCCATTATATGCAGATGAATCTTGTGTTGTAGAAAGTGACGTTGAAAGATGCCACAATCATTTTCATGGCATCAATATAAAACTCACAAAATGCAGCGGCATTACTCCTGCTCGCAGAATGATTGATAAAGCCAAAGATCTGGACATGAAAGTGATGATTGGCTGTATGAATGAATCTACTGTTGGAGCATCTGCCATTGCACATTTATTACCATTTATTGATCAAGTAGATATGGATGGCCCTTTATTATTAGAGGAAGATGTGGCAACAGGTATAAATTATGATTATGGAAAGATCAGTTATTCAGATGCTCCTGGATTAGGAATAAACTATACAGGAGTTTTTAAGAAATAAGTTTTAAGTTGTCTAATAATTATCAGAACTTTTACTCTTACAAGCTGTTGTATCTTTGAAACATCTATTTGTATATTATGGCCTGGAAAAATCAGCAGCAATTTATAGACGCATTAGAGAAAGCCGGTGAATTGATCCGTATAAAAAAGTACGTTGACCCCAAGCTGGAAATAGCGGAGATAACAGATCGTATCAGTAAGTCAGGGAATGGTGGCAAGGCCTTACTTTTTGAAAATACTGGATATGACTTTCCTGTTTTAATGAATGCCTATGGCAGTGAAAAGAGAATGTGCATGGCATTGGGTGTAGAGCATCTTGATGATGTGGCAAAAGAAATTGAAAATCTGTTTAAGTTGCTGGCTTCCCCAAAAGAAGGAATACTTGATAAATTAAAACTGCTTCCCAAACTTGGACAGTTTGCAAGCTGGATGCCTAAAGTAAAAAGTGGCAAAGGAGAGTGTCAGGAAGTTGTAATGACCAATCCGGACATTACAAAACTACCAGTGATTACCTGCTGGCCAAAGGATGGTGGTCCATTCGTTACTTTACCAATAATTCATACAAAAGACCCGAATAACAATGCAAGAAACGTTGGTATGTACCGGATGCAGGTTTTTGGTCCAACGCTTACCGGCATGCATTGGCATAAGCATAAAGTAAGTGCCAAACATTTCGCAGAATATAAGAAACTCAATAAGCGAATGCCCGTTGCAGTTGCATTAGGCGGCGATCCGACGTATGCTTATTCGGCCACAGCTCCACTTCCTGAAAATGTGGATGAGTATATGCTGGCAGGTTTTCTGCGAAAAAAGAAAGTAGAGTTGGTCAAATGTATCTCACAACCTGATGTTGAAGTTCCGGCTGATGCAGATTTTATAATTGAAGGCTATGTAGATCCGAACGATGAATTGATATGGGAAGGGCCTTTTGGAGATCATACTGGTTATTATTCCTTGCCCGATTGGTATCCAAGATTTCATATAACTGCTATTACTCACAAAAAAAATGCAGTTTATCCAGCAACAATTGTAGGCATTCCACCACAGGAAGATGCCTGGCTCGGTAAAGCAACAGAACGAATTTTTCTTGCGCCAATAAAAATGACAATGGTGCCGGAGATTTTAGATATGGATATGCCGATAGAAGGAGTGTTTCATAATCTTGTTATTACTAAAATAAAAAAAGATTATGCCGGTCAGGGACAAAAGGTAATGAATGCGATGTGGGGTGCAGGCCAGATGATGTTTAATAAAATATTGGTAATGGCAGATGAAGGGGTGATAATTCAGGATTATGATTCATTGGCAAAATATGTGTTTAAAAATTTAAATCCGGCTACTGATATTTTCTTTTCTACCGGGCCAATGGATGTACTCGATCATAGTTGCAGCAAAATGGGTTTTGGCGGAAAAATGTGCATTGATGGAACTGCAAAGTTTGAAGAAGAAATTGATGACTTATTCTCAAATCCTACGGCTACTCATTTTGAGATTGATTCATTAAAAAAATTTCCAGAGATATATTCTGTAAATATTTCATTATTACAAAAACAGATTCCATGCCTTATCATTTCCGTTAAAAAAAATCGAAAAGAACACATTAAGGAGTTGCATGAACAGATTTGCTCATCAGCTTCTCC
Organism: Chitinophagaceae bacterium; assembly: GCA_039927535.1. GTDB lineage: Bacteria > Bacteroidota > Bacteroidia > Chitinophagales > Chitinophagaceae > JJ008. The sequence goes on along the minus strand of JBDSUW010000107.1, from coordinate 10,236 downwards.
AAACGAAATAAAAATGATTTTGTATGTAGAGCACACGTTAGATGCAAATGATTTAACAACGGCTCTTTGGCGTTTTTGCAATAACCTGGATCCAAAGAGAGACTCTTATCTCTGTAAACGACCAACTCACAACTCACAGCTCGCAACTCACAACTTATATTCCGCCTGTATGGGTTTTGACGGTACCAGAAAAACAAAAGAGTTTGATGATTTCCACAGGGATTGGCCTAACATTATTGTAGCCCATGATGAAACGATAAAAGCAGTAGATCAAAAATGGAATGAATTAGGATTAGGAAGTTTTATTGCATCGCCTTCACTTAAATTTAAAGATCAGATGTATGGTGAAGAAGCTGTAGTAGGGTTATAGAAAATTTATTTTTTAGAACAATGACAAATGATAAAATAGATGGTGAGGATGGCTCCTCTTTAGAGCTTGTCCCGATTTTTCGGGAGGAGGGTGGCATAAATGTTTTAATGACTGGCGGCGGAGCACCAGGAGCAGCAGGAATTATTAAATGTCTGAAGAAAGAAAAGTTATTTAAGATTTTTGTTGCGGATGCGAATGGGGATGCTATTGGCAAACATTTAGGCGATTATTTTGAGCAAATACCTTTCGCTGAGAGCCCTGATTTTGTTGCCAGGTTACTTTCCATCTGTAAGCAGAACAATATTCACATAGTGCTGCCATTAGTTACAAAAGAGTTGGTTCCACTTTCTTCCAGAATAAAAGAATTTGAAGCTATTGGTACCAAAGTTTTGATCTCACCACTCTCATCATTGGAAATTGCAAATAATAAAAGCAGATTGTATGAGTTTTTGCAATGGAGGGGAATTGCAGTCCCATATTTTACTATTGTAGAAACTGTTGAACAGTTTAAAGAAGCAGTTACTACATTAGGTTATCCTGAAAGCAAGGTTTGTTTTAAACCATCTATTTCAAATGGTAGTCGTGGTTTTCGAATCATTGCAGAAGATATGAATGAACTTGATTTACTATTTAAATTTAAACCTGCTGCAACTTTTATCAGATTTAAAAATGCGATAGAGATTTTATCTTCTGGGGTTTTTCCGGAGTTATTGGTTTCCGAATATTTGCCTGGGGAGGAATACTCAGTTGATTGTTTGGCCAATCATGGAGATCCTATTTTGATTGTTCCAAGACTGAGAAAGAAAATGATAAATGGAATAAGTGTGGAAGGTGAAATTGTAGAAGAGAAAAACATCATTAACTATTGCCGTCAAATAATTAAAGAATTGCAGCTGCATGGTAATATTGGTATACAAGTTAAGAAGGCCGATTCAGGTGAATTTTTGATGCTGGAAATTAACCCAAGAGTGCAAGGAGCCATATCGGCAGCTCTTGGTGCAGGTATTAATCTTCCTGTGTTGGCAGTTAAGCAGGAACTCGGCTTGCCAATTTCTGCTGATGAGCTAAAGGTAAAATGGGGAACAATGTTCTCCCGCCATTGGAGTGAAGTGTTTTATTAAGTTTTAAACTGACACAAAGGCATTGTTTAAGTTTGGTTGGATTTTTGAAATATGCTGGTTCTTACTATAACTTTTGTAACCTACAAATCGTCCTTTTAAAAAAGCAGAATGAAAAAATTAAGTGCCGGATTGATCGTTAGCTTAGTAACAATGGCCTCCCTTGCCCAAAGTGGTACAGGAAATAATACATTGTTATGGAAAATTAGCGGTAACGGGTTGGAAAACCCTTCTTACCTGTTTGGAACAATTCATATGCTTTGTGCTGATGATGCAGTATTGAGCAATAACATGAAAAAGATTATAAAAGATTGTGATGAGGTTTATTTCGAAGTTGACATGGATAATCTCTTTGAAATGATGGGAGCGATGGGCAAAATGAAGATGATAGGCGATACAACTTTAAAAGATTTGCTAACTGTTGAAGAATATGAAAAAGTGAAGGCTTACTTTGATGCAAAAGGCTCCATGCTTCCATTTTCAATGCTGGAAACTTATAAACCAATGTTAGCCGCCTCTACATTGCAGGAAGGTTCTTTGCCTTGTGATAACACTGCCATGATGGAGCAGGTAATAATGGAAGAAGCAAAAATCTATAAAAAGAAAATAAAGGGAATGGAAACCATGTCATACCAGGCAGGTGTTTTAGATAGCATTCCTTATAAGATACAAGCACAGCAATTACTTAGCTATATTGAATCGGCCGGAAAGGACAGCAAAGAGGATAAGCAAATGGAAGAAATGTTCAAAGCTTATAACAGCCAGGATCTGCAAAAATTGGAAGAATTGATGGTGCAGACAGATGCAGGAATGGCTGGTTTTACTGACATATTATTGTATCACCGAAATCAAAACTGGGTACAAAAGCTTAAAACTTTATTACCCGAAAAATCAATATTGGTAGCTGTTGGGGCCGGTCATTTGCCGGGAGAAAAAGGAGTAATAAATCTTTTGAGAAAAGAAGGGTATAAGGTAACACCAGTAGAAAATAAGACCAATGTTTTCCGTGAAATATGATCTACGGATCTGGCTGAAATTTTTCCGTCAAAAAATCTCCAAACTTATACTTTTGCACAGTTAACTAATTACTGGCTTAACCCATTTATGCTGAAATGACAAATTCTTACCACGACCTTGTAAAGCAAACTTTTACTTTTCCACAAGAAGGAATCGAAATTAAAGATGGGAATCTTTATTTTAATGGCCTTGACCTGAAAGCAATTATTGCTAAATACGGAACACCGTTAAAGATGACATATCTGCCAAAGATTGGAATGCAGATCAGGAAGGCAAAAACCATGTTTGCAGCTGCATTTAAAAAACATAAGTATGAAGGCAAGTATTTTTATTGTTACTGTACCAAAAGTTCACATTTCAGTTTTATAGTAGAAGAAGCGCTGAAAAGCGAAATACATTTAGAAACTTCTTATGCTTACGATATAGAGATCATTAAAAAACTATATGCAAAAAAGAAAATAACAAAGGACATTCACATTATCTGCAATGGATTTAAGCAGAAAAGTTATACAAGAAGAATTGCCAATCTATTGAATACAGGTTTTCAGAATGTGATTCCAATTCTTGATAATAAAGATGAGTTGAAGGATTATGCTACATCCGTAAAAGTTCCTTTTAAGTTAGGTATAAGAGTAGCGGCGGAAGAAGAACCAAATTTCCCTTTTTATACTTCACGACTTGGAATGAGGGCAAAGGATATATTAGAGTTTTATGTAGACAGAATTGAAGGATATGAAAGTAAGTTCCAATTAAAAATGCTGCATATCTTTTTGAACAAAGGGATCAAAGATGATATTTATTATTGGAGTGAATTGAATAAAGTAATCAATCTCTACTGCCAGTTAAAGAAAATTTGTCCAGAGCTTGATTCTATAAATATCGGCGGCGGGTTTCCTATCAAGCATTCATTAGGATTTGATTATGATTACCAATTCATGATCAACGAAATTGTAAAAAACATAAAGACGTCTTGCAAAAAGGCAAAAGTGCCGATGCCAAATATTTTTACAGAGTTTGGTAGCTATACAGTAGGGGAAAGCATGGCTCACATATATAAAATAATTGCAGAAAAAGTACAGAACGATAGAGAAACATGGTACATGATTGATTCATCTTTTATTACCACTTTGCCAGATACATGGGGAATAGGCGAAAAGTTTCTGATGCTGCCGGTAAATAAATGGGAAGAAGATCATCACAGGGTTGTTTTAGGCGGTATCACCTGCGATAGCCACGACTATTATGATTCAGAAGAACATATTAACGAAGTATTCTTGCCCAAAACAGGTAATGATGATGAACCCCTATATGTTGGTTTTTTTCATACCGGTGCTTATCAAGATCAGATAAGTGGATATGGTGGCATAAAGCACTGCATGATTCCTTCGCCAAAGCATATAATTCTTGGGCATGATAAAAATGGCAAACTCGTAGATTGGCTTTATGCAAAAGAACAAACAGCTCAAAGCATGTTGAAAATTTTGGGATACAAATAATGGAAAGAGCCGTATCGCCTAAGGCGATACGGCTCTTTTTATGTGCGTTTGTTTCTAAACTTTTTCTATTTTATTTCATAGTCTTTTCTGAAAGACATTACGGTACTACGATAGAGTCCATTTGTAGAATCTAATGTTGCAGCTTTTGAATAATACTGAAATGCTTCTGAAAGGAAATGAGCATCCTCCAACATAAAACCAAGGCGATATGCTTGCTCAGCTTTTGCTTCAAATGCAGCTCCCTGACTTTTTAATTTATTTTCTACCTTCTCAAAATCTTTCTTCGTAACATAGTTCAACGTTTTATATTCCTCAGAATCTTCTCCTTTTATAGAGGCTGTCCAGTAATAACTATTGCCTGGTTTCATTTTATCTGTAAATGAACTAATGTCAATTTTTTTCTTGTCTTTTATAACAGTAGAATAAATTGCGGTACTTACGTTATCATAGTTATATAGCTTGAAATCAAACTCTTTTGCTTCTTCGTATGATTTCCAGGAAATGGGAAATGATCCTTCAGCATAATTTATGGTATCAAGTCTTGAATCAACCCACACATTTGGTAATCCGCGGCTTACAGCACCAACTGTGTTCATATAAGCTTTCCTGTTGCTTCCGGGAGAACCACTTGCTTTGGTCATTTGTGCCCACACATACTTTACATAGTTTGCACTAACAGAGTTGTTACCAACAGTACAAGAGTCGCCAAACTTGCTTAAAGAATAGCTGCCAGCTTTTGAGAATGTAAACATGGCTGCTTCATTACAAATTAATGTAACAGCAGCACCATTTGGAACTTTTACAACAGCCTTGGCACTAATTGTTTTTCCAACTTTGGCTTTGGTTTCTACTTTGTTTTCTACAACGGTAATGTTCCCTTTAAAGCTGTATAGCATATAACTGTTTTGCGCAGAAAGCATTCCGCTGAACAAACTACAAAGGATAAGGAAGCGTAACTTTTTCATCTTTAGGAGGTTTAGGTTTATTTATTAATGGTGATGAGGTTTAAATACAGTTTTATAATTAACTTTTTTATGCATCCACACTGCCCATGCTTCGTAAAAATAAATAACGTCTACAGCCATCACAATTACAAGCAGACTCAACTTCAAATCAACCTTTAGACGATACTTATCATACAAATAGATGCCTAACCATACAAAAAATATTGCCGAAAGAACCTGTGCAATTTTTGCTGCTAAATGGAACCAAATATGGCTTTCAAGGTAATAATGGATAAAAAATGACATGTGAAGCCAGCATATTATTATGGCTATCAAGACATTTGCCCACGAAGGTAGCTTTTTTACATAATTTTTCTCCAAAGCCATAGAAATTATGTTCGCATGAACGTATACTCCATTCATATCCGGCACTGATTTGCCATAATATCTTTCATTCATTGGTGTAAATTTCTTATCAGTTATATCCTGTGCGTCCTTATTTACATAACCGAAAAGAACAATTTTATTGGCAAATATGCTGGAGTCACTTTCGTCATAACTCATTAAGTTCTCAAAGTTTATGGTAAGGTATTGGCTTGGCCGACGGCTATAGTTTATTAAAACTTTATTGACTCCCTTTTTTTCTATTTTATGAAAGGCGGTGGAATCAGAAGCTTCAATGACTGCAGCCGAAAAAGACTTATATTTTGTTTTGGCATAATCCTCATAAAAAGGTTCAAAGTATCGAAAAGTGGAAATGTCGTCCTGAAAAAAGTTTACATAAGCATATTGATTTACCGTTTCGAAATATTTATCTTTTGCAAACGCAGTATCCGCCTCTTTTCCTTTAAACTGAAGTGTATATCCAACTATTAAATTTTTATTTTTTTTGAAGGTTTCGCTTATTAATGAATCCTGATATGGATCTTTGGGACCTTCAAAAAAAGCATCCAAGGCCATTACTTTTGGTTTATAACTAGCGACTTTGTCAATCATTAGCGATAAACCTTCTCTATCCAAGTTACCTATATTTACAACGATAATGTTTTTATCAGGTGGTGTTTTTTCTCCTTTGTGCAGTTTTGAGTAACTCATATCATTTGAGTCAAAGTCCTTTAAGGAAAGCTTTATTGGATTGATAACACCCAGATTTAAGGGGATAGAACCGAGAATAAAAATGAAAAGGAATACCCATAGCGTAGCAAATAGAGTATCTCTTTCCAGCAGATATTTTGTAAGGTGCCGGTGAATTTTTTTCTTCGGTTTTGGCTTTTGTGTATGTTCGTCAGTTGGTTTACTCATCACAGTTGGTGGTTTCTAATTTATGTGATTATTACAATGATTTTATAAGACTTTTCATGGTTGCAAGTATGCCAGATTTTAACTCAATCTTCATTTAAATGCCTAAAAATCGTATTTAGGCATTTTTTAGTACTTGAGATAATGATATTCCTTTGTAAATCCGTAATTTAGTTAGTCGAATTTATGCGAAAAATTTTTCCCATAACCAATCTTATCCTTTTGTTTTGGTTTTTAGGTATAAACCAATGCATGGCACAGTCTCCCCCAAAACCCAGAGATACAACAATAAAGGGTCCGCAGACTTTTGCAATGATTATGGGCATATCAGAGTATAAATATATCAAGCCCCTTACGTATGCGGATAAAGATGCTGAAATGTTTGCCAATTTCCTCAAATCACCAGCTGGGGGAAGTTTGAAAGAGGATGACATCTACTTGTTACTAAATGAGGAGGCAACGCTGGCAAATTTCTATGCCAAAGGATTTCAATGGTTAAAAATAAAAAAACTACAGGAAGGCGACCGGTTATTTATTTACCTGGCGGGGCATGGAGATGCTATAAGTGAAGATGAATTCTTTTACTTGGCATATGATTGTAACCCTGCCGGAGATAAAAATAATTACCTTGTAAGCGGAGCTGTTCAGATGCTAAATGTGAAAATTAAAATTCAGAAAGAAGCTGCGAAAGGGGTAGAGGTTTATCTTATAATGGATGCCTGTCGTTCTAATGAATTACCCGGCGGCGTAGAAGGGCAAGGGTTCTTTAATAGTGCTATATCTGAAAAAAGAGCTGGTGAAATTATAATGCTGGCAACGGGAGCAGGGCAGGAGTCGTTGGAAGATGCGTCAATTGGTAACGGGCATGGTTTATTCACTTATTATCTGGTAGATGGACTAAATGGTATGGCTGACAACGATGGAAATAAAGACAATAAAGTAACAGTAGAAGAAATTCAGAAATATGTAGAAAAAAATGTTCCATCGGTTGCTAAGGAGCGATTCAAACGAAAACAGGATCCTTATTTCTGCTGTTCGGAGAACAGTAGCAAAATTGTAAGCATTGTAGATCCGTTATATTTGAAAAAATGGCAGGAACTTAAGATACAGCAGTCAAAAGGAGGAAATTCATTTATTCCCGGGAAAGGGAAAAAATATTCTTTTTCTTTAGCAGACACATTATTACTCGAGTCCTATAATCTATTTAATTCAGCGGTTAAAGCAAGCAGACTAACGGGAAAAAATTCTGCCGAGTACTATTATGATCTGATGGCAAGGAAATTTCCGGATAACTCTTATACCATCGATGCTCAATCTACATTGGCCGTAGAGTTCATCAACTTTGCACAAAATAAAATTAACCTATACCTGGACTGTAAAGACCCAGTTTCAATTCAGAAGTTGAGAGCCCAGATAGATGTGGAAGAAAAGACAGACGAAATTAACACCAGATTCGACAGAATGGAAAAAGTGGCAAGACTAGAGTCGTATGAAGTGGGTAACATGCTTGAAAGAGCCATCAGCTTCATTATGCCTGACGACCCGACTTTTGCCAAGTCATTACAAGGCAGGATGTATTTTTTTAAGGCCCGGGGTTACTTTGGTGTTGGAAGAAGACAGGTTGATATTAAGCAAGCATTTCAATATGCCTATTCTGCTAACAGCAGTGAAAGAAATGCGGCATATGTGATGCATACTTTATCGTCATTGCATTTGGATAATAACAGAATGGACAGTGCTATTTATTATGCGTACAGGGCAATTGCATCTGCTCCCAAATGGCGGTATCCTTATGTTACCTTGGCTTTTGCCTATAAAACGTTAAGCAAACAAGATTCGGCAATTAAGTACTATCGGAAAGCAATTGAATTAAATGACGAAAATGCAGATGCTTATGTAGATCTGGGACATTATTATTTTTCATTGTCAAAAGGAGATTCAGCTATAGCTTATTATGAAAAGGCATTGCTCATTGAGCCTTCCAATCCTTATGCCAGCAATAATATTGGTTGGGTAAACTTTACCAGGAAAAATTATGATAAAGCCATTTCATATTTTAAAAGAAGTATTGTTGCCAACCCTAAATTCATCAACGCATATAATGGGTTGGCCAAAACATTTTTTGAAACTAAACAATTTGACTCAGCAAGAATTTATTACTCCAAAGCTTTTGAGAATTACCAGGATAAATCGATAGTCAATATATATATTGGTAATTTCTACAGAGATTTAAAAGAATATGATTCTGCAAAAGTTTATTACCGGCTCGCAGGCGCAATTGACCCCTCTTATGAAGAGTCATTTAATAATTTAGGAAAGCTGAGTTTTGAATTGAAACAGTTGGATTCTGCCATTTATTATTATCGCAGGGCTTTAACTGCAAATCCATATTCAGCGTTTGCTTATATTAATATAGGGTTGGTATTTAAACAACAAAAGATAGCAGACTCAACATATTATTATTTTCAGCAAGCTGTAAAAATGGAACCTGGCAACCCTTCTATTTTAAATAACCTTGGCGTTATTTATGGGCAAGAAAAAAGCTATGATTCGGCTATGCTATATTTTAAAAAGGCATTGAAAGTAAGGTCGGATTATAAGCCTGCTACCAACAATCTCATAAAAATATACAGAGAACTAAATCTGCTTGATTCTATTGCTAATTTAATAAAAGGGTCCACCTTGATAGAACCGGAAAGTGCTTCGTTCTTTAATGAAATGGGTACTGTTTTTCTAGATCAGAAAAGATATGACTCTGCCAGAAAATATTATAGGTTGGCCATAAATAAAGAACCAGACAATTCACAGGTGAATAATAATATGGGCTTAGCCATGCAAGGGTTGAAAAAATATGACTCTGCCAGAATATATATACAACGGGCAATGCAGATTGATCCGGTAAACACAAAATACTGGTCGAATCTGGCTGGTGTTTTCAGGATGCTAAAGCAATATGATTCGGCTACATATTATTATAAAAAACAGGTTTTTTTCGGAAAGGAAGTTACGGCCAAGGGATATTTTACTGTGGGTAGTTATCTGGATGATATGAAATTATATGACTCTGCCATTGTATACTTTAAAAAATCGATTGAACTGGACAAAACAAATGCGGTTGCCTATAGTAATATTGGGGTTGCATTTATTCAAATGGAGCAGTTTGATTCAGCAATTGTTTATTCCAGACAGGCTGTAATCCTTAATCCGAATTATGAAAATGCTACTTTAAATCTTGGGTTGGCTTTTCATGCAATAGCTAAGTATGATTCTTCTATAGTATATTTTTTAAAAGCCATTCAAATAGAACCAGCTAATGGAAGAACTTATTTCAGGTTGGCATGTAGTTATACTTTAAATAAAAAACCGGAGCAGGCTATAGATTATTTAAAAATGGCCTATGAAAAAGGATATAGAAATAAAGATGCTCTTTTTAGTGATCCCGACCTGATCAATCTGCATAATCTTAAAAGTTATCAGGAACTGCTGGATAAATATGTTCCAGATTGGCGTAATCGATAATTGCCTTTCATTTCATTATTTTATTTTGCTGTATATTTGCCGTCCATATGGCTGCGGAGCTCACTAAATAGAGCATCCCGTTTTAAATAACGGGAGGGTTTTAAGTTTAAAAAACTACCAGACATTTGTATAAAAAATTATGGCTTCGTAGCTCAATTGAATAGAGCATCCCGATTAATTATCGGGAAGGTTTTAGTGTTGAAACTACCGGTCTTTGAATTAAACAATATGGCTTCGTAGCTCAATTGAATAGAGCATCTGACTACGGATCAGAAGGTTATAGGTTTGAATCCTATCGAGGTCACTAAAAAAAGGTCAACAATTGTTGACCTTTTTTAAATAATGTGTGAAGGCTATTTATTTAACTTCAAATTGAATTTTATTCAGTTACCAACTACTTAAATAGTTACTTCCAAAATAAAGCACCAACAATAAATTAAAGCAGATGCTTTATTTTTATGCAGGTGTCGCAT
>JBDSUW010000106.1:0-14619 GCA_039927535.1 Chitinophagaceae bacterium | reverse complement strand
CCTAATTCGTAGGATCTGTCGCTAAGCAATAAGCCATTAGAAGGGCTCCCATCAGGGTTTGGAGGAAATACGGAAGGATCAACATAAGTTTTACTTACATCATCCAAATAATCTGTATTAGTAAAGCGATGCAAAACTTCAAATGCTATATTAATTCTTTCATTAAACGCATATTTGAGACCTCCGCCAAAAGGGATACTAATGGCCATCGAATTATATGGTTTACGATCAGGATAAAGTGTGCTTCCCTGACCTTCAGTATTTAATGGGCGCAGCAATATTTTTTCATCTCTCAGGTAGGCATAAGGATCATACGTAAAAACACCGGCACCCAAGGTAATATAAGGAGTAAAACTATAATCAGGTTCACCTGGCATAAACCGGAAAAAATTGAAATCTCCCTGCAAGCTGAGTTCCCAAACTTTACTATTAAAGCTCAGGTTTCTGGAATACATCTGCTTATTAAAATCATTGTATTTATCAGAATAACCCAATTGGGCAAAACTGGCTCCAATACGAACTGCTATATAATTGCCAAGATTTTTTCTAAAGAAAACAGATGCCGCCATTTTGGGTCTGTTTAGGCTTGCTCTGGTGTTCAAATCGCCAAAATAGTGGCTTGCACCCAACCCTATACCAAATTCACCTTCTTGTACTATAGATTCTTGTGCTTTTAGTTGGCTAAAATTACAAATCAATACAGCTAAAGCCAGTGTGTTTCCAATATTCTTCTTCATCATAACTATTTAAAAAATGGTCTGGAGTACATTAGAACGTTAAAAGTAATTAATTTCTTATTCAGCAGGTAAGAATTAGTTTCTTTTGTCAAGTCCCCAGGTAAGTTTATTGCGAAGTGTTTGGAGGAAATTATTCTCACTCAACCGGACCAGGTTGACATCAAACGCCTCTCTTTTTACTGCCAGCTGAACGTTTTTATCCACTATTTCTCTTCGGGAGTCGAGAGAACATATAATCTGATCCGACCGGCATTCGATTTCGAAAGAAATAATATTGTTATCAGGAACTATTATGGGACGAACATTCAGATTATGCGGTGCTACTGGTGTAATTACAAAATTACCCGAATCCGGAAAAACTATAGGCCCGTTGCAGCTTAACGAATAACCGGTAGAACCAGTAGGTGTAGCCACTATTAATCCATCAGCCCAGTAATTATTTAAAAATTCGCCATTCAGATAAGTATGAATCTTTATCATGGAATCAATATCTCTCTTATGTATCGAGAATTCATTTAAGCCGTATGGAACATTTCCAAACATTGGAATACTTGCATCTACATGGATCAGAGACCGGGTATCTTTCAGATAGGTACGGTTTGCAATAGCTTTCACTGCCATTTGCAATTCTTCACGGCCAATGCTGGCTAAAAACCCTAACCGGCCGAAATTGATGCCCATAATAGAAATAGGCTTATTCCTTATTAGTGTAATGGTATCCAGCAAAGTGCCATCGCCGCCAAGGCTGATAATAAATTCTATTTCATCACTCAATTCTGCTGATCTGGAAAACTTAGCTGTATCTGCGGGCAAATGAATGGTGTCTTTTATCTGTTCAAAAAAATCTCTGAAAATAACAGGTTGAATTTTCTGCTTTGTCAATTCATCAAAAAAGAGTTGCACATCTTTTTGCTGATCATCCACCATTCCCCTGCTGTAAATCGCTGCTTTCATCCAAATTTATTTATTACTGGTTTATACCGCAGATAATTAAAAAATTGTTTTGCGATGCAAAAAGAATCCGTTTTGACCCGCTGCATTGAAGCTGTACTCCAGTTTGAAAGTTACATCATAAAATGTAAGTATATCAATTCCAAATCCACCGGAATAAAGCATTTTGTTAGCCAGAAAATTATCACCTGGTTCCGGATTATATACATAGCCTGTATTGCCATAAATTTTTCCAAATATGCGAACAGGAATTCGTTCGGGTTCTTTCCCTTTTTTAGCCGGCACTTTGATTTTAAAATTTATAAACTCTCTGGTAAATGTAGTTCTTACCACTCCTCCGGCCACTCCATCTACTACATAATATTCGTAGCCTTGAAGATAAGCATCGCCATATCCCAAAAACCGCTGAGTAAAATAAGCTTGTTTAAAAGGCAGCCTGAGACCTGCTACAGTAGTTAGGTTAAAAAAAGTTTTTTTGGAAAGAGGCCAGCTGGCAGAAACTTTTGCTTCAAAGCCCCAAAGATCTAATGTTTTATTGAACCCTTTTTTTCCCACCGACAATTGTACCGCATATCCTTTTGTAGGATAGGGTATATAATCGAGGTCAAAATAATTCATTGTATAATTTATTTCAGGATAAGCAATCCGGGTTCTGCCAGAACCAAAGTAAGAGGGATTCAATGCCATTACCGTATCGCTGATTATTTCCCGGCTAAATCCTATTCCAAAACTATGGCGGGCTTTAATAGCCCTGCGGTAGGTTACTTCGGCATAGGCATTAATAAATCTTCGGGTATAAGCATCTTCATCTTTAAAAAAAAGCTGTTTATTTTTAAACGTAAGAAAATTTATCTCCCTGTTTTTTCCTGCATCGAAAGAAACTCTGCCTCCCCATTTTAATTTTTTATCAATATATAACCTGTCGTAGCTAAAAGAAAGCTGTTTGGTATAACCGTTAATTGCTCTGAACCGCAGCTTATCATTTCTTCCGGTAACATTATTGTATAATAATTTAGCCCCGTAATTCACCCGGTTAAAACTTGCCTTTTGCTCTATAATCCATTGGTTAAGATTTCTGTCAACTGGTTTAAAGTAAGGAAGAGGAAACAAATACCATCTTTCTTTTACAGTAACTGTAACATTGATTTTATTCCCTTCAAAACTTTTAGACGCAATTACAACCGAATGAAAAAGCGATGTATTCATTAGTTGCTTTCTGCCATCTTCAAATTTTTCTACCAAAACATCCAAAGAATAAGTATCACCAGTTTTGAAAGGGATTTCTCTGAGCATGATGAATCTTTTTGTCTTCTTATTACCTGTGATTTCGATAGTACCAATCTCAACAATTGTAGAAGCAGGTTGGTTAGTAGTACTGTCGGGAATTGGTATAACAGGATCTGTTTGAGCTGCTACAATACAGCTGCACAATAATGCAATGATGAATGAGATATGATATTTTTTTTCCAGCCACATAACTATTAATGGGATAAGGCAACTACCTTAGCCGGATCATTGAATTCTTTACAATTGCAAACAGGCATTATATTTTCAGGTAATTCATGAGATTATCAAAGTTGCTTCGCAGTTCATTCTCGTACATTTCTTCCCCTATAAAATATTTTACGGAATAATCATATCGTTGAAATGTAGCAACAATATCAGATACTTCGGGTTTATTGACACGAATGGTTACCTGCATCATTCCCGTTTCTCCGTCATTAGAAGTATTTAGTTGAGTGATCTGAGCATCATTTTGTTCCACTATTTTACTTATTTCACTGAAAGAATAATTGTTGCTTGCTATCTCCAGCACAATTAGACCGCCGGGCTCATTCAGGCTCATAAAGGAGGAAGCATATTTAAGCAACTCGTTATAGGAAACTACACCTGTTAATTCATTTTCATCTGATACAACAGGAACAATACTCAATCCGCTTTCTCCGGCCAATTGTACAGCTTTCAAAAAATGTTCATCTTCCTTTACTGATACTGCAGAAAAAGATTGTTGTAATACTTCCAGCGGATCATTGTCATTTTCAGCCATCAGCAGATCATCTTCACTTATAAGTCCGATATATTTTTCTCCATCGGTAATAGGTAAATGAGCAACCTGATTATCATTCATGTGTTGCAGCACCTGATACACCTTATCAGTAAGATGTACAGAAGGAAGAGATTGAGATATTAATTCACGGATTAACATGGATAGCGGCTTTGTTTTCAATACTACGATACTTTGTGCATCGTAACTGTATTAAGACAGCAACAATCAGCCAATCGATGCAGGCTCACTGAGCTTTTTTAAAAATTTATGCAGTATGGCATTAAATTCATCGGGTACTTCCATCATTGGAGCATGACCGCATTTATCAATAAAATGAAGCTCACTGTTCGGAATAAGTTTATTAAATTCTTTCGCTACAAATGGTGGAGTAATCGAATCATTATTTCCCCAGGCAAGCAAGGTTGGTTGCTTTATCTGGTTTAGTTCCTCTCCTAAATTATTTCTGATGGCACTTTTCGCCAATGCAATGATCTTTATGACTTTGATGCGGTTATTGGTCATGCTGTACACTTCATCCACCAATTCTTTTGTTGCAGTAGCAGGATCATAAAAAGTTAATTCAGTTTTTTTCTTAATATACTCGTAGTCTCCTCTTTTAGGATAACTATCGCCCATGCCATTTTCAAAAAGACCTGAACTTCCTGTAAGTGTCAATGACTTTATTCTTTCAGGGTGTTTCAATGTATGCACTAGTGCCACATGCCCGCCTAAAGAATTCCCTAATAAATGAATTTCTTTGTAATCTCTTGCTTCAATAAATTTGTGGACATATTTTGCTAATCCGCCAACAGACGTATTCAGAATATCCATTTCGAGTAAGGGTAATAAAGGCACAACCACTTTATAATGCTGTCTGAAATATTCAACGAGTGATTTAAAATTACTTAATGCCCCAAACAGTCCATGCAGCAGTAGCAACGGTTCGCCAGTACCTTCTTCAATATACTTGAATTTATCTTGTTGTTTAATTTCGTAATCCATAGCTGCTTATTCTTGGTCGCTTACCGGTAAACCGGTTTTCCTTGTTGCAAAATAATCGTTTTAAGTAAAAAATCATCCGATTGCCACATAAAACAATGCAAATCAGGGCAAATATAAGCGACAGAGGCTTGTTTATTGTAAGTTGTTTTTAGTGATTTTTAAATTCTTCTTAACTAAAATACAAATTCCCGTTTTAATAGAAAAACTAATTGCCTGATAAGTTTGTAGCTACTCCTTCAAAAAATTGCTTTAATGCTGAAAACATATCTTTAAATATCGGTACGATTGATCCTAATCCATTAATTGCTTTGGGACCCCAAGGTTGGATAAAAGAATACGTAACAGATTTTTCAATCGTATCGGGCTGCAATAATTTTAGCTGTTCTGCATAAAAAACAAGAACACTGAAAACAGTAATGTAGATAGCTATAAACAATATAATTCCGCCAATTTTATTCAGCCAGCCCATCATCACCATCTGCACTGTTTTCTCCATAATTTTCGCACCTAATCGTATCAATAAAAGAACTAATAAGAAAACTACTGCGAAAGAAACAACAGCCATCCATTTATCAGAGATATTCACAGCTTTGCCTAAATAATCGGCCATTACAACTGACAATTTCATAGCAGCAGCCAGACCAATGATAACAGCCACTAAAGAAAACAAACCGATTATCAATCCCCGCTGGTATCCTTTGAATACCGCAAAAACAATAAGCACAGCAAATATGATGTCTAACAGCATTTATATATTTGATAGATAACGGCTGATAGTAAAGGATATTACACTATCGCAGTTAATCAGTTTTTTGATAACAACTCTTTCACTAATGCAGAAATTGTTTTTCCATCTGCTTTACCTGCCAGTTGCTTAGTTGCAGCACCCATTACTTTCCCCATATCAGCAGGCGATGTGGCGCCAACTGCGGCTATTAATTTCTCAACTTCTGCTTTTACTTCATCAGCCGACAATTGCTTGGGAAGAAATTTTTCAATTATTGCAATTTCTTCTTCTTCTTTTTTAGCAAGATCGGCTCTATTCTGCTGCTGAAATATTTCCAGCGAATCTTTTCTTTGCTTTACCAGTTTCTGCAACAATTTCATTTCTTCTTCATCCTTCAATTCCCCGCCAGCACCTTCCGCAGTTTTAGCTAATAAAATTGCTGCCTTTACCGCCCGTAAGCTTCTTAAAGAAGCTTCATCTTTGGCTTTCATTGCTGCTTTCAGCTCTGTCATTATTTTTTGTTCGAGACTCATATTATTGAAATTTCATTATTAATAATTTGAAATAGGCTCTGTGATTCTTAACTCCTTTCTTAATCAGCTTTATTTTCTTTCAGTTGTTTTGCTTTGAATTTATCATAAAAGTCATGTGCAAATTTTTTCATTTCTTCCACTTGTTCTGTGTATTTGGTAGCACGGCCATATGTATCTGCCATTGTCATCATTGTTTGAAAAAAGAAATCAGCCATTTCATCCACCATCATCTCTTTTGTCCAGAGGTCAATACGTAACGCTGCTTTATCAGCACTGTCCCAGAAGGAGATCATCATGGCTTTTGCATTTTGCGCATTTTCAGCACCTGTATCCGTTGCACTCCAGGAAATGGAACTTGGCACACGGTTTTCATCAGTTTCCACATCTATCGTAATAGTCGATTTGTTCATACCTTAATTTATTGAGGTGGCAAAGGTAAATAAAATCAGCCGATGGCTTTTTCAATGCTCTTCCACAAAAGGTTAGCCGTTGTATCCCAACGATAGGCGACAGCTACTTTTCTTCCTTTTATTATCAGATCGTTTCGTAATTTTTCATCTTTATATAATAACATCATTTGTTCTGCCATAGCAATATGGTTGGTGCCATCAACAAAAACAGCGGCATCTTTTACAATTTCTTTCATAGAATTTGTTTCAGCAGCAATAACCGGCACATCGCACTTCATGGCTTCAATAACCGGCACTGTTAATGCTTCAATCAATGAGGGATAAATAAATCCATACGCAGCACCTACCACATTTACCAATTCAGCTTCGGTTAATTGCTCCATCAGCACCACATCGTTTCGATACTTATAAGACTGCAGATTTTTTTTGAATGATTCATATTTTGTAGCTACCCTGCCAGCTAACACCAATTTCATACTTGTTTGCTGTCTTTTCTTAAATACTGAAAAAGCTTTTAGCAGATTCAGCAGGTTTTTGTCAACATCAATTAAACCGGTATAAATAAAATATTCCTTTCCGTCGGTGTATTTATTTTTTATTAAAATCTTTTCATCAGCTAAAAGAGGTTGATACAGCTCACTGACTCCGCAGTACACCACATCTATTTTTGAAGTATTAGCAGCAAACTTTTCAATTAGTTCCTGTTTCAAAAAATTTGTAGTTGCTACAATTGCTTTTGCCTTGCTTAAAAATTTGGGTGTCGTTTTTTTTAACCAAGCTGCATGTGACTTTTTTATATAGAGCGGTTGATACAAAAAAGCCAGGTCATGCATTATAAGGCATTGAGGAACTTTTGTTTTTAACGAACAAAACCCGTCTGTCGAAACAAAAACATCGGCTTTATATTTTTTTAAAACAGCAGGTATTTTAATGTCGTACCAATACTTCCATAATAACGGATACCGTGCAGCAGGCCCTGCTACTACAGGAGTAATGTTTTCATTGGTAATAAATGCCTCATCAAACGGCTGATCAAATATGAAAATAAACTCATGTGCAGGATGCTGTTTAGCTATTCTCGTAAAAGTTTCATAGATAAAATTACCATTGCCTTCCAACTGAGTAGAAAGCATAAACCTCGTATTAATCGCAATGATCATGAATGTGAGCAAAGGTATTGCTTGTAGGAACTACTGCGTACTTCATCTTTCAAAAAACAAGGTGAATAAAAAATGTTTCAATTTTTACGGCATCGATTTACTAACAATTTATTGCATAATTAAACAGGCATTATTACTGTGCATATTCATTAATTACCACTTTTAAAAAAGGTCATTTATACAATGGTATACTAAATATAACGCCACTACTTTTATACCGCTAACAAGTAAGAGTAATCCAAAACCAAAAACTATGAAAAATATTTACTTACGCATTTCTCAAGGGATTCTCTTTTTTTCTCTGCACTTAATTAGCTACACTACAGTAACAGCTCAATGCCCTTATGGTTTCCCGTCCGGGCAAGTAGCATATGATACTACTATTGCCACACCACCGGGTATTAATACATTATTAGTAAAATTTCCACAGGCAGATCCTTACGATGGTTTGCTTACCTGCTTACGGTTATGTATTTCCATTACAGGTGTTGTAGATTCTGTAAGTGTAGAAAACAATTCCGCTTCTTCACAAACGGCTAATGTTTATTATATACGAACAGACCAGATTACAGGACCGGGTCTTAGTGCACCATTAACCAACAGTATTAATTATCATTATGGGCCTTATGCATTAGGTCCGTCTACTGCGCCATTGGGTTCGGGGCCAGACTTTGTTGGGATTTCAAAAGACACCTTATTAAATGCCGTTACCTCCTGTGCCACTATTACCAACTCCGATTCTCTTTTCCAGTTTTATGGTCATGATAGTGTAACATACCAGTATAATATTACTGCATTTACCAATGTGACCTGCACAGGTGGTAATTATAACAGCACGGTAGCCACATCTGCATTAGTAAGGTTTCGTTTTGAGTATTGCACCTGCCCTGGTTTGATATTGCCTTTAAGTGTCACCCATTTCCGCATAGATAAAGTGGCAGATAATAAAGCTTCGCTGGTCTGGTCCGAGCTGCAGACACCCGAATCACCGGAATTTCATTACGAAGTGGAAATGAGCCGTGAAGGTACTTATTTTACCTCCCAAGGCCGTGTAAATGGTTCAAATGAAATAAATATCCCATATAAGTTTGCTTACATCGCCAGGCAGCTAGAAGAAGGATTGTATTATTTCAGAATAAGACAGGTATATGCAAGCGGCTACAGCCGTTTTTCAGATATACGTACAGTTACGCTGAAAAATTCCTACTCTTCAGATTTTATTCTTTTTCCAAACCCCTCCAATGGAATTATTGGTATCAAATTTGATAATATTCAGGACGAAAAAAAGATAATAGAAATCTTTAATTCACAGGCACAAAAAGTAGTGAGCAAAGAAATAGAGGCGACAGGTTCTTTTTATCAGTTGGCAACATCGTTACAAAAAGGAATGTATTGGGTTAGAGTGACCGATGTAACGAGCCACTTGTATAGTGTCAATCAACTTTTCATTAAATGACCTCTTAGGTGGAAGAGGATGGTGGCTTGTAAAAGGGGTCTTCTCAAAGACCCCTTTCTTTTTTTGGTAAACGGAACGCTGTTCCGTTCTTTTTGCCGACATGACCCCCAGACTTGTAAACTAATCAACTCTTCATTACATTTGCCTTATATGCAAGATTTAGACAACATGGAGTACAACACCACCAGAAATCATTTAACAATGAAAGAGTATGGTCGTCATGTACAAAAAATGGTAGAACACATTATGACAATTGAAGAACCTGAACGCAGGCAGCGCAATGCAAATGCTGTTATTGAGCTCATGGGGTTTTTAAATCCGCACCTGAAAAATGTAGAGGATTTCCGTCACAAACTATGGGATCACCTTTTCTTAATTTCCGATTTTACATTGGATGTAGAATCGCCTTACCCTATCCCAACCAGAGAAACACTGAAGGCAAAGCCTGCTCCGCTTCCTTATCCGAACAGTAATCCTAAGTTTTCGCATCTTGGCAAAAACCTTGAAGTGATTATAGACAAGGCTTTGAACGAACAGGATCCTGAGAAAAAAATGGGCCTTTCCAATGCCATTGCTTACTACATGAAGCTGGCTTACAACAACTGGCACAAAGAAATAGTGCATGATGATGCTATACAAAGCGAATTAAACGTAATAACAAAAGGACAACTTACTTTCACTAACACACCTTACGTAAAAGCTTTTCGTCCGCAACAAGAAACCCGTGGCGGCGGTGGACGAAGAGATAACAGAGGCGGTAGTAGAGATAACAGAGGTGGTAGTAGAGATAGCAGAGATAACAGAGGTGGTAGTAGAGATAGCAGAGGTGGAAGCGGTGGATATAAGAAGAAAAGATATTAATAATTAACCTGTTTATTTAATTGTGAAAGGTTGGTGCTACAGGTACCAACCTTTTTTAATTAATGAACATTCTGTTTACCTTTCCGGCAATTTTCAAATTGTTTCATTTTCAAATTTTCAAATCACAATGCATTCATTCGAAGTAAGAGGTGGTAAAAAATTACGAGGAGAAATAATTCCGCAGGGAGCAAAGAACGAAGCCTTGCAGATCATCAGTGCTGTTTTGCTTACACCGGAAGAAGTTACTATTAATAATATTCCCGACATTATCGATGTAAACCTGCTGATTGAACTGCTGGGCGAAATGAATGTAAAAATTAATCGGATCAGCCGCCACAGTTGCACTTTCAAAGCAGACGATGTAAACATTGACTACCTGCACAGCGAAGCATTTAAAAAGAAGAGCGGAAAGCTTCGCGGCTCCGTTATGTTTGCTGGTCCCATGCTGGCAAGATTTAAAAAAGCATTTATACCTAAACCCGGTGGGGATAAAATAGGAAGGCGAAGATTAGATACACATATTATCGGTTTTGAAAAACTAGGTGCCACTTACACTTATCATGACGATGGCTTCTTTCACTTAGAAGGAAATAACCTGAAAGGCACTTCCTTATTATTAGATGAACCTTCTGTTACCGGTACTGCCAACATTGTAATGGCAGCTTCCATGGCAGATGGCATTACAACAATTTACAATGCAGCCTGCGAGCCATACATTCAGCAACTATGCAAAATGATCAATGCAATGGGTGGAAAAATAAGGGGCATCGGCAGCAATCTGCTTACAGTAAAAGGGGTTGATTATCTCGGCGGCACCAGTCATCAGATGCTGCCGGATATGATTGAAGTAGGTTCTTTCATCGGTCTTGCTGCTATGACACAAAGTGACATCACCATCAAAAGTGCAGGCATCGAACACCTTGGCATCATACCAGAAAAGTTTCAGCAGCTGGGCATTCAAATGAATTTTAATGGAGATGATATTCATATTCCAGCACAAGAAACCTATGAGATACAAACTTTCTTAGACGGTTCGGTAATGACCATCTACGATCATCCCTGGCCGGGTTTTACGCCGGATCTTTTAAGTATAGTACTCGTAACAGCTATACAAGCCAAAGGTTCTATTCTTATTCATCAAAAAATGTTTGAGAGCCGTTTGTTCTTTGTAGATAAGTTGATTGATATGGGGGCAAGAATTGTGCTGTGCGATCCGCATCGTGCCGTAGTAATAGGACTGGAAAGAGAACAAATGCTCCGTGGCATTACCATGAGCTCACCCGACATCCGTGCAGGTGTGGCATTATTAATAGCAGCACTTAGTGCCGAAGGCAAAAGTATTATCCAAAATATAGAACAGATTGACCGAGGCTATCAGGATATTGATGGAAGATTAAAAAAATTGGGTGCTGATATAAAAAGGATTTAAAGTAATGTCTCTGTTTTAAAATCGATTTCCAAAAAAAAATGTTTTTGAACCACATAGAACTTAAGGAACATAGAATAACACATAGATATTATGCTATGTGTAATCCCACATGTGTTCTATCTTCTTATGTGGTTCAAGTCAAAATTAATTTCAATCTGGAACAATCCGGGGTTTAAACTTTCTAGTTTATTTTGTATATAATCATACGAAATAATGCATAACTTTTCCCGATGTTAACCCGCAGTATCAGCAAATGGGAAATGGTATTATTGTTTATCAATGGTGTAATTGGCGCCGGCATATTTGGTTTGCCATCAAAAGCTTTTAAAATTTCTGGTGTTTATAGTATTGCAGCTATAATAGTTTGTGCTGTAGCTGTTTTTTTTGTCATCTTATGTTTTGCAGAAGTAAGCAGCCGTTTTGATAAAACAGGCGGCCCTTACCTCTATGCACATTCTTCTTTTGGGCCATTACCTGCTTTCCTTACCGGGTGGCTTTTGTTACTCACCAGGTTTATTACATTTGCCGCACTCGTCAATTTATTGATCACTTACATGGCTGTGTTTTCTCCCTGGTTCTTACAACCCTCTTCCCGCATCATCACTATTGTTTTTATTACAATGCTGTTAGCATTTATTAACCATATAGGTGTGAAAAATACAACAAGAGTCAATAATTTTTTAACGATTGCAAAATTGTTACCCTTGCTCTTATTTATCATTGTTGGATTTTTTTATATTGACCCAGCCAATTATGAAGTAAAAGAAGTGCCCGATTTTTCTTCTTTTTCTTCCACTGTATTATTATTGGTATTTGCATTTGGGGGGTTCGAATCCGTATTGGTGAATTCTGGTGAAGTAAAAAATCCTTCGAAGAATTTACCGTTTGCTTTGCTGTTAGCCACAACAATTATTGCCATTCTTTATATATTAATTCAAACAGTAAGTATCGGCACATTACCAACCATCGGTTCTTCTGAAAAGCCATTGGCAGATGCGGCAGGTTTATTTATTGGAAAAACAGGTGCCACTATCATTGCAATCGGTGCTTTATTTTCCATTACCGGCACATTGAATGCAATTATGCTGATAGGCTCCAGGGTTCCTTTCGCACTGAGTGAAAAAAAACAGTTCCCAAAAATATTCTCTTATATACACCCACGGTTTAAAACTCCCACCTGGTCGCTGTTATTATTTATGTCTATCACTATATTGGTTTCTATCACCAATTCATTTTTATATGCCGCCACCATCAGTGCTATCATCCGTATAATGATCTATGGCATTGTTTGTATTGCATTGATAAAACTTCGTAAGAAAAATGAAAGTCAAACCGAATATTTCAAAATACGATTTGGCAAAGCAATTGCAATCATTGGTTTATTAATAACATTCTGGTTACTCAGCAGTTCAAAAATTAATGAAATAAGAGATGTGAGTATTGCATCTGCAGTTGGTTTAATTATTTATTTTATGTTTGAACAATACAAAAAACAAAAAGATGCACATTGATATTTTTCAGCGGCAACCTGTTCTTGAAAATGAAAGAGCATTACTTCGCCCCATAGAAGAAAGTGATTTTGAAAACCTCTTACCTTTTTCATTGAACGAACCAGATATATGGTTCTATGGTTTAATAACCGCCGCTGGCGAAGAAAACTTAAAGACCTATTTAGCAAATGCAGTTAAGAACAGGAACGACAAAAAAGAATTTCCCTTTATCGTTTACGATAAAAAAGCAAAGGCTTATGCTGGCAGCACCCGTTTTTATGATATCAATACTGCTAACACCACTTCCCAATTAGGCTTTACCTGGTATGGAAAAAACTTTCAACGTACCGGGCTCAACAGGCATTGCAAATTATTACTCCTCACCTTCGCCTTCGAAGTGTGGGGATTGGAACGGTTAGAATTTAGAGCCGATGCAAAAAACACACCGAGCATCAATGCCATGAAAGCCATTGGCTGTATAGAAGAAGGCATTTTCCGCAATCATATGCCCACTGCAAATGGCGGCCGAAGAAATAGTATTGTACTCAGCATTTTAAAAGATGAATGGTTTGGCGGAGGGAAGGAAAGGCTTGAACAAATGATACAACAAACTTTATGAATAGGTTATGGAGGTATTAGTTTTAAAACCATTGCAACATAATCAGGAGGAAAACATAGGCATGTATTTCCCCAACATTGCTGTGATGAACAAAGCAGTGCGGACAATAAAAAATGCCCGTTGGTCGCAAACCAATAAATGCTGGTATGTAATATTAAATAAAGAAAAGCATAGCGAAATACTAAAAGCATTTAAAGAGATTGCAAAAATTGAGCAATCAACATTGCATAACTATTTAAAAGAAAAAAATAAATTTAAAACAACAGCTTCGAAAAATAAACAAACCGATTTTATAACACCTGTAATCGTAAAACAGAAGAAAAATACAGATTATAAAAAAATAAAAATTTATAAAAGCACCCCAGTAGAAAAAGTAAATGCTCATGTACTTCCTTCTATGGAGCAACACTTAAAATTAAAAGCATACAGCCTATCCACTCAAAAAACTTATTTAACGGAAGTAGCCATTTTCTTAAAAACAATCAAAGAAAATGCCGCAGATATGTTTACTACCCAGCGATTGAAAGATTATTTACAATATGCACATGATGAACTAAAACTAAGTGAAAATACGATACACAGCCGGATGAATGCATTGAAATTTTATTATGAACAGGTGCTTGGACGGGAAAAGTTATTTTGGAAAATACCGAGGCCAAAGCGGCCCTTGTTATTGCCAAAATTATTGAGTGAAACAGAGATTGCAAGGCTCTTTAATGCTTTAAAAAATAAAAAGCATAAAGCCATGTTATTTACAGTGTATAGTGCCGGATTGCGGGTAAGTGAAATTATAAATTTAAAAATAAAAGATATAGATAGTGGCCGTATGCAAATTTTTATAAGCCGGGCTAAAGGAAAAAAAGACAGGTATGTAAATCTTAGCCCGGTATTATTAGATATACTGAGGCAATATATGGCACTACAAGAACCAAAACCAACCGTCTATCTTTTTGAAAGCAATCAAACAGGTACAGCTTATCCTGCCAGAACCGTTCAGCAGATTTTTTCGAACGCAAAAGGCAAAGCAGGAATTTTAAAAGAAGTAGGCATTCATAGCTTACGGCATAGCTTTGCAACCCACCTGTTGGAAAAAGGGACTGACATTAGGTACATTAAAGAATTATTAGGGCATTTTGATATTAAAACTACTGAAAGGTACCTGCACGTTGCACATCAAAAGTTGGTAAACATTACAAG
>JBDSUW010000105.1:0-27915 GCA_039927535.1 Chitinophagaceae bacterium | reverse complement strand
AGCAGCTTCAATTACACTGCCACAATATTGCACCAAAAAATCAGCTGGTAATTTCTCATACAATGGGATACTATAACTTGCTGAAAGGGCTTTTGCTCCATCAAAATCAACATAAGATAAACGGGCCGATAGTTCTTCAGCAGGTCTGTTAAAATCAACACCGGGAAGAATAGCAACACCAGATTCATCCAATAAACGATCACAAAGTATGCTGCCATTGATTATCCCTCGTTTCGCTAACTTTTCGGTAAGCGGCGTAAAGTCGAGAAAAAGATAAAATCCACCTGTGGGATCATTAACGCTGATGTTTCCTTGTTTAAGAATAGCAGCAGTTTCTTTTCCTAGTAAAGCAAGAATTTTTCTTACATGACTTAAATAATTCTCTATTTCTGAGCCACACAAAAAAGCTTGTATTGCTGCATATTGAATTGGTGCACTTACAGATGTGTACGTTTCGCTAGCTACTGCTGCCATTGCATCCATCAGCCAATGCAATTTTGCAGGAAAAGAAAATGTACCTAGCCTCCAGCCACCTGCGCCACACCATTTTGATAAGCCGGAACTGATAATCGTTCCTTCTGGATAATATTTTGCGATTGATACATGCTTTCCTTCATGATGCAACTGACCATAAATTTCGTCGGAGAGAATATAGATATTATTTTCCTTGCAAGTCTCAGCTAATTGCTGAACACTTTCAGCACCATAAGTTATGCCATCAGGATTACCGGGATAATTGAGAATAAGCAAATAAGGATTGCCATCCGGCCTTTTATTTCTCTTACAAAAATCTTCCAATTGTTCAGGCAATAAACGCCACTGATCTTTAGCCAGCGTTTGTATAATATGAATTGTATTTCCAATAATTTTTGCTTGGGGCAAATAAGACACCCAACTAGGACTTGGAATAATTACTTCTCCTTCAAAAACCATTTGCAATAGAAACAATAATTCTTTTGAGCCTGGTCCAATAATTACATTCTCTGGCAAAATATTAACGCCATCTTTTTTTCTATGAAAATCTGCTACTGCTTTTCTTAGCTCTGGCAAACCCTGCACATGCAAATAATCTTTCTGCGGTGCATACAGGCGTAAAGCATTTACCACAGGCTCAGGAACAGGAAAAGGAGACTGCCCTAAACCTAATTTATAAATATGCTTGCCTTTTGCAGCCAGTTCTTTGCAATGTTGATTAATACGTAATGTCGGAGATTCCTTTAAACCAATTACATTTGGATTTAGATATAAATGTTTTTTTTCTACTCCGTTCTCATTGTTACTCGAAGTTATCGACTGTGTTTTTGTTGAGCTCTTCATTAAAAATGTCGTTTAGTTCGTTTTCGAAAAAGAATTTTTCTTCCCCAAATGCCGGTTTCAAATCGTCAAGCCAAATGGCTTCTTCATTATACTCTGCAAAGAAAGGTTTTGCTACCCAATCGGGGTTTCTTCCTTGTAAAAACCTAAATGTCATAATTTTTTTACCATTCACTTCACTTACTCCAAGCATCTGCACTTTGCCCGGAGTAGCACTCATACTTGGCCCCCTTACTGTGCGGCACACACCACTAACCTGTTGATATGCTTTTTGAAATATTTCCCAAGCTTTGATTAATGGCACTTTGAAATAATGTTGTGCTCCTGTATCTCTCGCTACAAACATGTAATAAGGAATACAATTCAGGTTTACCTGTTGTCGCCACATCGTTGCCCATATATCAGCATCTGCATTAATGTTTTGCATGAGTGGTGATTGGGTTCTTATTTGTGCTCCTGTCGCTATAACTTTTGCAATTGCTTTTTTTACTGCTTCTGTTGCCAATTCAGCCGGATGATTAAAATGGGCCATAATTGCAAGATTTTTTCCGCTTTTTACGATCTTTCGAAAAGTTTGCAGTGTGTCTTCTGCATCATCATCCGTTAAGAATTTATAAGGCCAGTAACCCAATGCTTTTGTACCTATGCGAATCGTTTGCAGATTAGGTATATCCGCTTCTAACAGTGCGTCAATATAACTAGTGAAAATTTTATTCTTCATAATCATTGGGTCCCCACCGGTAAAAAGGAGATCTGTTACTTCTGTATGTTGTTGCAGGTATTTTATAAGTAATTCTGTTTCCTTCATGGCAAACTTCCATTCATCCATTCCTACAAATTGTGGCCAGCGAAAACAAAAGCTGCAATAAGCATGGCAGGTTTGCCCCTGACTTGGAAAAAACAAAACCGTCTGCCGATATTTATGTTGCATTCCGGTTAACTTATGACCATCAATCATCGGAACATTATGTTCTAGCTGTCCGGCAGGATGCGGGTTCAAATCCATACGGATTTCGTTAGCCACTTTTTTGATTTCATCTCTTGATGCCCCACTATCAAGTGTAGCTTCCATTTTTTTATAATGTGCAGGCTTCAGCATTTCCCTTCTTGGAAATGTTAATGTAAAAATTGGATCACCAGGAACATTGTCCCAGTTTATCAATTCATCGACAACATAATTGTTAGATTTAAATGGTAATACATGCCCCACCACGTCAATGTCTTTTATTTGTTCTTCAGTCAACTGGCTTATTTGAGGTATCTGCCTGTAATTATGCAAAGCAAATGATTTATAAACAGTTTTCTTTTCAGTTGGCGTAGCAATCATATTAACACATTTTTTTAAAAAATGAAAAATAATACAGTTACAGTGACTGTATGATCTGAAAATGTTTTCAGTAGTAACGAATATGCAATTCGTAGTATAGCAGCTAATATAAACTTTTATTAAGTAATTAAAAACCAAAAAAATGCAGTAAGCTGGTTATCAGTTGTATAAAATTTATACTGATAATATAAATAGAATAACAGGAAAGGAAATTGATTGATCAGGCTTTAGTAAATTCATGAATTATTTTCTGAATATGCTCGATGCTGTTGTTTGTTGCATCACCAACTTCTTGCAATTTACAAAATGCTCCTCCTGCTGCCGTGCTAATAGTATCGTGGGGTGTATGCTTATTTATAATTCCATAAATTAATCCTGCCATAAAACAATCGCCGCTGCCCACTCTTTCAACAACAGTTTCTGTTCTGAAGACTGGTGAAATAGATTGTTCCTTAATCGAATTTAATGCGGCGTAATATTCAATCCTATCATTATTCCCATCAAAGCGAAATGTGTTGGCCACCCATTTACAATCAGGAAATCTTTCAAAAATATGTGTTGCAGTTTGTGATGCCTGCAAAAGATAATCTAAATGTTGACCTTTTTCATGAATAGTTTCGTCCACAGGAATTCCCAATAAAGAATTTGCCGACCATACATTACCCATTATTACAGTGCAATATTTTGCCAGTGCAGTCATTACTTCAGCAGCTTCTTTTCCGTACTGCCACAATAATTTTCTATGATTAAGATCTACCGAAATAGTAATGCCTTTTTTGTGTGCCGCCGCTAGCCCTTCAGCGCATAATGCCGCTGCTGTTTCACTTACTGCCGGAGCAATTGCACTAAAATGAAACCAGGACACATCATTCAGTACTTCATCCCAGTCAACCACACCTGTTTTTTGTGTAGCGAAAGAAGAATGCTTTCTGTCAAAAACATTTTCAGCACTTTTCATGTCAGCGCCTTGCTGTAAATAATATAAGCCAATCCTTTCGCCTGACAGTTGAATTGCGGAGGTGTCTATTTTTTTTTCTTCGAGGTAAGCAATAATGTCTTTTGAAATAATATTATCCGGTAATGCTGTAAAATATTTTACAGGTAATCCCCACACAGACAATGCTGTGGCTACATTTAATTCTGCGCCACCGATAAAGACCGGCATCTGATTATCCTTTAACCATACACCGCCATGTGCAGGCGGTAATCTTAAAAGTAGTTCACCAAAACATAATACTTTTTCCATGCAGATTACTCCGGTTCCCGAAAAAATCGGGACAGGCTGTTCCTCTCTTGTAATGACGATTTACGACTTTTGGTACAGTCTTTTTTTATTTTATTGTTGCAACCGGAACTGGATCCATATCTGTAAACTCTTTATTCTCTCCCGCCATTCCCCAGATAAAACCATAGTTAGCCGTGCCAACGCCAAAGTGCATACTCCATGGCGCAGAAAGTACCGCTTCGTTATTTGCCATCACCAAGTGCCTTGTTTCCTGTGGCTCACCCATAAAATGCATTACTCTTTGTGTAGCATCCAGGTCAAAATAGAAATATGCTTCCATTCTTCTAGTATGTGTATGTGGAGGAACAGAATTCCAAACACTTCCTTCATCTAATGTAGTTAAACCCATTACCAACTGACAGCTTTGAATACCATCATTGTGAATGTATTTGTAGATCGTTCGTTTATTTGAAGTTGAAATATTTCCCATATTAACCGGTGAAGCTTCAGCCTTTGTCATTTTTCTATTAATAAAGGAATGATGTGCCGGTACAGATAACAAGTAAAACATTGCTGGGTCTTTCTCAGAGAAGCTATCAAAATTAACTTCTAGTGTTCCTTTAGTTAAAAAAACACATTCAAGTTTTTCCAGTTCGTAAGAAATGCCATCAGCTTTAACTGAACCCTTTCCACCCACATTAATAATTCCCATTTCTCGTCTTTCCAAAAAATATTTTGCTTTTAACTCTTCTTCTTTTGGCAGATTAACCGGCTTATCAGTTGGCATTACACCACCAACTATCATCCTGTCGAAATGAGAATAGGTGAGTTGAATTGTTCCCGGTTGCATTAGTCCTTCTATTAAAAAATTCTGACGTAATTGTTCTGTCGTCATTTGTTTTGTTTCTACAGGACTATTTTGAAATCGTACTTGCATACCCCCAACCCCTAAAGGGGATTTATTTTGTTTATCACTCATAATTTTCTTTTACTATGTATTATTAAAATAGGTTTTAAATTTTTTATTGTGATTATCGCCCCATCCAGCCACCATCAACAGTAAGAATAGTTCCATTAACATAGTCTGATGCGGATGAAGATAAGAAGACATAGGCACCTGTCATGTCTTCCGGTGTACCCCAACGGTTGGCAGGAATTCTCGCCAGTATAGCTTTACTTCTTTCAGGATCTTCTCTTAATTGAGTAGTATTATCTGTTGCAATATAACCCGGTGCAATACCATTAACAGTGATACCATGCGGAGCCCATTCATTAGCAAATGCTTTTAATAAGGAAGCGATAGCACCTTTGCTGGCAGCATAGCCCGGCACATTAATACCACCTTGGAAACTTAACAATGAACAGGTAAAAACAATTTTTCCGCCTTTCTGCTCCAGCATTCGTTTTCCAATTTCTCTTGTTATAATAAATTGGGAGTTCAAATTAATATCAATGATTGCATCCCAATATTCATCAGGATGTTCTGCTACAGGCTTCCGCATAATATGCCCTGCATTATTAATCAGAATATCAATACGGGGATTATCAGCTTTTACTTTATTCAGAAATTCATACAATGAATCTCTTTTTGAAAAATCTGCTGCATACGGATAGAATTTTCTTCCGGCAGCCTCAACAGCTTTTCCTACTTCACTTCCTGATGCCGGCATGCTATTACTTACTCCAATTATATCTGCACCAGATTCTGCCAGTGCAATGGCGATAGCCATCCCAATACCTTTGCTGCAACCTGTTACTAAAGCAATTTTATTATCCACTCTAAAATTCAACATAATCTATAAAATTTTTTATATAATTAATTAGCAAATAAATACCTCATACAAAAAAACGAAAGTAGTTAAATTTACTTCTTTTCTTCAATACTGAATGCATTGAACCGGATACTATCATCTCTCAGATCAGCCGGAGGATTTAAACTGCGGTATATGCCCCATTTCGGCCTGATGAAATCATTACTTGGTCGGATGGTCATAATATTATTATTGCTGTAATTTTAAATAGTTGTTCCATTACTAACTTTCTTTATTGCCATTGAATAAGTTCCATTCGCACCTATCTTAATAATTTCAGTTGCCTCTACCCATACTCCTTCAAAAAGTGATAAATCAACAATGGATACTTTAGTTGTGTTATCATGTATCAATTCTAACTTATTTGGATATCCTTTTCTTGCTGTTAAAGTAAATAAAGGGTTTCCATCATCGCCATTCACTGGTTTTATTTGATGAATATGTGTAAAGCTTGATGAAGGTTTAAAACCGAGGGCTATTCTGAATCGCCATTTGTAGGTTATTGTTTCCCCAGTTGTACCAATGAGATTTGCAGGTAATTTATCGTAGGTTTTAATTTCAATTCTTTGTCTGTCAAATGCAATACATCTGTCATTGTCTTCTGCCACATGGCTATAAAATTCAAAAACATTACTGTTCAAATCAGCATCCCAAACTTCTGCGATATGTCTTCCGAAAGAAGGATGAATATATTCAGGGTATTCCACTGCTTCAAATCCTGGAGTCAGTTTACCATTAATGAGTTCATAGGTGTTACCAGGTCCGTCTGCATTTAAAACCACTGCGTTCAATGCAGGTGGTAATGGTGTTTCCGGCGGAGTGGAAGTTTTTTTACTACACATCAAATTCAGCAGCAGCAACGCTAATATTGAAATCTTTATTCTACTCAATTTATATTCCTTTAAATGCAGGAGTGGATAATATAAAATCCATTATGGCTTTATTAACTTCACTATTCTTGTTTTTTTCAAACTTGCCATGCAAACCGCCCGGCACTGTTATGAATTGGGTTTTTACCCCAGCTTCCAATAATTTTTTATGCAGATCCACAGATTGCTGATAAGGAACAGTTGGGTCAACATCACCATGCACAATAAATACAGGCGGACTATTTTTTGCTACATAGCTGATTGGTGAAACAGATTTAGCAAATTTTTCGTCAGTAGCATATTTCCCCAACCAGCTTTTTGCAGACTTACTTCTAATTGCCGGACCATAACCCCAATCCCAAACATCAGTAATTCCATATTTGTCAATGATAACAGCCACTTTTACATTCTCAACACCGGGGCAATTTGTATCAAAACGATGATCGTTTGCCAATAAACCACCCATTAATGCGAGGTGACCACCGGAGCTTCCTCCCATGATGACAATTTTATTGACATCAATATTTAATTCTTTCGCATGCTGAATTAAATAAATCAATGCACATCTTGTGTCCTCAATTGCTGCCGGTGCAGTCGCTTGTCCCGTAAGGCGGTATTCAATATTTGCTACCGCAAAACCTTTTTTAAAAAAAGTACTGTAGCCTGTTTGCGATTCCTTCACTCCTTTATTCCATCCGCCGCCATGTATATTAATAACAACGGGTGATGGATCTTTCGATTTTGGAGGAAGATACAAGTCCATACGGCCATCCCAGCCGTTTACCTGTGTGTACACCACATCTATCTGTGCTGTAAATCCATCTGGATATTCAACAGGTTTGTAAGTTGTTGTATCTCCATCCTGTGCAAGAACAACTGCATATACAGAAAGCAATAAGGCTGTTGATAATATTTTTTTCATATGCTGATGCTTGAAATAATATGAACCATCTTTTAGTTGTAAGATATACTAACCCCGAAGTTGTATTCAGGGTTAGTTTTAGTAATTAGTTTTGATCTGGTACGATAGGTCTTAGAAGTAACCTGGGTTTTGTGCTATTACCAATTGCGTATTTGTATCAATTTCATGTTGTGGTATTGGCAACAGTAATTTATCATTTGTAACATTTCCCTGTAAAAATGCCAGGGTTGGTGTTGGTGCTGTATAGGTGATATAATGTGACACATATTCATAAGCAAAATGTGCTTTTAAAATTTGTATGGGATCAATAGTAGTAAGCGTAGTTTTATAACGCAGTAAATCAAACCATCTGTGATTTTCAAATGCAAACTCAGCCCTACGCTGATCTGCCAGTTCTTTTTCAAACTCAGCCACAGTAGCAAATGCACCAGCAATTGAAGACAATCCGGCTCTTACTCTTATCTGGCTGATATAACCAACACTTGTACTTGTGTTACCCTGTGCTTCTGCAAGCATTAATAAAACATCGGCATATCTGATAATGGGCCAGTCACTTTCACCATCAAAAGAAATGACAACAGGTGTCAGGTATTTTTTTACATAAATAACCTCCTGCGGAGTACCTGGTTTATACTTTGCAATATTTACCGGTTTCCTTGTGTCTACACCTGTATAAAAAGAATCGATGCTGCTCGTCGGAGTATTCCATCCATTTCCCGACCCATTTATTACATCTGAACTACTGCCCAGTGGGCCAAAAGTATTTCCAAAAGGAGAACCCAAACCAAACCCGCCGGCTTTATAACTTACAGTAAACAGAATTTCATTGTTCAACTCACTTGTAGTAGAAAAAACGCCGGCATATGTAGGTTGCAGACCATAACCGCTATTGGTAACTACATCCTGCAACTGGACAATGGCTTCAGCCTTTTTGTTTTGTGTCAGGTACGCTTTACCTAACAATGCTTTCGCTGCCCATGAAGTGGCTCTTCCTTTATCAGCTGCAGGAATCTGGCTGAACTTCAAACTGTTCATATAAGTAGCAGCGGTAGATAAATCAGCAGTAATTAATTTATAGATATCTGCAACAGAGGAACGGTTCATTGCTTTAGATTCCAATGGTGCAATGGGAGTATGTACCAGAAAAACACCTCCATACAAACGTACCAGGTTAAAATAATGATAGGCTCTTATAAAAAGTGCTTCGCCGGCATATTGCTTCCTGTTAACATCACTGATGGATATATTAATATTTGAGAGGCTGATCGTACCAGTAGCGGGGTCATAATTTACACCCAACTTTTGCAATACAATATTACAATTGCGAATATTATAATAGGTATCTAACCAATACTGGTAAAGACCATCATTGGTAGTTGCCGGAATAAATTCATCCAGATCACTCAGATCCCGGTTGAATGAATTTGTACTGCCGGTAGATCCCATATAAGAATTGTCTGAACGTAGTTCGGTAAACTGCCATTCCCTGCTCATTGGTGCCTGCATACCATTATAGCAACCCGTAAGCCCAGCTTTTACTTCGGCGTCGTTACTATAAAAAGTACCCGTATTTAAATTGGATTCCGGGTAAAGATCAATTACTTTTTTACAAGAGCCTAAAGCGAAGCAAAAAAATATAATTATATAAAGTATGTTTTTCATCTGTTTATTTTTTATTTTATGAATTTGTCAGATGGAATTCGTCATAAACATTTTCATCCTTTTAAGAAAAGTAGTTTGAAAATTTTTATGTCTCATTTCATAATAAATCAATTTTTCAATTAAAAATTAAAATCAACACCAAACAAGAAAGTTTTTTGTACAGGAAAAGCTCCTCTCTGATAACCATCAACCAATGGTGTGCTGTATTGAGCTGAATTACTTCTTGCTTCAGGATTAAGACCTCTGAAACTTGCAGCTTTGTGAAAGAAAAGATTCTGGCCAGAAAAATAAATTCTTAGTGAACTCAACCCTGCTTTCTTGGAAATTTTTTCAGGCAAGGTATAACCCATCAACACCTCCCTTAATGCATAGTAAGAAGCATCTTCCACTACATAATCTGTCAGCATCCAGTTAAACCCCACGGTTGAATAAGGTGTTTTACCATCACCGGGAAACATCGGGCTGATCCATCTGTTGCTGTTATAGTTTTTGTTGTATCTTTTTGTTTCATTGTAATTGGCATCGCCACCTATAACGCTACCACCCTGAACACCCTGGAAAAAGAAACTAAAGTCAAAATCTTTGTAAGTAAAGTTGTTGGATATCCCCCAGTTAAAATCAGGATAAGGATTTCCAATTACTGTACGATCATTTACATCAAGTTTTCCGTTACCATCTATATCAACAATTTTTAATCCGCCAGCTACCAATGCATTTGGCAGGCTGGTGGTAAGTCCGGAGGCTGTAATATCTGCCTGAGACAACCAAACACCGTCTGTCTGATAACCAAAAAACTGGATAAGTGGACCACCAACTTTGTTGAGATACAATTCTGTTCTTTCACCCTGGTTAAGCAAGAATGCTTCATCACCCAATGCTAAAATTTTATTTTTATTATGAGAAATATTAGCTGATGTTGACCACCTGAAATCTTTTTTTCTGATATTATTAGAAGTGATCTCAAACTCAACTCCATTGTTTTGAACTTTTCCAATATTGTTTATAAAACTTGGCACACCTGTAAAACCGAGTGTTGCCTGTTGTAATAATAATTGATCAGTTTTTGATTTGTACACATCAAATGAAAATGAAATAGCATTTTTAAAAAGTGCCACATCAACGCCATAGTTTTGTTGATTTGTCAGCTCCCAGGTAATATCCGGATTAGAAAGTATAGTTCTTGAAATTGATTGACCACCGGTTACCGATCCACCAAAAGGATAATTATTAGCATATAAAAGATCAACAAATAAATAATCTCCAATATTATTATTACCAGTGGCACCATAACTACCTCTGAATTTCAGATTGCTTAACCAAGTTGCATTATCCAGAAATTTTCCTTTACTGGCAACCCACCCTGCAGATACTGAAGGAAAATATCCCCATTTGTTGCCTGGTCCAAAATAAGAACTTCCATCTGCCCTGAACGAACCATTAAGCAAGTACTTGTCTTTATAACTGTACAATACCCGGCCAAGATAAGAAAGCAACCCCCTGCTCAAAGTATTATTAAAAGTCTGAAGCGGATCCAAGGTTACTGTACCAGTATTCAACGTGGTAATATTATCACTTGCGAAATTGGTGCCGGTTGTTTGCTCATTCTTGATTTTAGTTTTTTGAGCGGTAAAGCCAGCCAGGAAATCAAAAGAATGGTTTTTAATTCTTTTGTTGTATGATAAAGTATTTTCTGATAACAGATCGATAAACAACGTACTTGTGTAAACGCCTCTATTAATATCGCCTGCCCTATTTGAATTTGATTGGGCAAAATCTAACCCGGATGAATAGCGAACAAAAGCACTGGCCAACGTTTTAAAATCAAGTCCCGGAAGAATGTTGATAGTTAAATCTCCTGACGTTAAAGCCCGGTAATCGTTCGATGTTATTTTTCTTGTTTCCAGTACCGATTTTGGCGATTGATTGGATGTGCTAAACGGTGTGCTTGCTGCGGTGGTTACCCAGTTACTACCATCAGGCATGATACCGGAATAAACTCTTCCATTAAACATATTCGCCTGTGCAAAATCACCCACCTGTACATTAGCATAGCTGTTGTTCAGTCGTATGAAATTTATAAGAGACTCATCTACGTAAACAGGTAAAAAAGACTGTAATCTAAAAAAATCAGTAAAACTGGTTGAAGGTCTTTCCCGTTTAATATAAGATGGATTAAAATTGAATGATAATCTTACTTTTTTACTTAACTGCGCATCGATCTTTGCTTTTGCTGTGAATCTTTCATATTCACTATGGTACATCATGCCTGGGTCGTTCTGATAGCCACCAGAGATATAATACTTAACTCCACTATTACCTCCCGATACATTCATCTGTAGATTTTGTACGTTGGCAGTCCGGATGGCTTCCCGCTGCCAGTTTGTGCCTACGCCGCCTCTGTAATCTTTTTCAAAAATATAAGCAGCCCTTTCTGCAGTAGAAGCAATTTGTGTCAATGTGGGTGGCGTAATACTGGGATCTTTCAATTTTTGTGCTGCTTCAAAGAAAAGCATGTTCGTATATTCTGTAGTTGTCATCATTGGGTAAAGCTCATAAGCATCTTTAAACCCGGTTGAATATTTTACAGCATATTTTGTTTTATTAGCCTTTCCACTTTTAGTAGTGATAAGAATAATTCCATTTGCCCCTCTTGAACCATAAATGGCGGCAGAAGCAGCATCTTTTAATACTTCCACTGAGGCAACATCCGCCATATTTACAAATGACAAT
The DNA here is from genome assembly GCA_039927535.1 of Chitinophagaceae bacterium. Classification (GTDB taxonomy): domain Bacteria; phylum Bacteroidota; class Bacteroidia; order Chitinophagales; family Chitinophagaceae; genus JJ008. Next base: position 16,055 of record JBDSUW010000105.1, on the reverse strand, counting down.
CCCTCATATAACGGGTGACCATCTACCACCACTAAGGGATCTGCTCCGGCGGAAACGGAAGAAATTCCACGGATCCTTACTTTAGGATCTGACCCTGCTTCGGATGAAATGTTTTGCACTTGCACTCCGGCAATTTTTCCCTGCAATGCCTGATCAAGACGGGAGTTGGCTGTTTCATCCAACCTGTCATTTGAATATTTAGAAACAGAACCTGTAACACTTGTTTTCTTTTGTGTACCATATCCGATTACTACTACTTCTTCGCTGGCTGCAGCAACAGGAATCATGGCTACATCAATGATTTTCTTATCCTCAATAAGTATTGTTTGAGTAGCATAACCAACAAAAGAAAAAATCAGTGTAGAAGTTTTTGCGTCTACCGTAATACTATATGTTCCATCCTGTTTGGTAGACGTACCACCCTTCTGATTTTCGGCAAGAATATTAACTCCCAATAATGGCTCATTTCCACTCTGGTTAATTACCTTACCGGTAATGGTTTTCTTTTGTGCCATCAAAGAACCACTGAACATCAGCAGGAACATAAACAAGCACTGGATTTTTTTCATAATAGCAGTTTTTATTTTTATAAAAATTTAATACAATAGGTTTATTAATAAACGAGGAGCTTTTTCATCAGCTAATTTCTGAACAGCTTGTTCGCAATTTTTACATTTATAATGAACGGCACCTGACATCAATATTGGATAGCCATCTTCAAAATCGAAGTCTTTAATTTGCTGGCCTGTCCATTCTTTTTCATTTGTGAGATAAGGTTTCACTGCATCAAACGCTTTTTTTAATGATTTACCAGTAGGAGTTGTAAGGTTCCAAAAATCAACTTTTGTTTTTTCAGCCATTTGTGCTATCGCAAAAAATGCATTCATAACGAATGAAGTATAGTGCAATGAAATCGTTCTTTCCATTTCTTCAGGAAAAGAGCCATTTTCATCCAATTGATAATCCAGACGGTTAGCTGCATTTAAGACAATTTCTTTTGCAAGATTGCTGCTATCAATAAATAATGCCATCGCTAATCGTTGTGCATCATACCAAGCTCCGTGATTGTTTTTTGCATTCATTTCATCAATACCATTTTTACTTGTTTGCATCCAATGGAGGAAATCGGTGAACCATTTTTGCATCCCTTTTTGGTCAGCCTCTTTCCAGTACTTTGAATTTTTGATCAGATTAATTCCATCAATCATTTTTACAAAATGTCTGGTGTCTATCATACCAGCTCCTCTCCCTTCATTCACACCTTTTATTGCCTGTCCATAATTCAGATTAGGATTCATTTTAGTTTCAGCATCAAGAAACCAGACTCGCAGCAATTTTGCAGCATGCTCAGCATACTGATTTTCTTGGGAAAAATAATAGGCTAACCCCAGTTGATATATATACTCACAAAGCTTTGGCATATTCTCTTTATCGGGATATTCTTTCACTTCAGGATTGGTTTGCCCGTCCTTTCTAATATAAGGAAGACCATCTGGCTTTGTCGGGTCAGGCCAATGATAAGGGGCAAGACTCATGTAATCATGTTTGTCACCGCTTGGAGGAAGTCCCTTTTTTTCCATAACACTAACAGGGCCGAATGCTAATGCTTTCTTATCTGCATCTTTAATCAATTGCTTATAAGCCGACATCGCCTGTGGATCTTTATTAGCAATCTTCGTTTTGTTTTTCTCTAAGGATTTTATGTCTAAAGAAAATACAACAGGTTTTCCAGATTGAGCTGTAACATTAAAAGTTTTGCAACTCATCAAAACAACTGCCACCATAAAAAACAAACTACACTTCATACACTTCAAATTATTTAATGAACTGAATCATTTTTTCAAGCTTCACTCCTTCACCTCTTACCGTAACAATATAAATTCCAGATGATAAAAACTGTACTGGTATTTCTGCACTGGCAAATCCAACGGGCATCAGTATGTTTCTTCTGGCCAGTATTCTTCCATGCAGGTCATATACAATTATATTAGCCAGGTAAGTTTCAGGAGAATAAATTCTTACTGCAATATTTCCATTACTGTTTCTGTAAGCCAATAGAAACTGTGCCGATGTTCCGGTAAGAGGCAATATGGTAAGTCTTCCGTTTGTATAAGTAATATTATAATTCTGAGTAAATGCACCTCCAGGAATAAGATCATAATTTCCGGGTGATGAATTTGTTGCTGCAGTTGTAGCAACAATAGGCTGCGTTGTAAGATTTGCCGCTGACTGCCCTAATACAAATCCAGTATATACTAATCTGAATACAGGATTCACTTCACCTGTAACTTTAGTTGTATCTGTTGCTCTTATTGTAAGGTTTGCTTTATTAACAGTAAGTGTTCTGGCAACACTCGGTGCAGGAAAAAATCCATCGCTACCAGCCTGCATAGCTGTAATGATAGTGGTGCCTGCTCCGGTAATAGTTATAGTATTTCCAGCAATAGTAGCCACACCAGGATTACTGCTCGTATAGGTAATGGGAATTGTACTGTTTGTACTGGTAGCTCCTGTTGCAAACGGAGCGTTGCCATACGTTTTGGTAGCAGGTGCTGGGAATGTTATTGTTTGATTCGTTTTGGCAATTATCGTTAGTGTACCCCCTGAATGTGTAATTGCATAGTTTGCAGCGGTAGCTCCACTTACAGTAATAGAATACATACCCGGTGCAGATGCAATTGTTGCAGTAGTAGAAATAGTTGGCTGCGTTGTTAATACAGTATTTGTTTCTCCCAAAACAAAACCAGTATAGGTTATAGTAAGCGATGGATTAGCCAGTCCTTCAAATCTTGACTTATTATCAGCTTTAATGTTTAGCGCTGCTTTATTTACCAACAAAGTTTTAGTAGCACTTGTATCTGGAAAAACACCATCACCCATTTGTGAAGCAGTTATATCAGAAGTTCCTGCACCCACAATATGAATATTGCCTGCAACGATTGTTGCCACTAATGGATTATTACTTGTATAAATTATAGGATTAGTAGTATTTAAACTAGTAGCCCCTCCATTAAAGTCTGGGTCGCCATATGTTTTATCAGGTAAAGGATTATATATAAAAGCATTTAGCTGAGGTATTGCACCTGCACCAAATGAGCCAAATACAGAAATATTTCCCATTACAACATTCGTTGTATTATTCCCTGGCACGATAGGTGGGCCCCAACCTGTAGGTCCGGATCCAATGTTTCGGATAAGTCCTATTTCAGAATCTGGCAACGTATTAAATGTTGTTCCTTCAAGTGCCTCGTCCCAGTTTAATTGCAGATCAGCCGTTCCTGTTCCGGAAAGACGATTCACATTCCATACAGCATTTACAACTCTTAATCTTTGTGTAGGAGTAAAAGGTGTTCCATTTAGTAAACCATTTGTAGTAATTCCTTGAAATACAGCAACAGTGAAATCCGAAGTTGAAGCTGGGGTAATCGTTGCAGGTAAATAATAATTTATAGTTCCAACAGGAATAATTTTCGCAGATGACACACCATCAAACTGTACCATACTTTGTACACCTGTTCCGGTTACATAATTGGTTACAATATATTTAGTAGGGCCAAATGTTCCGGCAATATTACCTCCAGCAAGAATGTGAACCATATCTGCAGGGCGCAAAGTCATCTTAGCATTTATCAGTAAATTATTTTTTATCGTTACACCTTTGTTGACAGTGATATCAGCATTTACATCTACACTTCCTGCATTTATATTATTACCAGCTGATCCTGTTGTAACACCAAAAGGCCAGGTTGTAACTCCGTCAATAACATAATTAATATCATCTTCAAAAGTTAAATTACCAGCAGTAATAATAGAACCTGTGGCCGGATCAAATCCATTTGTATTAGCAGTTTGTAAAGTTGCCCCAGTTGTAGTAACTGTTAGTGCCACTCCGGAAGCTGATGACACTACTGGTTGTGATAAATACAAAGAGTCTGCCGTTGCAGAAAATCCAACAATCGAAGTGTTAGGAGCTATTCCCGCACCTGAGATATTTTTTCCAACCGATGAAGAAGTAAATACTGTATTTCCTGAAAGAAAATAGTTACCGGCAACAAGGTTACCCGTTCCGGCTGTTACTGCTCCAATACCGGAAGCGTTAAAAGTAGCAGGACCTGTAAGTTGGTTTGTACCAAAATTCATTCTTCCAAAAACATCGATATCAGTTTCAACAGTAATATTTTTATTCAGTGTTACAACAGCATTATTACCAACAGTTAAGTTGTTAAGGCTAATAGTACCGGTACCCGAAATAGATTGAGGAGTAGTTCCTGCTAAAACCAATTTGTTAGTGCCGGCAGCGGGAGCTGTGTAATCTCCGTTTACTGTCAGATTTCCCAATACAACAGTTTGACCACTACTATGCGGCACAAAACTACATCCTGTGTTAATTGTCAAATTCACTATCCTGTAAATAGTTCCGGTTGCTGAAAGTGTTGCACCGCTCTCTACTATAATATCACCATAGCTCTGGCGATTGAAAAAATTTCCGCCTGCGCTTGCATTACTGGCCTTGTGATGCCATACACTTCCTGGCTCCATATTAATTGCAGAAAAATTAGATCCACTACCATGAGGACTGAATCCGCCCTGGTAATAAAGATGTGATCCATTTTCGAATACCACCCAACCATTTGACGATTGTGTGCTGTTTCCAAAACCATAAGAGGATGAAGAAGAAGTAATATTTGTTGTAAAAGACGAACCACTCGTAAATCTTAATTTTCCAGGACTGCCACTAGTTGTATTATCAATTCTTGCCTGGAAACCAGTAACCATACTCAGGCTTCCACTTACCCTTCCAGTGTTAACAGCACCAAGAGCAATACGAATACTCCCTGTTGAAGAAGATATTTGAAGTGAGCTTCCGCTTTCAATTAAAAAATCTTCAGTAACATTCCCATCACCACTAATTGATATTGTACCGGTACCAGTAGTACGGCCAAAGCGTATGTTGGCATTATTTATAAATAACAAACGGGCACAACCCATTGTTCCATCAACTGGACCCGATACCAAGCCTTGCGCAGGTGTACCTCCACCAATATTATTGCCATCAAAGATTAAAATATCAGTTGCAGTAGTTGCAGATACCCTCGCACTACCCGACCCGTCTATGTTTGTATTCCAGTTGGATGTTGTATGAATAGACACAGGTGCCAGACCACCCACCCAATAATAAGTAGTTTGTCCATAAATGAAGCTGATTGACATCATCAGTAACATTGTAAATAGAATTCTTTTCATATCGCAGTTTTTACAGTTTTTATTTATATCAATTAACTAACAGTGTTATTCTTATTTTTTGAAACAATAAACATTACACATAACCATGCTAATGGAACTACCAGAGCCGCCATTACAAAAAAGGATGTATAACTTGTTTTTGTGAGTATAGGCACCAACCATGTTACGATCAAGGTTCCCACTACAGCAGAAGTGCCGCTCATTCCAGCTACTGTTCCTACATTTTTTCCATGAAAATAATCTGATGGTAATGTTTGCAGATTATTAATTAGAAACTGAAAACCAAACAACGTTGCACTAATCAACGCAATGGTCAATCCGGGCTGGTCTTTCAAACTATCCAAATAAATTGCTATCGTTACCAATGAGATCAGCATAATAACACTTCCAATGGTAATAGCATTCTTTCTTGCCTTAGTGGCAGATTTGCCTTTTTTAATTTGCCATGACGAGAAGAATCCACCGCTTAGGCCGCCGATAGCAGCAAACAAAAATGGCACCCATGCAAATGCACCCACTTGTTTAATATCAAATCCGAAATTCTCTTTTAAGAAAAAGGGAAGCCAGGTAACAAACATCCACCATACCGGATCAATAAAAAATCTTGAACTGATAATACCCCAAGTGTTTTTGAATTGCAATAATTGTTTCCATGTGTAAACAGTTGTTGCAACAGGTGCTGTAGCTGTATTCGTAGCAGAGCTTGCAATATAATCCTGCTCTTCTTTTGTAATCCACGGATGCTTGTCTGGTGTGTTTTTATTAATGATCAGCCAGGGAATTATCCAAAGCAACCCTAGTAAACCAATTCCAACAAATGTCCACTGCCAGCCAAAAGCTACAAATACATAAGCGATAAACGGTGCAGCTACTACAGAACCTAATGAAGCTCCTGCTCCAAATATACCTTGAGCAATAGCTCTTTCTTTTGCAGGAAACCATTCCGCATTACTCTTGGCAGCACCCGGCCAGTTACCAGCTTCAGAAATACCAAGGAGAAATCGAAATATGCTGAACGATGCCATTGTTCTGGCCACCGAATGCAAAGCAATTGAAACACTCCAACCGACAATAGAAACAACAAAGCCCATTCGAGTTCCAATTGCATCCATCAATTTACCCATTACTGTTTGGCCTATTGCGTAAGCAATCATAAAAAAGATTGTAATGATTTTCAGTGCATCTTTACTATCCTCTTCGCTAATGCCAAAATCCTTATGTATATAAGGCCAAAGAATATTGATGGCTGTACGATCAATATAATTGATGATCGTTGCTAGGGCAATCAACCCGATTATCCACCATCTAAGTCCTTTAATCTTCATTATAATTTTTTACAGATTGGTTATCCTGTTTTAAACTTTATTTATCTCCAACAAAATCTTCCCGCATGGGGCTGAATACATCTATCAACACTCCGGCATCATGACAAACAGCACCGTGCAACACATTTGGTGGTATATAAAATCCATCCCCGGCGGACAATATCTTTTTCTCTCCATTAATTTCTACTTCAAAAATTCCACTTTCAATATGTGTTATTTGTGTATGATGATGCTTGTGTAATGAACCCACTCCCCCTTTTTCAAATTCCACTTTCACCAGCATCAACCTGTCGTCATAAGACATGATCTTTCTTCTGACACCATTACCCATATTTTCCCAGGCAATGTCTTTGTTTTCAATAAATACTTTCGTTGTTTCGGTTGTTCCCATTTTATTAGTATTAATCAATTAATAATTTTATTGTTATACATCACCATATAAGGGCCTGTCCAGTTAAAGCCTGCTGCCGCATTAATTTTCTTTGCATCAAAATCTTTATTGCATTGTGCAATGATTAATTTCTTGTCGCCAAGAGAAACTTCAGCAACAGTATAATTTTCATCCTGCTGCAATAATTTGATTTGACTTACAGATGGGTATGCATTGGAAGAGAATTCATATACCGGATCAAAGTTTCCATGAATCTCAATTACATTGATGAATGATTGATTTTTTCCATTTTTACGAATAACCATAGCTGGCTCATGTCTTAAATTAAAATCAGGATCGTTAGCACCTGTCCTTGTTAAAAATATTTTCGCAGATCCATCAATTAATGATGAAATGGAATAATAAGTACGGTCATTTAGAAAAGTCAGTTGCGCTGTTGTGTTTTCAACTTTTGCTTCCGCTTCGTTCCAGATATACTGGTAGCCGTTTTTATTACCCAATATTTCCAGCTTATCTGTATTCGCTTTGTATTTAAACGAAGTGTTTATTAAGTGTCCACTAAATTGGAATGGCAGATCATATTGATGTTCTTTTTCAGAATCAACATTGAACAAATCAACAATCATTCTTTTATCTCCTGGCAACTGCAACATGTAAAGTGTTCGTTGCATATGCGTATTCTTATAAGCATTATCCTCTTTGGCAGCTACTACTTGCACAGCAGAGTTGGAGATGCTGCTGAATAATTTATCTGAATGAAAATTTTCCGCAATACTTTCCTTGCCATTAAAATGACTATTCTCATCCACCACAATAGTATTATGTGCAATAGTTTGTCCGGCATAAGCTTTGTTCTCTGCCAGATATCGTCCGCCATATTTTTGTTCAACACCAATAAAACGAACGGAACCATAGTTGGTCAGTATTTCATTTCCTTTATCATAAAGCATAATGCCTAACTTATCGAAATGCCCATGAGAAAGTCCATGAGCTGTGTACTTAAACAGCAAACTTGTCAGATTCTCCCCTTTTCCATTTCTGAAAACAGAGATTCCGCCTTCATCGCCTTTTACACCATCAGTGCTTTCAAAAGTTTTATAATCATAATAAGCGGGAATATTTTTATTGGCAGCCAATGCAGCGGCAATGGCGGTACCCCCGCTACTTAGCATAACACGGTTTTGCTTTTTAGCTACAGTTAATAAATTCTTATCTGCACCATAAGCTTTCCAAAAAATATTTATTGCCGTCACCAGCTCATTGGATGTATAATCTTTTTCCTTTAATGCGTCATTAAAAGGGAAAAAAGTACCGTCAGTATTTGTTTGCTGCAAACAGGTAAGCAATGCCTTTTGTAAAATATTATTTCGGTGTTGAAATATTTTTAATGACGGCTTCCAGTTATTCAATGCATTGGCAAAAACAGCATACGGCAGAATTGCATACCGGGTATAGTAAGGGCCTTCTGTATAATAACCATCCGGAGAAAACAGATTATCCATTAAAGCGATAAAACCTCTTTTGCCATCTTTCGCCGTTCCGTACAAAGCCATATCAATATAATCCTGGTTGTTGGTAGCAATACCAATCATACCCACACCGGCAGTAGCCCATACTGCATGATTATGTATTAGGTTGAACCAATCCTTCAAATCATGTGTAAAAAAGTCAACTTCAGGTTTGAATGCACCGTCTTCAATTTTCTTTCTCTCTGCAGCAGTCAATGAATTATAAATAAGGTCATAGGCCATGCCGGCATATACCATCCAGTTGGCATCATTTAGTGCCTGCCAGAAAATACGGCCGGGTGAACTGCTCGTTGCTTCTGGATGATTCTTTAATGTTGGATTTAATGCTGCATATTTCAGCATCATATCTTTTACCAGATTTGCATATTTAGCATCACCGGTAAGATTATACAATACACCACTGTTAAACATCAGCGTATAATTGGCCTTATGCTTATCATGTGTGTAACCGCCTGCAGGATCTTTTGGGAATGGCACATCCACATCTTTACCAATCCACACATCCACATCTTTCTTTAAATCTGTGTATGAGCTTTTAAGTAACGGATATTTTGAAAGACTGGTCTTAACAGATGCAGCTTCTGTCTTTGTAAAAAAAGTAACCGGGTGTTGTGCCTGCATAGCTATAGACAAAAGCAATAAGCAAATTATTTTCAGCAATCCTTTCATATAGTAACTATTTCAGCAACCGTTAAATTATATGCATCGTTTACATACAACAATCAAATCTTAAATAAAATAAGTTCCGCCGTTAATTTCAATACTTGCTCCATTTATAAATGAAGAGCCGTCACTTGCCAGGTACAAAACAAGATCACCCACTTCTTCAGCCTTTCCTTCTCTTCTTAAAGGAGTTGAAGCCGCCACATTCGTCCTTACTTCTGGTTTTGTAAACGTATTATGAAAAGTAGTATTGATCATTCCCGGAGAAACACAATTCACTCTAATTCCTTTTGGTCCTAATTCTTTTGCAAGACCTCTTGTTAGTGTAAGCACACCGCCTTTTGCAGTTGAGTAAGCTACAGCACCAAAGCCGCCACCATCTCTTGCTGCTTGCGATGCAAAATTTATAATGGCACCACCCTCAGTCATATGTGGCTCAACGGCTCTTGTAACTAAATAAACAGATTTAAGATTCACATCCATTACTGCATCCCAGAATTCTTCATCCATATCAGCCAATAGTTTTCTGCCCATTAAACCGCCAGCTACATTTACTAATACATGTACCACATTTCCATAAGTTGTAGTACAAGCATCTATTACTTTCTTTACATCTGCCGTTTTTGTCATATCACCATAAACGATGATTGCTTCACCACCTGCATCTTTAACAAGCTGCAATGTTTCTTTGGCAATTTCTTCATTGCCAAAATAATTGATACAAACTTTTGCTCCCGCCGCTGCAAGCTTTAAAGATGCCTGGCGACCTATGTCTCTTGCACCTCCAGTTATAATGGCTACTTTCCCTTTCATCGTCTAATTATTTTTTTTAATAAAATGTCCGCTTACTATAGTAATGTCCTTTAGCAGAAAATGCAGCAGCATCAGATGAGAAATTGCAACGTAAGATGTAAGGAATAGCAATTATTTCATGATCTGGCAAGTTCGCTGAAGTAATATTAGGGGAATTAAGCAGGGCGCAAATTTTTTGTTTGCTACAATTCATCTAATTATGGGCTATTATTTTGAAATATTTTCAATCAATTGATATATTTTCAGCATTTATTCAATAAATAAGGTCTCGGTATCGTTACCGGTAACGCTACCGGTATTCTCGTAATTACTTATCCAGTAGCTTTACCTGAATTGCGAATGCCAGAAAATGAATAAGCCTGCAACGATAAAAGACATTGCCAAACAGTTGAACGTCTCTATTTCTACTGTTTCGAGAGCTATGCGAAATGCACCGGATGTAAACAATGATACCAAAAAAGCTGTGATGGCTTTGGCAGAGGAATTAAATTATCAACCCAATAGACTGGCACTAAGCCTCCGGCACAAACAAACGCATACTATTGGTGTAATTGTTCCCAATCTTGATTATGTTTTGTCGATGATGGTAAGAGGTATTGATGAAGTTGCATTGGAAGCTGGCTACACAGTAATGGTTTGTCAGAGCAACGAATCATTCGGCAGAGAGATCGTTAACACAAGAAGATTGCTCGATAGCCTGGTGGATGGATTTATTATTTCCGTATCAAGTGAAACAAAATCATTTGAGCATTTCAAAAAAATTCAGGAACGGGATATACCGATGGTTGTTTTCGATCGTATAACTCCACACCTTACTGCACCTACTGTTCATCTGGATAATGAAGAAGGCGGTTTTATAGCTACAGAACATTTACTGGAACAGGGTTATAAACGCATCGCCATTCTTGCCGGGCCAAAAAATCTTGGCATTAGTAACAGTCGTATGGAAGGCTATATGAATGCATTAAAGAAATATAAGATCAAACCTGACCCTGCTCTTATTATTCATTGCGACTTCAACCAGGATTATGCCTTCTTTGCTACAGAAGAATTACTGGCCATGAAGAAAAAACCGGATGCCATATTTACTATCAGCGATAGAATGGCGATAGGTGCAAGCCTGGCTATTAAGAAAAAAGGGTTGACGATGCCGGATGATATTGCATTAGTGAGTTTTAACAACGAACCTATTGTAAGTCTGGTAACTCCCGGCATATCAAGTGTAGAAATGCCTTCCTTCGAAATGGGCAAGGCGGCTGCCAAATTATTTATAGAAACAATGCATCATCCCGAAGACATGTCGGGAGTGGAAAAAATATTCAAGCCCAAATTATTCATCAGAGAATCTTCGCAAAAATCTCTTGCAAAAAAATTGCATTAAATCATTTTCATTATGCTGAAATTATTATTGTTGAAATGTTTCATTTGCCTTGCATTGCTTAGCGGAGCCAATACTATTATTGTAAAAAATGCGGAAGAACTAAAGAAAGCTAACAAGGAAGCAATGCCTGGCGATATAATTGTTTTGCAGGATGGCATATGGAATAACATTGCCATATCATTAAATTGTAAAGGCACAAAAGAACAACCCATAACTTTCAAAGCACAAACAGCAGGCAAGGTTATCATATCAGGTAATTCAAAACTGCAGATTGGCGGCACTTATATAATTGTGGATGGCCTCTATTTTACAAATGGTTATGCAGGAGATGATGCAATTATAAAGTTTCGGGTAAACAATAATGAACTGGCCAACTATTGCCGGGTAACAAATACTGTTATCAATAATTTTAATAACCCCAGACGATTAGATGAAAATTATTGGGTGGCTTTATATGGCAAACATAACCAGATAGACCATTGCCGTTTTCAGAATAAAAAGAATATGGGTGTAGTGATGGCGGTAATTCTTGATGATGAAAGAAGCCGGGAAAATTTTCATTCAATTGATCATAATTATTTTGGATTCCGAACACCGTTAGCATCGAATACCGGGGAAACATTAAGAGTGGGTGTGTCGCAACATTGCGAATTCAATTCCAATACACAGATCATTGACAATTTTTTTGAGCATTGTGATGGAGAAACGGAAATCATTTCTTTAAAGTCGGGCAGCAATATAATCAGAAATAATCTTTTTAAAGAGTGTTCCGGCGCAGTGGTACTTCGTCATGGAAATTATAATACTGTAGAGGGCAATATTTTTCTTGGTAATAACAAACCGGGCACAGGTGGTGTAAGGATCATTAATAAAGGTCAATGGGTGGTGAATAATCTATTCTATGAATGCCGGGGAAAAGATTTCCGTTCTCCTATTGCTATTATGAACGGTGTCCCCAACTCTCCTGCCAACCGGTATGTAGAAGTAACAGATGCAGTAATTGCTAATAACAGTTTTTATAATTGTACCCCTTTAAGTTTTTGTGATGGAAGTGATGCAGAACGTTCTGTTACTCCTTCGAATGTTGCCTTTATCAACAACATATATTACAATAACACAGATAAAATTGCTTACCTGAATCATGATGATATTAGTCGCATTCGTTTTGCTGGAAATATTATCAACGATGCAATGCCACAAACAATGCCGGCAGGGTTTATTAAATCATCCATAAGCACTCAAAAAGTAGGAGCCGCCATAATTCCAGTAAGTAATAATAGCGGCATAGCCATAAGCGATTCATTGAAAGCCATTAGCAGTACAAGATTGACTAGTAAATTATCAGCAACACCAGGGATTACAGATATAGAAAAATTTAAACAAGTGATTTTAAATGCTGCAACAAAATGCGGTGCTGCATGGTTTGGTCCATCCTTTATGGCTCAGGAGCAAACAAGAATAAGAATTACCTGCAAAACTGCTGACGATGTGTACAAAGCATTGCAGGAACATACAACGGGCAGCCTTGAAATAATACTGACAAGAAAAAAATATCAGTTCTCTGCTCCGCTAATACTGAATGCAAACGTTACAGTCTCAGCCAGAAGCAGGAGAACAATTAAATTTAATACCGCTTTTGCTGATTTCTTATTCTACATAACTGCAGGCAACAATATTACATTTAAGAAGCTTCGCATTGATATGGATGATGTAGAAACAAAATCTTTCATTTCATCCGATACATCGGGCAGCAGCAACCACAGCAATCTTAGTATTACTGATTGTATTTTTAAAAGAGCAAAAATGCAGTTCTTTAATGCGGCCAAAACCACCGTGTTGGATAGTATCATTATTACCAACAATACTTTCAGGGATAATAAAGGTTTGCTGTTTAATTTTTCGCATGAGTTAGATAAAAAAGGATATTACAATGTCGAAAAACTTATCATAGCCAACAATACAATAACAGAGCACAAAGGACAAATACTGGCAATGCAACGCACTGGTAATGATGAAAGCACCATGGGGCCCAATCTTAGTTTTACCAATAACAAATTGACTGATTGCAAAAGCGATGAACCACTTATTCATTTGTATGGAACCCAAGTATCGGCCATTGCAAACAATAGCTTTACAAATTGCAATGCAGGAAAAACACTGATATTGTTTGAAGACATTGTAAGGGCTGCACATAGTTTCCGCTCAAACACGGTAACAAATTCTGGAAAGATTGTTGAAGATCAGTTTGTGGTGAGTGGCGAGAATGTGGTAAGGTGAGGATTACTGACGCCGTGTACCAAAAAGCCTACACACTAGGAGCTATCCGACACAACCTGTCTCGTTTTTTCAGGATCGGATGGGAAGTTGAAAGATTACTCAGTATCTTATTTACTCCTCACACACCTAAATCCGGTATGCTCCAAACCCGTATCATGGCTGCTCTTCATTCTTCTTGCAGAACGATAGCCGCTGCAATAGGAGTCGTTGCACAAAAAACTACCGCCACGAAGACTTCGTTTTTCAGTGTAAGGTTCCTGCGGGTCAAAAGATGTAGTCGGTCCTTGCGGATTAACTGTAGTTTTTCCTTGCAGTTGTTTATAATAATCATAATTATATAAGTCATTACACCACTCCCACACATTGCCAGCCATATCATACAAACCAAAACCATTTGGTGCAAATGATTTTACAGGCGCCATGGTTACATAACCATCTTTCTTTTCATTGAGGTAAGGAAATTTTCCTTCCCAACTGTTGGCTTTTGATTTGCCGGTATTTACATGTTCATTTCCCCAAGGATAAATATTATTTATCAGTCCGCCTCTTGCAGCAAATTCCCATTCCGCTTCCGTAGGTAAACGTTTTCCGACCCACTTACAATAAGCCATCGCATCATCCCAACTTACCTGCACAACGGGGTAATTTTCTTTTCCATCAATAGTACTAGCAGGACCTTGTGGATGTTTCCAGCTTGCGCCATTTACCCAACTCCACCATTGAGTATAATCGTTCAGGTCCACCGGACCGTTAGAAGATCTGAACACCAATGATGCAGCCACCAGTATACTATCTGGTGGCTTGGGTGTGCCAGGTGGAACTGTTTTTTTTAATTCTTCCCAATCCGGGTTTTTTTCTGCTGTGGTTATATAACCTGTTGCATCTACAAACTTTTTAAACTGTGCATTGGTTACTTCGGTTATATCTATATAAAAAGTTGATAACTGCACTTTATGTTTTGGGTATTCATCGGGGCTGGCTTGTTCATTGTCGCCACCCATTTCAAATATGCCGCCGGGAATTAACAGCATGCCATCTGCAGAAGAATCGCCATTAAATTGAATACCGTTACCGGAAGAGTCTGTACCAAATCTTGATGGCACATTCATACAGGAGTGAACAGAATCCATATCAACAGAGGTTTTCTCTTCTGTTTTTGAATTGTTACAAGATGCAACAACAATCAAGCATAACAATCCCGTTAAATAATTTCTACCCCACATATTCAGTATTTTAATTTCCATTTTCTAAAAAAAAACGCTATGTTATTACATTCCGATATAAAAGAATAACTAAGCAAACTGAATTTCTGCTTATCAATTCTTTATAAAGCATAAATATTTTCAAGGGACAATATCGTACAAAAAATAAATTTTGGGAAGGTTAATTTTATCTTTTTCAAAGGTAATAAATTTATTACCTTTGAAAAATGAAATCCAGCGAACTGGTGAGACTGCTTAAAAAAGACGGTTGGTTTGTGGTAAGACAAACAGGCAGCCACATGATAATGGAACACTCTACAAAACAGGGGCAAATTATTTGCCCTTTTCATGGTAGCCATGAAGTAGGTAAAGGACTGGAAAAGAAAATAAAAAAAGATGCTGGTATCAAATAAAAAATCTGTGTTATGAAAATTCAAATGATTATAGAAAAAACAAAAACAGGATATTCCGCTTATGCTGAAAAATATCCGGTTTATACTGTGGGTGGAACATTAGTAGAACTTAAAGCCAATGCACTGGAAGCCCTGAACCTGTATTTTGAAAAACAGGGTAAAACTGTAACTGAAAATGACCTTAAGATAAGTTTGGACTTGCCCCAGTTTTTTGAATTTTACAAGGTTATCAATGCAAAAGCCCTTTCTGAACGTATAGGCATTAACCAAAGTCTTTTGGCTCAATACATAAAAGGAATTAAAAAGCCTTCGCCTGTACAAACCCAGCGTATTTTGAAGGGAATACAACAAGTAGGTAAAGAACTTGCTGCAATTCAGTTTATTCTCTAAGGATTTTCATTAAAACAGTATTCGTGGAGATTCACTCCTGTTTAGTATAATAAGACTTAAAGTTGTTTTAAAGTGGTTGGTGGTTTTGTGGTAATTATTTTCCGATACAGAACTTCGAAAAAATATAATCTAGCTGGTCTTCATGAGTTATCTCTCCTGTTATTTCACCAAGATATTGTAAACACCGGCGGATATCTAATGCCAGCAAATCACCAGATAGTTTATTATCCAATCCATTTTTAATTTCTATCAGAGATGTTGCTACTTCCTTCAACGCATGATAATGTCTTGCATTGGTAATAACCGTACTCTCCGTTTGCAAAGAACCTTGCAGCACTGCATCCACCATTCTTTCTTTTAATACTTCGGTATGTAGATGATGTTTGGCAGATATAAAAATCATTTCTCCAATTGAAGAAAATTTATT
>JBDSUW010000104.1:0-5028 GCA_039927535.1 Chitinophagaceae bacterium | reverse complement strand
TACAAACCAAAAATTCAAGCGGTTCTTCCGCTGTCCTAATCAGGCTGTTATATTTTTCTTTCAACATACGTTTAAATTTGCCCAGATAGCCGGGAACTCTCAGGTCTTTGTCGTTTATAGGTATTGCCTCAATAAGGTCGTTGCCTATGTACATCATAAGTTGCATAATCTAGAATATTGGATAGAGACAAAAGAATAAAAAATTTGACAGAGATACAAGCAGAAAATTACCAAATTTAGATTCGTAGTTTTACTAATTTATACTAGAGGTGGTTGGAGTCTGTTTATAGACCGGTAAGCATTAAATAAAGGCATCCCTGCTTTTTAATTATACCCGTGACACGGTATAGAAATGCGGGCAGATAGTAATACCTTTTGACAAATTAGCAGGATGAAACTCTGGAAAAAGCTTTTAATGGGCACTTTCTTTTTTAGTTTATACACAAGTAACGCCAATGCGCAGGAACCCAATCTAATTTTGCCAATAGGCAATACAGAAACAATTTCAAGTTTAAAATTCAGCAAGAGTGGTAAATATCTTGTGTCTTCATCTAATTTGGACAATAACGTTATAGTATGGGAAGCGGCTACTGGAAGAATTATTTTCAATTACAAAGAATTGAAAGGAAATATTCAGTCTTCATTACTTACCGAGGATGAGCAATATGTGGTCATATTTTTAAGTGATAAATTAATTAAATGGCTCGATTTAAAAGATGGAAGTACGGTCTTTCAGACAGATACAGATAATATTAATTACTCAAGATGGATGAAGGTGCTGACCACCAATGAAAATAAATTTGTGGTGTTTTTCGATAATGAAACTGTATACTATAAAGAATTTAAATCATCTGCTGATCAAGACAAATTTCATCAATATGGCATAAGTTTTAAATCAAAAAATAAGAATATAGAAACTGTGGAAGTAAAGGATCGGGATATTTTGATAATTAAGTATGATAACGGAATGTCAGAAGAGCTGAATCTGAAAGATGGAACTGTCGAAAACCGGGAGAATGATACTAATAACAGGTTGGCAAAACTTGCCGGGATAATCATTAAAACAGAAGGGAGTAAAATTTTTGTTACGGATACAATCAATAAAACCCAACCGATAGAACTTACGGGAAACGGAGAAAATTTTATAGAGAGAAATTCTTTGTTAAGCCCGACAGGTATGTATATAACGGCAGTAACAGAAGCAGGAACAGTTTTTATTTGGCAAACAATCGACTGGAAACAAGTAAACAGTTTTAAAACCACGGCTACCACTCAGCCCTTATTTGTAAATAATGAAACCCGCCTGCTTTTTAAAGCCAGAAATAGTTTTTTATTATATGACGTAAACAAAGGAACACAACTGGCAGAATTGAAAACAGATAATGTTTTAAATGGACCCGTATTGGTTGAATATAGCCCTGATGGCAAATGGATGGCATGGGCAAAAGATCTATTGATCATGGTTTTTGATCTGCAACAAGGAAAATTTCTAACCTATTTGAGAGGAGGAAGCGATAAGCTTAATAATGTTTCGGTTAGTGGAAATGAAAATCTTTTATTATCCGCTTCCTGGGACAGGTTTCCCAAAGTATGGGATCTAAAAAAAGGTAAAATAATTCAGTATTTTAAAAAAAATGCGCACAGTTCATTAATTGGAGAAGCAAATCTTGCTTACTTTTCTAAAGATGATGAGCAGATCATTTCAATGGATATAATGGGAACTTACGGATGGAGCTCTACCGCCCAATCCTGGAATAGGCAGACCGGCAATCTGAGTACTGATAATTTTAATACGAAAGTATATACCGGTGCCGTTTATGGTAAAGATGGAAAGTTTATTGCTGCCTGGGAGAAAGATAATTTGACCCTTATAGGAAATGGTAGTAATAAAACCAGTGAACGGGTGATTAGCCTTTATTATAGTATTGTAAATATTGTGATTAGCCCTGATAATGATTTGATAGCGGCTATACTTAGCAACAAGTCCATCAAATTGTGGTCGGTTTCAAAAAATAAATTTATAGGCTCGCCTCTGGTTGTTACAGACAAAATCAAAAATATAAAATTTAGTACTGATAGTAAACTATTAGCAACAGGTAGCAGTAAGGGTGATATTGCCATTTTTCAATTAGTTAATGGAAGTAAGCAAGTTGAATTAATTGGCCATAGAAAAGATATTTCTGCTCTTGAATTCAGTCCCGATGGTTCGTTACTAATAAGTGCATCTCAGGATGAAACATTTAAAGTCTGGAACACATCAACTGGTGATTTAATGAAAACGATTACTGGCCACAAGGATTATTTCAGGTTTTCATCCCCTTTCTATTTAGCGAACATTCAATTCTCATCAGATGGAAAATTCTTCTTAACATCTTCCGGCGGTGGTATGACAAAAAAATGGGAAACAAAAACGCTTACAGAGTTAAACTCGGTTAACAATACTGGCCTCATGCAATATCTTTCAGCCGATAATCAATTTTTTATTACGATTGATAATGCTATTATCCGTTTTTATAATACTGCTTCTATGGAAATGGATATCGCTTATCTGCCAATCGACAGCACCGATTATCTGGTTGTAGATAAATACAGCCGCTATGATGGCACAGAAGCTGCCAGACGAAAACTATATTTTACTTGTGGAAAAGAAATAATTGAACTGGAACAGGCAAAAGATCAATTGTGGATACCGAATCTTGCAGAGAGAATTTGGAATGGTGAAACGATTAATGCATCTAAGCTAAGTGATCTTAATTTATGCGGATTAACCCCTGTCGTTGAGAATGAAACAAAAAGCAATGACACCTATCATTTTACAATTACATCAAGACTAGGTGGACTCGGCGAGACAATTATTTATGTAAATGGCATAGAAGCAAAAAGATATAAACCAGAACAATTAAAAAAAACGGGTAAGAATTTTGAATTGACAATTAAGAAAGATGAATTGAAACATTTATTTGTAGCTGGTAAGGAAAATCCGGTAACGATAAAATCATTAACGGCCGATAACTCCATTTCATCAAGGGGATTAATACTGAATGAAGATCAGACAGATGTAAAACCGGAAACACCTAACCTATATGCAGTAATGATTGGTGTAAGTGATTATAAAGGAGAAGAGCTTGACTTGAACTATGCTGCAAAGGATGCAACAGATATTTCTGCAGCAGTGGCCAGTGCAGGAAGAAAACTTTTAAACACAGATGGAACTGAACATGTGTTTATGTATAATCTTACAACAGAAAAGGAACGATACTTGTTTCCAGAAAAAAACAATATCAAAAAAGTATTAGCGGAAATAGGAAAGAAAGCTACTGCAAGCGATATCTTGATTATTTTTTTTGCAGGGCATGGTGTAATGGAGCCAAAAACGAAGAATTTTTACTTTTTGACTTCAGATGCATCACCATCTTCTTCGGTTAATGCAGTTGAAAGTGTGGGAATCAGTATGGATACATTGATGAATTGGGTGGAGCCTTCAAAAATAAAAGCTCAAAAAAGAATTTTAATATTTGATGCCTGTAATAGCGGGCAGGCCATAAAAGATATTGTACAATCCGGCAAAATGATGGCACGGAATGATAATAAGGCGCAGCTCATTAAAGCAATTGATAAGTTGAATGAAAAATCTGGTTTGTTTATTCTTGCCGGTTCAGCATCCGATCAAAGTGCTTATGAAATTGGTACTTATGGACAAGGATTGTTAACGTATTCATTATTGAAAGCAATAAAACAACAACCGGCAATTCTGGAAGAAAATAAATTTCTGAATGTAAGCAACTGGTTCAGGGAAGCTGAAAATACAGTTGGAGAAATTGCAAAAGAAGTGGGAGCTATTCAGCAACCACAAATAGTAAGTAATAATAATTTCAATATCGGAGTGTTGGATGAGGAAGTAATGTCTGGTATAACATTACTCAAAGAAAAGCCAATGTTTACCACCAGTATTTTTATGAACAGCGACCCTTCTGTTGCAGATGATGATCTGAACATGAGTAAACTGATTAACCTTCGGTTGTCAGAGATGGCAGCAATGGGTAAGAATAGTAAGATCGTTTATACAAATTCAACTGGATCAACAAACGGATATTCACTAACTGGTCTTTATATTGTAACCGGGGGTAATGTTTCAATTACAGTAAATTTTAAAAACAATAACGTTGTTAAGTCGAAATTTGAACTAAGTGGCTCAAAAGATAAGTTGGATGAACTTGTGAATACCATTGCTGAAAAAGCCACACTCTTAATAGATATCAAATAAGTTGTTTGCTTTCTGTTACAGAAAAGTAATGTCAAACTAATGATATGTTCTTTGTTATTTTAAAGTAGCTCCCTGCTCAATCCAGCACCTTATAATTTCTCTTTCTTCCGGTGTCATATTTGTTTTATTATTCTGCGGCATAGTTTTAGTCAACACCACCCGTTGCAGTATTAATTCTTTCTTAGCAACAATTTCCAAAGGTGTATCATACTTCACACCATTAGGTGCAATGATGAACACATCATCCGTTGGTTTAGAAGAATGACAACTGATACATCTTTGCTGTATGATAGTATTCACTTGCGCAAAACCAATCTCATTACATTTTGTATTGGATGGTTGCGGCGCCGTTACATAAGCCACGGCTAATAAAATAATAACTGATGCGGGCATGATCCATACACTAAGCTTTCCCTGTTCTCTTACATTTAACCAATGTTTGATGCCTGCACTGCCAAGAGATATAGCGGCTAAAACAATCCATTGATATTTGTTTCCAAAAGTGCTGGGAAAATGATTGCTCACCATTACAAATAAAACAGGCAGTGTAAAATAGTTGTTATGGATAGATCGGAACAATGCATTCTTACCTTTTTGAGGATCGGGCAACTCTCCTTTCTTTGCCGCCTTCACCATTGCCTTTTGCGAAGGGATGATAACAAAGAATACATTGGCCACCATAATGCTACCGATCATTGCTCCAAAATGTATAAAGGCTGCACGGCCACTGAATACATGGCTGTAGAAGTAGGCGAATCCTGTTA
>JBDSUW010000103.1:0-11619 GCA_039927535.1 Chitinophagaceae bacterium | reverse complement strand
GTCGGGATCGTTGATGAGTTCATCTGCATTTGCATACCACTTGGGTACGCCATGCCGCCTGGCATAGTCGGCTGCTTTGTCTGCATTGCGCCGCATTACTGCTACGAGTTTGGAACCGGCTACATTGTTGAAAGCCGGTCCGCTTTTAATTTCTGTTACGTCGCCACAGCCGATGATGCCCCAGTTGATCATGATAAGACCTCCCCAAACCCCTCCGAAGGAGGGACTTTAAGTCGTTTAGTGTTTTAGATTCGTTATTGATTATTTATAGTCTTTCCTTAAAATCGAGGTCATTATCTATCAATGTTTGTTTTGCAAGTTCATACCCGGCATCTGCATGTCGTATCACACCTATGCCGGGATCGTTTCGTAAAACTCTTTTTAATCTTTTTTCTGCATCGTCCGTACCATCTGCAACGATTACCATACCAGAGTGTATGGAATAACCCATGCCTACTCCACCACCATGATGAAGACTCACCCAACTAGCACCACCGGCTGTATTTACTAAAGCATTTAAGATAGGCCAGTCGGCAACCGCATCACTTCCATCAAGCATGGCCTCTGTTTCTCTATTGGGAGATGCTACGGAACCAGTATCTAAATGGTCACGGCCAATAACAATTGGTGCTTTTACTTTTCCGGTACGTACAAGATCATTAAAAGCAAGACCTGCTTTTTCTCTTTCGCCTTGTCCTAACCAACAGATTCTAGCAGGCAATCCCTGGAAAGCAATTTTTTCTTTCGCCATCTTCATCCATCGTAACATGCCTGTGTTATTAGGAAACATATTGATGATGAGTTCGTCGGTAACAGCAATATCGTCTGGGTCGCCACTCAATGCCGCCCAACGGAATGGGCCTTTGCCTTCGCAAAACAGCGGACGTATATAAGCCGGTACAAAACCCGGAAAGTCGAATGGACGATTGGGGTCGTCGGTACTACCCATCTTTACTTCATGTTCTCTGGCTCTTGCCCGTATATTATTTCCATAATCAAAAACGATGGCACCCATTTCTTGTAGTTCTGTCATCAACAGCACATGGTGGTACATACTTTCATAACTGCGGTCTATATACTCTTCAGGGTTTTGCTGGCGCATCACATTGGCCTCTTCATTGGTAAGAGTGTTGGGTATATAACCAATCAAAGGGTCATGTGCCGAGGTTTGGTCGGTAAGTGTATCGGGAACAACTTCTCTTTTGATAAGCCTGTCTAACAATTCAACTGCATTACAGAGAACACCGATGCTTTTTGCAATGCCTTTTTGTTTGTACTCAAGCGCCTTGTCAATTGCTTTGTTGATATCGGTATATTTTTCATCGAGGTATTTTGTTTCAATTCTTTTATCGATCCGCCATTCTTCTACTTCGGCGATGAGTGCAACACCTTCGTTCATGGTAATAGCCAAAGGTTGTGCCCCGCCCATCCCGCCGAGGCCAGCAGTTACGTTTAATGTTCCTTTTAGAGTTCCGTCCCCCCTGCCCCCCGAAAGGGGATTCTTGGAGTCATCATTATTTGAAAAGTGTTTATTGGCTATTGCTGCATAAGTTTCATAAGTACCCTGCACTATGCCTTGAGATCCAATGTATATCCAACTGCCCGCAGTCATTTGTCCGTACATCATCAGGCCTTTTTTTTCTAACTCATCAAAGTGTTTCCAGTTAGCCCAATTGGGTACGAGTTGCGAGTTGCTGATTAATACTCTCGGAGCATCTTTATGCGTTTTTAAAATACCTACAGGCTTGCCGGATTGCACAATGAGTGTTTCTTCATTCTCCAACACTTTTAATGCGGCTATGATATTATCCAGTGCTTCGAAGTTGCGGGCTGCTTTGCCACGGCCACCGTAAACAATCAGGTCTTCTGGACGTTCTGCTACTTCGGGATCAAGGTTGTTGAGCAACATACGAAGAGCGGCTTCCTGTATCCATCCTTTGCAGGAAAGTTTGGTACCGGTAGGTGTTTTATATTTAATTGCATCGTATCGTTTAGTTGCTGTATTCATAATTGTTGATTTTACCACAGATTACCCGGATTAATACACAGAAACCACTGTGCAATCCGGGAAAAAAAATCTGTGTTATCTGTGGTTCACCACAAAAGTCGTAAATCTCAAAGAAATAAATATCTTCATTCAAATCTAATTATACTATGAGTGTTCACATCAGTGCAAAGAAAGGAGAAATTGCCCCCGTCGTTTTAATGCCCGGCGATCCGCTGCGGGCCAAATATATTGCTGATAACTTTTTACAGGATGTAAAAGAAGTGAGCAGTGTCCGTAATGCTTTATACTTTACAGGTTTTTATAAAGGCAAAGCTGTGAGTGTAGGAGCCAGTGGCATGGGTTGCCCCTCTATTGGTATCTATTCTTTTGAATTGTATAATGAATATGATGTGGAAACAATTATCCGTGTGGGAACCTGCGGTGCTTATACAAGTGATCTGAAATTGTTTGACATAATTAATGTAGAGAGGGCATTCAGCGAATCTACTTATGCGCTACATGCATTTGGTTTTACCGGCGAGCTTATGTACCACGAAGGCAACACTTATGAGATTATCAATGACAAAGCAGTTGAAAGAGGAATGAATATTATAAAAGGCGCTATACACTCCAGCGATATTTTTTACAGAGCTAAATCCGGCACACCAGAGATTGCAATAAAGAATGATTGCCCGGCTGTGGAGATGGAGTCGTTTTCTTTATTTGCAAATGCAAGATATCTAAAAAAGGCGGCGGCTACATTACTTACAGTGTCAGATATTATTCCTACGCATGAACAAATGTCTTCGGTTGATAGAGAGAAGGCATTGAAGGAAATGATGGAGCTGGCGTTAGAAAGTGTGCTGAGTATGTAATGTGGTTTCTCGCAAAGACGCAAAGACGCTATTTGAAATGCTGCTTACCCAGCATTTTTTTTTGCCGCGGATGAACACGGATTAACACAGATTATTCTGCTTACGCAAAATGATTGTTTGCCACGAATACTTCGACAGGCTCAGTACACGAATGTCACGAATAAATTAAATACGAATTGGAACTGCTTGCGCAGTTGATTGGCTACAAAAGAAATGTAAAATCTTGTAATAGGTTTTGTGGGATATTATTTATGCAAATCCTTCGTAACCTGTATTTAATTCAATCTTATTTGCATTTGCAAACTCATTTACCTTTTCTACAAAAGAAAAATCTCTGATGATGTTGGTTACTTTGTTGATATCGTCGGCGAATATCCTGTCTTCTTCGGCAAAGCCAACAAACTGCCGGACATAATCATGCGCATACTCAAGCATGGGAGAACTCTTCAATGGTTTTCTGAACTCAATAGCTTGTGCTGCAGATAATAATTCGATTGCCATGATGTACTCCAAATTATCCAATACACGGTTTAGCTTTCTACCGCTAATGCTACCCATACTTACATGATCTTCCTGACCGAGTGATGTAGGAATACTATCTGCACTGGAAGGGAAACACAATGTTTTATTTTCTGAAACTAATGCTGCGGTAGTATATTGCGGAATCATAAAACCACTGTTGAGACCAACATCTTTCATCAATAACATTGGTAAACCCCATTTACCTTCTAATAACAAATAACAACGGCGGTCGCTGATGTTACCGATTTCTGCAGCAGCGAAACAACAATAATCCAATGGCAAAGCCAATGGCTGTCCGTGAAAGTTGCCACCGCTTATTGTATCATCTGCACTTAAGATTATTGGATTATCTGTTACGGAATTCAGTTCTATTTCTGTCAGTTCTTTTAAATGCAGCCACGCATTTCGAGAAGCACCATGCACTTGTGGCATGCAACGCAATGAATAAGGATCTTGCACCCTTCCGCAATCAATATGGCTTTGCATAATGTCGGAATCTTGCAACAATAAACGTAAACGTTGTGCCACTAATTTATTACCATTAAAAGGCCGCAGGTCATGTAATCGTTCATCAAAAGGTGCTTTGGTACCTGATAAGGCTTCAAGGCTCATGGCACCAATGATGTCGGCAGCTTCAAGGCAATTGTGCATCCGTTGCACTCCTTTTATAGCAAATGATAAAATGAATTGTGTGCCATTGATAAGAGCAAGGCCTTCTTTAGGACCAAGTTGAATTGGGGCTAATGAAAAATGTCTGAGTACATTACCCGTCGGTTGTTGCCTGTTGCCATAAAAAACTTCGCCTAATCCAATCAAGGGTAAAAACAAATGAGCCAATGGAGCTAAGTCGCCAGAAGCTCCTACACTACCCTTTTCAGGCACTACTGGTATTACATTGTTTTCAATATGCCAGATAATTCTTTCCAAAGTTGACAATTGCACACCACTGAAACCTTGTGCCAGTGCATGTACTTTGGTGATGAGCATCAGTTTGGCCACTTCAACTGGAATTGGATCGCCGACACCCACACTATGGCTTTGCAATATTTTATATTGAAGTGTTGCAGTATCTTCTTTTGAGATGGCAGTATTTGCCAAAATCCCAAAGCCGGTATTTATTCCGTACACGGTTCTGCCTTTATCCACAATTTGCTGCACAGCCTGCTGGCTTTCTTTTACCTTTTTAATAACAGCATCGTTTAGCACTCCTTTTATTTTTCCAGAAGCAATGTCAATGGCTATTGATACCGAAAGATGGTCTGATCCGTAATTGAAAATAGATGACATAGAAAGCAATTAGAGGTGCAATTTAAAGATTTGAAGCTTAGTAAGATATTTCAATAAAGTTGAGCATTAGTGCAACCAATGGGAAATGACTTTTATCTTTACCAAACCGTTCCTATGATTATTGAGAGCTAAAGCCAAAAACTGATTATTATGCGTCATTCTCTTTTGCCTCTTTTATTATTATTCATTATTGCCAATAGTTCTGCACAAGATGCTTCTAAAATTGCCATTAGCAATACGGGTTGTACAGCCGAAGTGTTTTGTTTTCCTGGCCGGTTTGATGTGTATGATATGGAGGGCGAATCAACCGTTTATGCAAGTGATTGTGATAAAGATGGTGTTATGTACGGTATTTACTGTGTAAAACTGAAGAAATCAATAGAGGACCTTGATGCGGCAGAAGACACCATCAAAGCATATCTGGATTTCTTAAAACTGGATTATGGTATTGTAAAAGCCAAAGGATACGACAATGGGCATAAGTTAAATAAGGATAATAGTACAAGAGGAATTTATGACACTTGGGAAGATGTGGACAAGAATAAATGGAAAGTGAGAGCCTGGACGAACGGAAACTTTATCTGTATCATGCATATGCATAGTAAAAAAGAGTTACCTGATAAAAAAGTTGATGTTTTCTTAAATGGATTACGTTTTCCGGGAATGAAATAAAATTGAATCTTATATTTAGACATGAAAATTTACCGGCTATTAATTCTTATTTTATTTACGGCTGTCTCCAGCCAGGCACAAACGTTGAAAAAGTATTCAATCAGTAATTCGGGATGCTTTTTTTATAACTATTGTGAATCCAAGTTTAAAGTGGATTACAGTTCCGACTCTTCCAAAGTTTACACTGGAGAATGTACAGTTGGCAATGTTACTTATGGTACTATCTGTGTGCTATTACTAAATCCTGTGTCAGATCTTGTGGCCGCAGAAGATCTTTTAATTGCTTACGTTGATTATCTGAAATCATCATTTTCCATACAGAAATCAGCTGGATATGGTAAAGGCCATCGCCTGAATAGCAATGAAAATACCCGTGGCATACTTGATTATTGGGAAGATGCCGAAAAAGACAAATGGAAAATAAAGGCCTGGACCGATGGTAAATACATCGGATTTATGTATGCGTATAGCAGTAAAGATTTGCCCGAAGCCAAAGTAAATGCTTTTCTAAATGGGTTTGTTCTGCCAATTAAATGATTTTCTTCTCTCCAAATCATTGATTTCAATTATATTTGCCGCTCATTTCGGCCCGGTAGCTCAGCTGAATAGAGCACAAACCTTCTAAGTTTGGGGTCATTGGTTTGAATCCAATCCGGGTCACAAAAGCGAGGTCATTTTGGCTTCGCTTTTTTTACAAAAATTATTGTGATGGATGTAAAAATTGAAGATTCCTGGAAAAAAATGTTGAAAGAAGAATTTGCAACAAATAATTTTCAACAAATTCCAGAACATATAAAGATTGAAAAATTACAAGGAAAAATAATATACCCTCCCGGCTCCTTAATCTTTAATGCATTTAATACCACACCAATAAAAAAAGTAAAGGTTGTTATACTTGGTCAGGATCCTTATCATGGAAAAGGGCAGGCACATGGCCTCTGCTTCTCGGTACAAAATGGTGTGCCACCACCGCCATCATTATTAAATATTTTTAAAGAACTGCAAGATGATATTGGTATTACTATTCCAGATCATGGCAACCTGACTAAATGGGCAGAGCAAGGAGTGTTTTTATTAAATGCCTCATTAACAGTAAGAGCTGGCGAGCCGATGAGTCATTCAAAAATAGGTTGGGCCACATTTACTGATGCCGTAATCAAAACTATTTCCAGCAAGAAAAAAAATGTTGTCTTTTTATTGTGGGGAAAATTTGCACAGGAAAAAAGAGTATTAATAGATCAATCGAAACATTGCATACTCCGGTCGGTGCATCCATCTCCATTGTCAGCTTATGGCGGTTTTTTTGGATGTAAACATTTTTCTAAAACAAATGAATACCTTGTATCAAAAGGAATGGATCCTATAGACTGGAGCTTATAATTTATGAGTATAATTAAAAATATACTGGGAAGAATATTTGCAGTATGGGCTCTACTAAGCTTTGTGCTTACATTCCTTATTATTTTTATTCCTTCAATGTTTTGCTGGCTGATACCTGACCCGAAAGGTCAAAAAATATTTATACAAATTGCAAGATTGTGGATGAATGTATGGTTACGTATTACAGGTTGTTCTGTTCGTATTAAAGGAAAATCAAATTTTAGGACAGGAGAAACTTTTATTGTAACCAGTAACCACAATTCACTGATGGATATTCCGCTTTCCTCTCCTTTTATTCCCGGTGCTAATAAAACAATTGCAAAATCCACTTTTACAAAAGTGCCTTTGTTTGGTTTTTATTATATGAAAGGTTCGGTGCTTGTGAATCGTAATAATGACAAAAGCAGAAGGCAAAGTTTTGAAAAGATGAAAGCAGTACTGAAGCAGGGCATTCATATTTGCATTTATCCGGAAGGAACAAGAAACAGGACCAGTGAACCGCTTAAGAAATTTTATGATGGTGCATTTAAACTGGCTGTAGAAACAAAAAAGTCAATCATTCCTACTGTAATTTTTAATACAAAAAAAGTGTTACCCGTAAATAAGGTTTTTTATTTCTGGCCGCATAGAATTGAAATGCATTTTCTTGAACCTGTAGCAGTTCAGAATAAGAAGTCAGACGAATTAAAGAAAGAAGTATCTGACGTAATGAAAGCTTATTACGTTCAGCATAAAACTAATTAGAAATTACTAAAGGACCTGCTGCGGTTAATTCTTAAATCCTGCAATACTGAAGATTTAGGACTAATAGTAAAGCTAAATGAACGGTATAGACCTATAGGTGTAACGTTGATAGATAATTGCCAGCAATGCATTTCCCGGTTGATACTCATTTGAAATGTCTGCAATTTTTTTGTATCAAAATCAAAATTTCCATTTGTTGAAAAATTCCATTTTGGAGTTAGATTAAAGCTGCCAGTAAAGTTTAAACCAGAAGTAAAATCTTTTTTGTAGCTGATAAGATCGGGCTGCAAACGGTTAGTAAAAGAAAGAGAATACCCTAATGAAACCTGCCATGGTATATTAAAGTCAACAAAGTCAGCCGGGTTTTGCTGCATATATTCAAGTAATCGTCGTTGATCGCCGATCAGGTTTGGATCGTTTAAACGTTCCTCTGCTTCCATCTTTCTCTTTTCATCTTCCTTTGCGTCTTTCGGTTTGCTTTGAAAACTTGTACTCATGGAAATACTCCCATACGTAAGCCTGCCCAGTTTAAATTTACCACCTTCCCAAGCATATTTGTCAATATCACGGCCGTATTGATCGGTCTGATAAGGATCTAATGCAGACTGTGCATTGATTTGAATTTTATCAAACAAAGTAGCCCGCAGGTATAAGCTGAAAATATTCAGTTTAAGCGAATCAGCCAAAAAGTTGTAACCTGATGAAAATCCATAACCATCAATCAGTCTTATTTTCTTAATAGCATTTTCGCCAGTATCTTTTTTTGACCTCCATTTCATTTCCAGATTATTATCCACCTGGAAACCGATTCCACCGTTCCTACCCAGTGAATACCCGGGGTAAAGTGCTCCTTCAAATTCTGAAAATGGAGTAGGATTAATTGTACCAGCTGTATCAAGTTGTATTTGATAATAATGCTTTTTGGAGAGGTCGGGTTTATAATTAATACTAAAAGATGGACGAATTACATGACGTAATGCAACAATTCTCGATTTTTTAAATTGATATGTTCCAAATACTGCGGTATTAAAACTTAGAGAAAAACTTGCCTGATGGTCTGTAAAGAAACCTTTCGTAACAGTAGTATCTACTTTCTTGGTAGCAGCATTCCAGCTACGTCGGAACTTTTGTGCTATCCAAACCTGTGAGTATGAAATGGAAGGAGAAACAATAACTGCACCATTCATAATTGGTGGCAAAGCCAAAGTAATTGGAATACTATGTTGTGCACCCCATTGCAGGGTATCAATCAATCTTTTTAATTGAAAAGCTGTGTCATAAAATGATACCTGGTTTCTGAAATTGCCGTTATAACCAATTCCTAATTTTTGAAACCATTTAGGAGTTCCCACATCATTCTTACTTTGAAATGGATATAAAGTATTTACCGTGAATCCGGCATCGGGCAAACTTACATTGATAAGTCTTGTTACATTATTCTGGTTATGATTTGCACTAAGCGTAAGGTTATAAGGTTTGCCTGCCCAGGATTTTGAATACGCAATGGAAGAACCTAACTGGTTTTGAAAATTAAGCTGAGCATTATTTGGTACAAGTTGATTATATCTGGTAGATCCAGCATTGACGTTGGCAGAAAAACTTGTGCCAGGTCTGGATTTTCCATCTACGCTATGATTCCAATTTATTGCAAATGATCTGTTCTTTAAAAAATCAGGGTCGCCTTTAAAATTGATTTTTGTTGTTTGCATACTTAGATTAAATGCTCCGCTGTAACGATATCTTTTGCGATATGTTGGGTTTACATTTACTGACCAGCCACCATATGAATAAACATTGCCATACACTTTTACATCCCAATAATTACTCAATACTTTATAATAGCCAAGACCTTCAAGTCCCAAACCAAACTGCTCATTACTTGCAAACCGAGGTGGCATTAATCCTGAATGGCGACCCTGACTTAATGGATAAAATCCAAAAGGTATATAAATCGGAACTGGTACACCTTCAAATTCCAAATGAGCTGGACCAGATACTGCCAGTTTTTGATTTATCACTTTCATTTTAGGAGTTACAAAATCAAAATGTGGCTCATCTAATAAACAGGTGGTAAACCTTGCTCTTTTAATAAAAGTTGTATTCTCATTTACTTTTTTCGCTATTTCGCCAATAACCAAAAACTCTCCTTGTTGCGAATAAGTATTCTTTGTAAGACCAACCTGCGATTTAAAATTATATCGTATCGTATCGCTGGTAAACTCGCTTTCACCACTTTTAAAATGGGCTGTTTCAGTTACTGCACCGGTACTATCCTTTGCATTAACAGCAGTAACAATTTGTGTTACTTGATCAATTTCCACCTTAGGTGCAGTTAAAACAATATCTTGATATTCGGTTTTTGTTTTACCGTATAACAACACTTTCTTTTCTTGTATAAGAATTACAGCAGAATCTGAAGCTTCATATCTAAGCGGAGCTGCTAAAGTATCTTTCGAGATTTTAAGAGTGAAAGTGTCTACCTTTTGAGTGAATACAGATGAATCAATTGCAGGCTTTTTTGTAGTATCTGTTAAGTTCTCTGCAAACTTTAAAGTTGAATCATTTTTCAGCAACGGTTTAGTTGTATCTGCCGTCACTGTTAAAGGACTGCAAAAATCTGGTACAGGAGCAGCATAAGTCACAGTTTTCCACGTTATTGTGCAAAACATAAGAGCCGCTGTTATCCCGTAAAAAAAGATATTTGACTTAAATTTGTACAGTTGCTTCATCAGGTAGGTAGCAAATGTAAATCATTATACATCTGCTTCCTATGAAGATTATAAAACAATATGTGAATATTCTATTAGCCACTAAAGAACTGAAAAGCCATGATTGGACGAACCCTTGTTATTTTTCTTATTTGTTGTTCCAGTATTACAATTTTTTCTTTCGTCAAAAACTCATCTCCACTTGAGAAAAAACAGAAAGTTATCAGGACAATTATTGTTGATGCCGGCCATGGTATTATGGCTAATGGCGGACACAATGGGGCCAGAGGAGCTTATTCTTATGAAGATGATATTTGTTTAGCTATCTCAAAAGAATTTGTAAAAAAGTTACAAAAAGAAATGCCGGAGATTAAAATTGTAGAAACCCGGCCAACAGAAAAAATAACTTCACTACACCGCCGAGCGGATATTGCCAATGAAAATAAAGGCGATCTGTTTTTTTGTATTCATGTAAATGCTGCTGTTCCAATTAAACGAAGAACACTTACTGGTTACAAAACAGTTACATATTATACAGGAAAAGGAAGCAGCCGGAAGAAAAAAACAAAAAAAGAACCTCAATATACCACCGTTACTTTAGACAATCCTGCCAACGGAACAGAAACCTATATATGGGGTGCACATAAAAGTGAAGAAAAAGAATTAGCTGTAAGAGAAAATGCGCCTATGCTGCAAGAACCTGATTTTAAAAAATCGTATGGTAATATTGACCCTAACTCACCAGAGTTTATAGCACTTTCATTATTGAAGACGAAACAATATTTTAAAAGAAGTGCTTCACTTGCCGGATTTGTACAAGATGAATTTGCAAAAGTTGGCCGTGTAAACAGAGATGTAAAGCAACGTGGTGTCGGCATTTGGGTTTTACAAGCTACTGCAATGCCCAGCATTTTAGTAGAGACTGGATACATTACAAACCGGGCCGAAGAAGATTACCTGAATAGTAAATCCGGCCAGAAAGAATTAGCCGATTGTATGATAAAAGCGGTAAAGACTTATATTGCATGGCTTGAAAAGCAGCAGGGTGATATTGATAAAGAGGACAAAAAATCAGAAAAAAACAAGTCGAAAGATGTAAGTGCTTTTCTGAACATGATAGAGGAAAAGGAAAAAGCAGCTACCCGATAAAATTAATTTTTAAAGCAACAAAATATCTGTTGATGAAAAAAATACTAACCCCGTTTCTATTTCTGAGTCTTTTTTTTGTTGCATCGACCGTAGTAGGGCAACAACCCAACTTAAAACCAATTCGCACATTAATAATTGACCCCGGTCATGGAGGCCAGGACCCAGGTGCGAAAGGCACTATTGAATCCGAAGCAAATGTTGCACTGGCTATTTCATTGAAACTTGGTGATACAATTGCAAAAGCATTTCCGGATATTAAAATTCTATATACCCGTACTACTGACATTCTTCCCGG
>JBDSUW010000102.1:0-13038 GCA_039927535.1 Chitinophagaceae bacterium | reverse complement strand
TGATAATGAAATCCAGGATATGAGTAAAGTTCAGCGACGCCAGAATAAAAAGAATAATCCTTTCTTGTTTTGTCATAAGCGGTGCAAAGGTCGGCAATTGTTTTTAAAATGACATCCGGTAATTACTCAATAAAATTTAATACCATTAAATTTTATTTCGAATTTAATTATTAAAAAATAGTTTAAATTGAGTATGATAAAAACAAAAATGCCTTTTCTGATTAATCTGAAAGGCATTAATAAATTCGGCTGCCGCTATCTGCATTTCCAATGCATTGCTGCTAAAATTACTTAAATCTTAAAACTCCAGCTTCCACACTTGGTTAAAGTATGTGCCTC
Source organism: Chitinophagaceae bacterium (assembly GCA_039927535.1). GTDB lineage: Bacteria > Bacteroidota > Bacteroidia > Chitinophagales > Chitinophagaceae > JJ008. Next base: position 12,699 of record JBDSUW010000102.1, on the reverse strand, counting down.
CATACCCATGCGGTCCCTGTACAGTTCCTCTTCCTCCAGCAACATAGATCGTGTTGTTAACAGAAATAACAGTTGCATCGAATATTTTTTGATTTAATACTCCGGTTGACCATGTATTAGTAGTTAGATTATAAATCTCGAAACGGGTTCCTTCAAGTGGATGATTGTCTTCATATCCTGTGAAAAAAACTAAATTATCTCCTTTAATCACAGCACTATTCCCTAGCCTTGGAATCACACAGTTTGAGGATGAAACACCGGTTATTAAATCCCTTATTTCAACTTTGTTTGATAAACCTATTGGGGGATTGGAACTGATAGATCCGATACCACCTGCCCAATATATTTTATTAGCCACTGCAATACCAGCCATATCACTTTTCGCTTCAAGCAATTGAGAAGTAGACCAGGAATTATTTGCAGCATCAAAAATATCTATTGTTGTAGTTTGAGATTGATAACTGCCTCTTAATCCTCCGGCAAAATATATTTTATTGCCTGCAGTTGTGGCAGATATACCGCTGCGGTCTTCACTTAATGCTGCTGTTGACCAAGTATTGTTTGCATTATCATAAATATCTACCACATTGTAATACACAAAACGATTGTGCCAGGAATAACCACCTGCAAAAAAAACTTTACTACCTACTGAAGCAGCAGCAATCCCTGCTCTTGCATTACTTAATTCAGCAGTGGACCAGCTATTATTCGAAGCATCGTATATATCAACCCTTGAGGTTGATAAAGACGTACCCCATGGGTCTTCTTCCCCGCCTGCAAAGAAAATTTTACTGCCTACAGATGCCGCGGTCAAATCTTCTCTGTTCAGACTTAGTTCAGCAGTAGACCATGAATTGGTTGTAATGTCATAAATGTCCACTCTTGCACTATTGCTTGCATCTCTATATCCTCCGGCAAACAGGATTTTGTTATTAGCACTGGCACTTCTTAAACCTACCGCTCCAGTTGAGAGAGAACCTATTGGTACTAACCGGGCATAAATAATTGGCCTGTTAGGACAAGGACTTGTAACTGTGATAACACTCCATTGTCTGCTACGGTTAATTCAAATTGATAAACACCCAAATTTAAACTTTTAACTATTGTTTGTACAGACTGGGAATTAACAATTGTGGCTGAAATATCGCCTGAAATTTTTTTCCATGTATAAGAAACGATCCTCCCATCAGCATCATATGAATCGCTACCATTTAAAAAAGCACTGTCCTTTGGTAAGGTAATTATTTGATCAACTCCGGCTTTAGCAACAGGCGGTTTATTAAATAGTTGATTATTTTGCAGTGGCATTGGAGTTTCTTTTTTGCAGGCTACAAAAACAATAATTGTTACCGTCAAAATACAGGTAGTAATTTTTATTACATTTTTCATTATTATAAGATTAAAATCAATGATTTATATGTCAATAACTATCAATAATCCCAACAACCCATACATGCGGTATTTAATGGATCATGTTATGAATCCAATACTAATACATCAACTCTATCCGTATGAAAAAGCATGCTATTATCTGTTACTTTCAACTCAAATTCATATATACCTCTCACCATGTCCTTCACAGTAGCAGTAGCACTAGCGGCATTAATAAATGTGAAAGAAGAAGGTCCTGATACATAGCGCCATTCATAGCTTATAATATATCCGTCTGCATCAGTTCCGCTACCACTTAACACTACTCTGTCTTCGGGAAGGATAATTACCCTTTCAAAACCTGCATTTGCAACAGGCGGTTTATTAACTTCTTGTTGTATTGCTTTATCTTTTTTGCATGAAGACAATACAAACCCGATAAAAAAGGTAATTGTTAAGACCTTGGCTATTTGTTTCATAATTTGCATTTTAGAGTTGTTATGTTATATAAAACATTCACTATTTCAAAAAATTTATTTTCTCATCCATTTAAGTGGCTATTCTGCTGCCTTTAATTGCACCTGCTCTTAGTGATGGCAAATAGTGAATCCCTGCATAAAACCTTGATAGCCCCGCTTCATTAGCTGCAGCATTGAATGAATTGTAGCTGCGTGCGGACAAACCAAGAAAGTTAAATGTGTTATCAGTGTATCGATAATTATCGCCAAACTCGTAGTTTCCTGATTTTAAAAAAAGAATAGCATGAATATGGTAATTCTTTCTATGAATTGGTAATACTAGGTTTATTAACATGAGATTTATTATTTTGTTGAGGTAGTACTTTTTCCCTTCTGCAGAATGTATACATTACAATTGCAATAAAAAAATCGTTATAAATTTTATTTTAATCCCGTACTCACATTTTAAACTTAGAAATACGTTTTTCCTTTAATTTTTAAACTCACCAGATGTGTAATCACATCTAAAGTACCAGTTACTATTAATGGCGGTAAAGTTGAAAAAATAGTAGGTCTTGATCTGGAAGCCGACCCATCTGTAATAGTTAATGTTCCACTAAAGGAACCCCCTCCATCTCTGATAAGTTTTTTTAAATTAATTGAGCTAAGTCCAAATATGTATAACGGATTTACCTGCCCCATTGACATCTGGATATAATCAGCATATAACTTGTCGCTCAATGATGCAGTATCTGCAAATTCTTGAACATAAATATCAAATTCTCCAAATGGCATAATGTTTACTTTTCCTGTAATTTCTGTAAGATCAAAATCACTTAAAATAATAGAATATTGAAATGGATCAAAAACATTGTTGTAAAATTTATACGTAGTATTAAGTGTTATGTCTACATCATATAGTGCAGTTGTATTTGTCACAGTAATAATTACCGAATCTTTTGACCACAACCCGCCTGCATCTGTTACTGTTAATTCGAATTCATAATTCCCGTAAGAAGCATTTTCAATTAATGTATTTATACTATTTGGAGTTTTTATAGTATAGCCTGTTGGCCCGGAAATTGCTACCCATTTATAGCTCACAATATTGTTATCGGGATCAGTACTATTGCTTCCATTTAATTCAAAATAGACCATAGTAGTGGTGGGTGTAATTTTAATTGAGTCATCTGCGCCTGCTTTTGCAATTGGCAGTTTATTAATTTTGGGGATTGGTTGGTTGACTTCCTTTTTGCAGGCTACAAAAACAATAATTGTTACCGACAAAATACAGGTAGTAATTTTTATTAATTTTTTCATTATTATAAGATTAAAATCAATGATTTAGTTGTCAACAACTATCAATAATCCCAACACCCATAACAAGGATCAAATGAGCTCAATACAGTAACAACAACAATATCCCTTGCCGTTAGCCCACCGTTATCGGTGACATGAAATTGAAACTCATACTTCCCTTCTACCAGGTTAATGACTTTAGTTATAAGATTACTGCTGCTGACAAATGTAAATTGTGAAGGCCCTCTTAGTTTTGTCCATCCAGAACTTACAATCATTCCATCTGTATCTGTTCCGCTACCACTTAACACTACACTGTCCTCGGGAAGGATAATTACCCGATCAAAACCTGCATTTGCAACAGGCGGTTTATTAACTTCTTGTTGTATTGCTTTATCTTTTTTGCATGAAGACAATACAAACCCGATAAAAAAAGTAATTGTCAAGACCTTGGCTATTTGTTTCATAATTTGCATTTTAGAGTTGTTATGTTATTTGATTTTTCAAAATTCCAGGTATTACAGGGTCGCCATATGGATCACAGGGATTTGGGAATCATGGGGAATGGTTCATAATAATGGGTTTGCGATAAGGAGCAATAAAACATTCAATATTTCAAAAAATTTATTTTCTCATCCATATAAGTGGCTATTCTGCTGCCTTTAATTGCACCTGCTGTTAGTGATGGCAAATAGTGAATCCCAGCATAAAATCTTGATAGCCCTGCTTCATTAGCTGCAGCATTGAATGAATTGTAGCTGCGTGCGGGTAAGCCAAGAAAATCAAAAGTGTGGTCAGTGTAATGATAATTATCTCCAAACTCAGCTGTTAACACTGCCGATGCCGATGACGAAAAAGTGGAATGTGCTGAAGGGTATTCCGGATGATTGGGATTAGTTAAAAAAGAAGTCCAGGTTGGCTGGTTCATGACAGATCGGATATAGGTGATGGGTCGCAAAAGGCTATAGGTATATTTCGAATCCCAACAACTGATTCTTGAATCACTTTGCGTAATTCCCATTTTTGCATAAGACAATGCAGCTTTATCAAGCATTGAAGAATTCCCTTGCATGTTTAATACCTGTACAAGAATAGAAAGCCAATGAGCATGTGTACCTCCACCTGGTATATCTCTCCAGAATGTAGCTTGTGCTCTTTGGTCATTTGTAAGTACAAGGGAAGCGTCATACACCTGTTTTACCATTAAATAAAAAGGTGATGAAGGGTCTGTGGAATAAGCAACTGGCGGTGGCAACTGCGATGCAGCCACACTGCCGGGTATCAGCGGTCTGTTTGTTCCCCAAAATGGATTCTGAGGCGCTAAAAATCCAGTTGGTGTAGGCTGCCATAATCCAGTACCAACAGGAACTACATAAGATGGATGAACTGTGAGAGAACCATCAGTATTTGACCAGTCAAAAATTTTCTGTGCCACAGATTTTCCAAATTCAACTGATCGTTGAAAAATTTCGGCACTTACCTCTTCCTGATAAATGGCATTTAAAGCATGCTCAAGAGAATCAGTTGAAATTTTGCTGGCAGCAGAAATACTAGGATAAAAGTTTCTGACCATTGCTGCAAGTGTTGCATTGGCGCTTGCTGCCCAATGATAGGCAAACCCAGGCGATGTTGCCGGCATAGAAGGCATTTGGTTAAGCTGCCGGGAAAGTGTTTGATATGATGGCATACCCGGAACTACAGATTCATACAAAGCAATACTGCTATAAGCAAAATGCTGCATCATTATGTAATTGTTTAGGGAGGCATTGGTTCTTAGCAGCCGAAGATCAAAATTGATCCATTTCTGAACTACATCCGATGAATATGTTTTAGTCTGCTGTAAATGACCGTGTATTTTATTAGCACTGGTAGCTGCGTCGGGTTGCTCTACTGTTGCCATTTGATCAATATTTTTTTGACAGGATGCAAAAGCGATTACTACAAAGGCAATAATTGCAACTTGCCTAATTGATTGGAGAAGTTGATTATTCATTTTTAATAGTTTTAAATTTTGGCAAAAAGTATTATAGAAACAGGAAAAGATTTAAATTGATATTAGATTCCAAAATTATCCTTCGTCGGAACAGAAATCAATAGCATAAACGTATTGTAGTTTACTATCCCTGAAGGAATAATAGCATGAATATGCTATTTCGAGGGGGTGAATATATCCTACCTTTAAGTCTTATTATCTCCTCCTCGTAAAAAACAGGTGCTTACTTTTGGCTGGATAGACATTCATTTAAACGCTGGATCTTATGTATTATAGATCTCTATTAAAAAACATTACTCTGCTTCTGCTGCTTATTGCAGCGCTGGTACAACCTTGCCTTGCACAGCAACCTAAAATTGATTCTCTGATTAAAGTTTTAAAAACACAAAAAGAAGATACCAGCAAGGTGAACACTTTAAATGATTTAAGCAGGCAACTCTGGCAAACCGGCAGTTACGCACAGGCAAAAAATTATGCAGAAGAGGCTTTAGCACTTTCTGAAACATTAAAATTCAATTCGGGTATAGCCAATTCATTCAACAGCATTGCTATTGTATATGCGCTTCAAGGCAGCTACCCCGAAGCATTAAAAAATCATTTGGCTGCTCTTGGAATAAGTAAAGAAACCGGATACAAAAAAGGGATAGCAGAATCTTATAACGGAATTGCAGGAGTTTATTCAAATGAGGGTAATTATCCAGAAGCGTTGAAAAACGTCTTAGCTTCAACTAAAATATATAATGACATCGGAGATAAAAAAAGAGCCGCTACTGGGTTTAATAATATTGGACTTATTTATCAGACCCAAGGCAATTATCCAGAGGCTATGAAAAATCATCTGATTTCGCTAAAAATACGAGAAAAGATAGGCGATAAAAATGGAGTTGCTAATTCTTTAAATAACATTGGTCTTATTTACCAAAGACAAAGCAATTATTCAGAGGCTTTAAAAAAATATATTGCTTCCCTGAAAATAAGCGAAGAAATCGGCAATAAATCAGGTATCGCATATTCTTATAACAACATTGGAAGTATTTATTCAGAAGAAGGAAAATATACTGAGGCCTTAAAAAATTCTTTCGCATCATTAAAAATACTTGAAGAAATAGGGGCTAAAAAAGGCATCGCCAATTCTTACAATGGCATCGGACTTATTTATGATAAGCAAAAAAATCATAATGATGCTTTGAAAAATCATTTTGCTTCACTTAAAATAAGACAAGAAATCGGAGATAAAAAGGGTATAGCTTGTTCTTTTATTAATTTAGGAGAGTCTCTAATCAACTTGAAAAATTTTGCAGAGGCAAAACGATTTCTTAACGATGGATTGTTACTATCCATAAAAATTCAGTCAAAAGATGACATTAAAGTCAGTTATGAACGACTGGCAAAGGTAGATAGTGCCATGGGCAATTGGGATGGAGCCTATCACAATCATAAATTATTTATCCTTTACCGTGACAGCCTGGTTAATGAAGAGAGCAGTAATAAGATTTTAAAAAATCAACTGCAATATGAGTTTGATAAAAAAGAAGATTCGCTTAATTATCAGCAAGTGTTAACCAATGAAAAACTAAAACAACAAACCTTATTGGCCCAACAGCAGCAGCAATCTCTTTTGCTGAAGGAAAAAGAATTTGCGTTAATGAGTAATGCACAACAAATTCAACAATTACAAATAGAAAAAAATGAGGCTGATTTTGCCGTGCAGAAGGTTGCACAAAAAGCAGAAGATGACAAAAAACAAAGTGAGCTGGTATTGTTAAACAAAGAAAAGTCTATACAAGGCCTGGAACTGAATAAGCAAAAACAATTAAAAAAATTCTTGATTGCCGGGCTTATTTTATTTACCATACTTTCATTTTTTATTTATAGGAATTACCGCAACAGGCAAAATGTAAAATTGCTAATACTAAGAAATAAAATTGCCAGTGACCTGCATGATGATGTGGGTAGTACACTCAGCAGCATTTCCATTTTTTCACAGATGGCACAACAGCAATCAAAAGAAGTGATACCGATGTTGGAAACCATTAGCGAAAGCTCCCGGAAAATGCTTGATGCTATGGCTGATATTGTGTGGACCATTAATCCTGAAAACGACCAGTTTGAAAAAATCATTTTGCGGATGCGAAGTTTTGCTTACGAACTGCTTGGCGTCAGGAAAATTGATTTTGAATTCATTGCAGATGAGGAGGTGGCAAAGATAAAGCTGCCAATGAATGTACGTAAAAACCTTTACCTTATTTTTAAAGAAGCGACTAACAATATGGTGAAATATTCCGGAGCCGATAAAGCTTTATTTACGATCAAAGAGGAAAAAAATAAGTTAATCATGCTGATTCATGATAATGGAAAAGGATTTGATAACCATCAATCAAGCGAAGGAAACGGGCTGAAGAATATGAAAAGGAGGGCAGATGAAATTAAAGCACAATTCAAAATTGTCTCCTCGCCAGGAAAAGGCACTTCGGTTCAATTAAGTATGGCAGTTTAATAAATGAAAATAAATGAATATCAGGGTCGTCGTTTTTGAAGACAATAAAAGCCTGCGCCAAAGCCTTTATCAATTGATTAATGGCAGCGAGGGGTTTAATTGTGTCGGAGTTTTTGAAGATTGCCTAAATCTTGTAAAAAATATTGAAGAGACCAAACCTGACGTAGTTTTAATGGATATTCAAATGCCTGAAATAAATGGCATTGAAGCAGTAGGAATGCTACGGGAAAAATACCCAGAATTAAAAATTCTTATGCAGACTATTTTTGAAGACAGTGAAAAAATATTTCAATCTATTCTTGCAGGAGCTTCTGGTTATATTCTGAAAAACACTTCCCCATCAAGATTCCTTGATTTTATCAAAGAAACTTATGAAGGTGGGGCACCTATGAGCCCTTCTGTAGCTACCAAGGTGATGAAAATGATAACACAGCAATTTCCCTCCGCAAAATTGAATACATTCAATCTTTCTGACAGGGAAAAAGAAATTCTTTCCTGCCTCGTAAACGGGATGAGCTACAAATTAATTGCCGCTGCCTGTTTTATCAGCATAGACACAGTTCGAGGCCATATCCGGAATATTTATGAAAAGCTTCATGTGCACTCCAAAAGTGAAGCAGTAGCAACAGCAATTAGGGGAAATATAGTTTAGAGTTATCAAGATCAGAATAATGAATATTCCTAAAATAAAAGCCCCTCACAATTGTGAAGGGCTATTAAGATAAAGTCAGATGCTATTACCAACGATTGTTAGAATATGCAGGTTTTGCCCCTCTTTCAGGTCTTTCTTCTCTTGGCTTTGCAACACTTACTTTGATAGCACGGCCATCAACAGTAGCACCATCTAATTCAGCAATTGCTTTATTAGCAGCCTCATCATCACTCATTTCCACAAAACCAAAGCCTTTGCTACGGTTCGTGTACTTGTCCATAATAACTTTTGCAGAAGTAACTTCACCATATTCGGCGAAATAGCTTCTAAGATCTTCGTCTACAACGGCGAAGCTTAAATTTGAAACATAAATGTTCATGTAAAAAAATTAACTTTTAAAAATTCTTGAGATTAACGCAAAGGGTAAAGAAGACTAACTATTAGCAGAAATGCGTAGCAGAAAAAATCGTTCACTTACTAAAATGCTGTTCGCTCAAATTAACGAGACGAAGGTAATCTATAAAACCCAGATTATTGCTATTATTTTTAAAGTTTTTTAGTTGATTACAGGCGGTTCTACGTTAAACATACTTTTGGTTTCTTCCTTTTTACGGATACCAAAATTATAACGAAGGTTAAAACCAATCCTTCTTGTATCTGACTCCCTGTAACCACTGGCATTAATTGAACCCTGGTTGTAGGTAAAATTATTTCTGTTTGTATCAAACATATCACTAATGCTTATGGTGGCTACCAGTTTGTCTTTCAGAAATTTTCTGTTTACACTCATATTTAAAGCACCAAAAGTTGTCAGCTCGTAGAATTGTTGTTGACCTTTTAATCTTATAAAACCATTTAAGGTTATTACAGAACGTTTATCAACTTTGAAAGTTTGATAAGTAAAAAATGTCCAGGTCCCTTTTTTAAATGAAAATGGCTTGTTCTCATACAATCCCTGGTAAAAATTATGATTGTACTGTACTCCGGCTACAAAAAAATAACGACCGCCCGGTGGAATGGCACCCAGCCCACGAAAATACCATTCTTTGTTTTTTCCCAGGTTATCGTATGTACGTATGTTTTGAATAAGACTGGTATCTGATGGGTATATCACATTTGTAAAAATATCTTTAGTATCGTTTACGCCAAGGGCAAGTATTGGTCTTTCATCCACACTGATATTTGCTTCATAGTTTTGGTTGAACTGAGGTCTAAGCGATGGATTGCCTGATTCTGATAAGTATTGATCTACAAACCGGGAGAACGGATTCAATTGTTCATAAACAGGTCTTGTAATTGTACGACGGTAAACTAAATAGGCTCTTAAATCATAACCCATGATCTTCATTAAGTTTTTACTTAAGTAGATATAAGGGAAAAGGTCAGTTCTCCGAATATTGAAAGAAGTGTCACTGGGAATTATTTGCTGTCCATTCATATTAGTATTCTCAAGCCGTACCCCGGTTTTAATTACAAAATCTTTACCCAAAGTTTTAGAACCTTGCAGGTATCCTGAATTGATATTTTCAATGTAATTAAATGTGTTGGTTCTGTTGTTGTCTTTTATTCTTGCTCCGTTACTTTCACGGAAATAGTTAGTTACATTTTTATATGTATGCGTTGTCGACTTTATACCTGTTTCGAAAGTGAATCTCTTTTTCATTTTTAATTGTAGATCTGACTTTGCCGAAAAAAGTCTTCTTTTATTATCTCCATTTCCATCGCCAGCAATAAGTACCGATATGGGCTGGTAAAAAACGGTAGCATAGGTTTGGTCTGAAGTATTATGGGATATGTAATAAAAAACCTGATTTGACCATTCAGAGCCAACAGAGTCGATCTTAAATTTTGATTCAATGCCATTGCCAATTACTAAGTTGATTCCTTCATTCCTTACAGTGTTAAGATTGTCAGCGATAGTTTGTGAGCTACTAATCTTTTGTATCAAACTTCGGTTTTCTGTACTATTATCGTTTATGTTTAGATTTATATTTCCTGAGAAGTCAAGCTCCCATTTTTTGCCCAGTAAATAATTTAGACCGTATCCTGCATAGTAAGTATTAGCCGGATATTTTGTGAAAGCCTCCTGGCTAATAATTGAATCAGGAGCAAAAATTCTTTCAGTCACAATTTTCTCATAACTATTTCTTCTGCTGTAATTCAGATTTATGTATGAACTTTTCTTTCCATCATTATTGCTAAGGTTAAAGCCGATAAACTGATTTCCATAAAAGCCTTGTTGCATACCTCCGTTTACACTTCCAGTCAATCCTATTTTTACTCCTTTCTTTAATACAACATTTACAATACCACCGCTACCGGAGGCATCATATTTTGCAGAAGGAGTTTTTAGTATTTCAATTTTTGAAATAGAATTTGGGGGCAGGCTTTTTAGCATCGTTGCTATATCAGCTGCACTCATCTTGAGGTCACGACCATTAATTTGCACAGTCGCTGGTGACATGCTGCTTATGTAGATATTCCCATCCTGATCGACAAACAGCCCGGGAGTTTTTTCAATTATTTCATATCCATTGGTAGAAGCTTCCACAAGATTTTCAGGATCAACTATCAGCTTATCATCTTCCATTTTCATTAAAGGTTTTTTGGAAGTAACAACTGCAGTCTCCAGTGTCTTTCCAATTTCTTCTGTAAAAAAACTAAAAGTATTTTGTTCTCCCGTAATGGTTATTCCTTTTTCTATTGGCTGGTAGTTGATGGCAGTAATATTTACATTGTATTGATTGTTTGCTTTGAGTATAAACTGAGCTAACCCGTTGTTGTCTGTAACCTTGGTAAATGTTCTTATACTATCCAGCCGGTTAAATAAAGTAACTGTCGCAAATGAAACAGGTTCTTTTTTACTTGTCAGAACTTTAATAGTTACATTAACTTCCTGCGCCTGAATTAATATAGAGAAAAATAGAAAAAAGCAAAAGAGGCATATATTATTAAGCATTGAGATTTAGTGTTTAAAACAAAATATAGAACGTTTGTACAATTTTTAAAAGCAGTTGCAAAAGTATCTAATCCTCACAATAGTTCATATTGGCCTGATAATTGAAATCATAAGGAAAATATAAATTATGAAAAAAGTAAGTTCAGTTATCGCTTTATCAGTTGCCTTGGTTTTAGTTATTAGTTGTTCAGATAGTAAAGACCGATATGTTGATCTTTCAACGGGAAATGCATTTGAACCAATTAAAGATGACCAAACCGGGATAATGATGGACAAGGAAACTAAAAAACCGGTTTACTTGTATGTAGACAGCAAAAACAATGACACTATTTATGGGAAAACAGGTGAGGTGGTAAACGGTCATGTAATCTCAGAAAACAATAAGTATGTTTATGACGGCGATGTAAAAGTGGAGATGAACAACGACGGTTCCGTTAAGTATAAAGACGACGATCAAAAAATTGAAATAGAAAAAGACGGTGACATCAAGATCAAAGACGGGGATAAAAAAATTAAGATTGACGGGGAAACGGGAGAAAGAAAAGTGAAAAATGATAATTAAGCACTACAAGGATACAGTTTAATTCGAATAAGCCCCTTATTAAAGTGGCTTATTTTTTCTTTTTCTCATGTTGTGTTTTTGCTTCATCAATGGAGTGGGTTTGATGTATATCCTTTTCTTTTTTGGCCATCATAGCCAGTTTTATGTAAAATTTTTTCAGCACTTCTAACTCTTCACTTGATATATCTTCCACGTCGATAAGTCTGTTGCTGGCCGTTGGTGTGGCGGCGATTAATTCATTTAGTTTTAATTGCAGGGCTATTGTGTCCTTGTTTTGCGATTGTTGAATTACAAATACCATCAGGAATGTTATTATGGTAGTGCCGGTATTGATCACTAACTGCCAGGTATCCGAGTAATTAAAAATAGGGCCGGTTATTCCCCAAACAATAACAATAAATATCGCCAGCAAAAATGAAATGGGTTTCCCTGTTATTTTTGTAACCTTGGCAGAGAATTTTTCAAAAGAGGATGTAATTTTTTTCATATCTTTTTTTGGAAGTATTTTTAAAGCCTTCTTATTTTAAAATTACTTTTTTTATGGGGAGTATTATGAAATTCACAGCTACAATACATCGGTTTGAAGCAAAGGGAGAAAAGACCGGCTGGACCTATATTGAAATACCGGCGGATATTGCTCAGCAATTAAAACCGGGGAATAAGATGTCATTCAGGGTAAATGGAAAGTTGGATGATTTTAAAATTGATGGAATCGCTTTAATTCCAATGGGTGGAGGCATTTTTATAATGGCATTGAATGCAGGTTTACGAAAGGGTATAGGTAAACGAAAAGGAGCCATGTTGCAAGTGCAATTATCTGTTGATGAAAAGGGTTTTGTTTTTAATAAGGACTTTATGGATTGCCTTGCAGATGAGCCAACCGCAAACTCATTTTTCAAAAGCTTAAC
>JBDSUW010000101.1:0-3689 GCA_039927535.1 Chitinophagaceae bacterium | reverse complement strand
TTGCTGTGCTAATTTTTTCCCTTGTATCGCTCCGGCTAATTATTTATTATTTCCCTTTATTGCTAAACCTCCGTCAGTTTGAGTTTTTCAGTCCTTTAATTTATGGGTCAAATTTTGTGCAACGATCATTGGGCGATTTATTTATTAATGTAATACTGTTTGGTTGGATCATTTTATTTGCCTGGTCGAGGCTGCAGGACAAGAAGAATTATTCGGCATCAATTCCTACAAAAATAAAATGGATTGCAGGATTGCTTGCCTTATTGATATTAGTTACATCCACCTTTATGCTGGCATCAGTAATCAGAAGTTTGGTAGCAGATTCTAAAATATCTTTTGATGTTACTAATTTTTTCAGCCTTAACCGCTACACATTAGCAGGATTTTTTATTCTGGCAGGTCTGTCACTATCTTATTATTATCTGTCTCAAATGTTGTTCCGGCTTATCTTCCCTTTACTTGCGGGTCGGGATTTTCTCATCTATTTCGCTATATGTATTGTTGGGCTTATTTATTTAACAGCGCAGGCAGATGCTGCAGATGTATTATTTTATCTCCCTGTTCTGGTTTGGTTGTTAGGCTACTCCTGGTTGATTAACAGGAAAGGATTGCTGTTTAAAAATATACGTATCAATATTGCAGGCATATTATCCTGGATATTTATTTTTTCGGTTTCGATATCTACCATAATGCTGTCGCAGAACAAAAAAGTGGAATGGGAAAAACGAGAATCTATAGCCGAAAAGCTGGCATTGCAAACAGATCCTTCCAGCGAAATGCTGATGAGTATTGCCATCAAGTACCTGGATAATGATTTCCTGAATGAAAATTTCCATCGTTTCAAAAATGAAGTACAAGGCCGGATTTTAAGAGATAGTATTATTACCGGCAACTATAGCGGATTTTTGAATAAGTATGATACTCGTTTATATATTTATGACTCTACCGGAAATGGGTTGGATAATGAAGATCCTACATCGTATGAATCACTGAATGTGATATTTACTGTTCAATCTAAATCTACTACCATCCCAGGGTTATATTATTATGAAACGGCGTATGATAAATTTAATTACATCATCCGTAGGGAAGTAGTTGATTCAGCCGATAAGAAAATGGGTTCATTCTTCATTGTTTCAAACCTTAAAAGTTTTAGCCGGGATGCATTATTCCCAGAGTTATTCCGGCAGAGTAAGGGTAGTGATCCCGAAAATTCTCCAATCTATTCAAATGCAGTTTATATTAAGAACAGACTTATTTCTCCTGTTGGCAATTATCCTTTTGCCACATGGTTGAATGAATCAGAAATTCCGCAAGAAGAATTCAAACTAAAAACAAACGGGGATTTTGATGAACTATGGTATCATGCCAGTAAAGATAAAGTAGTGGTGATTGCACGAAAAAGAGAAACGACAATTGAAACGATAACGTTATTCTCTTATATCTTTTGTACTTTTTTATTTTTGGTAGCATTGGTGCAGGTTCTCATTTACATTTTAAAAACAGGGTATAACTGGAAGGGTATTAAAAAATTATTTGAACTGAATATCCGTTCACAGGTACACAGCACTATAATATTCATAAGTATATTTTCATTTGTGGTAATAGGTGTTGCCACCATCTCTTTCTTTATAAGCCGCAACAGGCAAAGCAATAGTGAAAAGCTGAGCCGTACGATGAAGATCATGGTGAATGAAATGGAAAAAAAGATGGCGGATCACAATACGTTTGATGATGTAATAAAAATTTATGATTCGGTAACGAATAATAATCTCCAGAAATTAGTAGAGGATGTTTCAGACATTCATGGAGTGGATGTGAATGTATATGATTTGAATGGAGACCTGCAAGTGTCATCGGAGGCGAATGTGTACACAAAAGGGGTACTTAGTAAAAAAATGGAACCCGCAGCTTTTTTTCATCTCGACAGAATGCGGCAAGTGCAACATGTGCAGGAAGAAAAGGTTGGCAATTTTTCCTATCTGAGTATTTATTCGCCGGTAAGGGATCAGCAAGGTATTGTGGAAGCGTATGTGAATATTCCTTATTTCACATCAAGACCAGAACTGCGGCAGGAAATATCAAACTTTCTTGTAACAATTATCAACCTCAATGCATTTATTTTCCTGATAGCTGGTTTGATTGCTTTATTTATTACAAACAGGATTACTCATTCATTTGCAATTATCAGTGATAAAATGAAAGAAGTAAATCTTGGTAAACACAATGATGAAATTGAATGGAACCGGAATGATGAGATCGGCGATCTTGTAACGGAGTATAATAAAATGGTGTCAAAACTTGGTGACAGTGCTATTGCATTAGCAAAAAGCGAAAGAGAAGGAGCATGGAGAGAGATGGCGAGGCAGGTGGCACATGAAATAAAGAACCCGTTGACTCCAATGAAGCTCAGCATTCAATATTTACAAAAAGCAATTAATACTAATCAACCGAATGTAAAAGAACTATCTGGTAGTGTTGCAAACACTTTAGTTGAACAAATCGATCACCTATCAAAAATTGCCGCTGATTTTTCCCAATTTGCAAATATTGGTAATACCAATATTGGATTTTTTGATTTACATACAGTGATCGGGTCCTTAACCGATTTATATCGGCCAAACGAATTGATCGAAATAAAATGGCTGCCGGTAAATAATCGGATAATGGTTAATCAGGATAAAACGCAAATGAACCGGCTCTTTACTAATCTTTTTATGAATGCAATACAAGCATATCAGGATGACGAAAAAAGTAGAATTGAGGTATTGGAAAAAATAGTTGGAGACAGAATACTGATTACTATAAAAGATTATGGCGAAGGGATTCCAGAAGATATACAAGAGCGGATTTTTATTCCAAATTTCACTACAAAATCTTCCGGAACGGGACTTGGATTAGCGATGTGTAAAGGCATTGTAGAGCAGGCAAAAGGTAGAATATGGTTTGAAACAAGTATAGGAAGTGGTTCAACATTTTTTGTAGAGTTGCCACTTGCTGCTAGTTGATTCTTACTGGATAAGTGAACCAAAGATTGGTTTTCTCCGTAACTTCCGTTTATAATATATTACTATGCGGAGGCTTGTTTTAGTTGTTTCAATATTTCATATTTCAGTTATTGCAATTGCTCAGCAATTTGGCGGCAACCCCTCATCTACAAAATGGAAACAGATCAATACAGATTCTGCCCGGATTATTTTTCCGGTTGGACTTGACAGTCAGGCGCAACGGGTGGCTTCAATTGTTCATTACCTTGCTGCTGAAAAACCTGTCTCGTTAGGCAATCAGCTAAAAAAAATTAGTATTGTTCTTCAAAATCAAACAACAATAGCAAATGGTTATGCACAGTTAGGGCCATTCCGAAGTGAATTTTATATGACTCCTGATTTTAATAATTTCAAGCAGGGCAGCATCGGATGGACAGATCAATTGGCATTGCATGAATACCGTCACATACAACAGTTTAATAATTTTAATAATGGATTGAGTAAGTTGATGAAAATTGTGTCTGGCGAAGAAGGATATTCTTTGGCTATAAATGCAGCAATCCCCAATTGGTTTTTTGAAGGTGATGCAGTTTATAATGAAACAATATTAACTCAACAGGGAAGAGGAAGACTTCCTCTTTTTTTAAATGCTTATCCTTCCTTGTGGCAAGCCGGAAAAAAATACTCCTGGATGAAATTGCG
>JBDSUW010000100.1:0-29891 GCA_039927535.1 Chitinophagaceae bacterium | reverse complement strand
CAGAGTTATGTTGCTGAATTCTTTTTTCTAAATCCTTGCAATGACCTTTATAGTAGTAATCATGTTTTATGCTTTTAAGCACATAAGCGAAATACATTATAAAAAATTGGTGGCCTCGCCAGGAATCGAACCTGGGTCTGGAGCTTCGGAAACTCTTATACTATCCATTGTACTACGAGGCCAGTTAAAATATTTAAGAACTACTCTTATCTTATTATTAAACTCTTATACTATCCCCGTCCGAACGCCTGCCCGAAAGATTCATTCTGGCGGGGCGTTCAGCCGGGTGGGCCCGTCCAAGAGCCGGGTAAACATTGTACTACTAGGCCAGAAATTAAGAACAAATTTAATACCGGGATCTCTTATGTACTATCCCCGTCCGAACGGCGTTCAGCCGGGCGGGCCCGTCCAAGAGCCGGGTAAACATTGTACTACGAGGCCAGAAAAAAGATCTTATTTGACAGATTGAATGTTGGCTTCTTGTTTTACCGGAGGTTTTATCAATCCCGGCGCATTGGTGGCAAATATTTTTACCGCAATGGCGAGCAATATTACACCAAAAAATTTTCTTACGGCTATCAAACCTGCAGGTCCTAATAATCTCGCAATAGGCCCCAACGATTTTAAAACACCATAAACAATTATCAGGTTCAGTAATATAGCAATCAATAAAACTGTTTCGCCATAATTTGATCCTCGAAGGGACATAATGGTTGTCAACGTTCCTGAACCGGCTATTAAGGGGAAGGCAATTGGTACAACAGTCGCTGCTTTTATATCCATGTCTCCTTTAAAAAACTCAAGACCTAATACCATTTCTAATCCAAGTATAAAAATTACAATAGAACCTCCGACTGCAAATGCACTTATGTCTAATCCAAGAATACCTAAAAAAGCTTCCCCGATAAACATAAAAAGGATCATTAATGCACCAGCAATCAATGTGGCTTTAAATTCATTGATGCCACCCATTTTTTGTTTCAGGGAAATTAAAATAGGAACAGAGCCAACTATATCTATTACAGCAAACAAGGTAAAGGTTACAGTAAGCAGTTTATTGAAATCTATTGCCATAAAAAGATTTTGGCAAAAGTAGGATAAGTAAAATAGAAGGTGACAATAATCAGCCACCTTCTATTTAAAAATTAGCGGTAAATATATTTTTCCTTAAATAACTCTAAGTCATTCTGTAATGTAGAAATACAATTATTACAAAGACAGTCATTATAACGAAGTTCGATAAAAGCCTTTTGCTCATCAGTAAGCTTTATACCATAGCATTGGCATTGTGTAATGTTGCCAGGTTTGCATTCAAACTTTTCTTTGCACCGTGGACAATATTTTGTTTCATGCTGAGACATGCTATTTCGTTATATCAAAATGTAAAACGAATTCCTCCACTTCCATTAAAGCCAAGTGTGTTAAAGCCACTTATTTCAGTGTATTGGCTACCAGTTATATTTCTAAGGTCTGCAAATAATTTCAGTTTATTTTTTAGCAAACCATACGCTGCATAAATATCCCACAGAACATAGTTTTTCAAAGTAGTGTTGACCGTTGCAAAAGTAGTATTGTCAAAATATGTATCATTTCTTTTGCCCACACTCATAAGATTAGTACTTATATAAAAATTTTTACAAAGCTGGCTGCCAATATTTATTCCGATACTTGATTTTGGCCTTCGCAATAAATTATTATAGGTAGTGTCTTTCCCGTTTTTCTGAGTTGTTATCTCACCCGTTACATAAGTATAGAAGGCTTTGATTGTTGTTCCTTTATTGATTTTATAACTTGTTTCCAGTTCAAATCCATGATCTTTTTGTTTATCCTGATTAATGTATTGCGACTGGAAAGTGCTGCTGTTAAAATAAAAGAAAATTACATCTTTCACATTGCGGCTAAAAGCAACTGCCCTACTGGTAAATTTATTATCTGCTGAAAAATATTGTAAACCACCTTCCGTTGTAATGCCCTTTTCAGGCTTTAAAGTTGTATTCCCGTATTCCGAAAAAAGCTGATACAAAGATGGTGTTCGGTAAGCCGATGAAATATTAGCAAACAGTTTTATTTTCTTATTAATGAAATAAGAAGGGTTGATATTAAAAACAGCATAGCTTCCATATTCTGAATGGAAATTTATACGACTTCCCAGTTCAAGATTGAAACCTGAAGCAGCATTCCAGTTCATAGCTGTATAGATGCCGAATTGATTTTGATGCAGACTGTCTTTGGCATACTCAGATTTGTATGGTCCAAAAAAGCCAACAGAAGAATATGACTGATCTGACTTTGATGATCTATAATCCACTCCAGTAGTAAGTTTTATTTGATTGCTCAACGGAATATGTATGTACGCATCTGCAAAATGTTCGGACCCTGTATAACTTCCCTGCGACCATGTATCATATCCATTCCTACTTTTTACAGAATCATCTGTGTAAAGTCGGTTGATATTATTGTAGTTGTAAAGTATGTTTAATTTTGATTTCCCAATACTAAATTCATTTCTAACTCCGGCTTGCCAGCTTTTTTGTTCATAAGTATAATCCAGTTCATCTGTAAATGCTCCCTGGTCAATATCTCCTTTTATATTGCTGTAGCGAAAGAAAGGCTGAATATAAATTTTAGCAGAAGGCCTTATGCCCAATCCTAATTGAATGCCAGTTTGCTGAAATCCATCTTTGTCAGTTGGGGTGGTATTATTAAGAGCAATCGTTTCGTTAATGCCTTTTGTATTGTGAAAAGATAACGTAGCATTGTAATCTATCATTCCTGATTTTCCATTCATACCTGCATTGGCTCTTACTGTTTCATTACTGCCATAACTAAGTAATGCATTACCGGCAATTGTTTTTGCAGACGATTTTTTAGTGATGATATTGATAACTCCTGCTATCGCATCGCTGCCATACAGTGTGGATTGACTTCCTTTTAATATTTCAATCCGTTCAATATTTGACAAAGGCAGATTGCGGATATCAAAATTGCTGCCGATACCAGATGGGTCATAAACCGGAATTCCATCAATAGTTATCAATGTATGCCCAACTCCGGCACCACGTAAATAAACACTTTTATCTTTTCCTGTATTGCTGTTAGCTCCACCAATAAAAATCCCCGCCTGTTCAGTTAGTAATTGAGATAAATCTTTGCCGCCACTTCTTTCTAATTGCTCCCGGGTGATAATAGTAACTACTTTACCCGTAAGTGATGTTTTGTTGGGATACTTGTTGGCCGTAAGGACTACTTCATCAAGTGAGCTGGCTGTGCTGTCTTGTGCTTTTAGTTGACTGCTGATAATGACAGCAGCCACTACAAAAAAATGTCTTTTCATTATAAATGAATTTTTTGTGTGACTGCTTCCGTGTAAATAAGAGATAGAAATATAAACGTCCTGCGACTTTTATAGCTCATGCCTTTCACCCGAAAGCTGAATGTTGTTTACTTGATGTGGCAGGTCTTCTGGCTTACTCCATCAGTTTTACCTTCCCATCTCGCCTTAGGCGAGACAGTGGTTTGAAGAAAACTGAATTTTTCCTCCCCTTTAGGGGATGGGGGCTTACAGCTACGGGGATAGCGTCAGATTTTGACTGACTTCCCTTTTAATTCCGATTATTATGTCGGAAACCAAATCGCTGCAAATGTAGGTAGAGGATATTTCTTTTCAGAAATTAATTTTTAATACTGCAAAGTTTATTCTTTGGAATAAACTTTGCAGTATTCATTCGGTCAGTCTGAAATTAAGATTTTATGCAGCAATTCTAAAATTTCCTGAATTATTTAACAGAGAAGGGATAATCTAAATTACTTTTAATCGTTGATGATTTAATCCCGATAGTTTATTTTTACTCATTTCCAACAACTGCTGCTTTTAAATATGTAGTAAACAGAGAATGATCCTTCTCTTCTTTAAATAAAAGTTATATGATTGGTGTAGTAAGAAAAATAGTTGTCTTTTTTATTGTTTTTGTTCTGGCGAATGAAAATTATGTCAATGCTCAACCTATGGTTCCAAGATTTGAGATAGGTGCTGGCGTAGGCAGTACTATTTATCAGGGGGATTTAACACCCAATCCTTTGGGATCATATAAAACCATGAAAGCCGGATTTCAGGTACATGGAAGCTTAATTTTAAGTCCTTCATTTATAGCAAGAACAAATCTAACAATTGGCGGACTTCGTGGCGATGATGCGGCTTACGATAAACCTGAATTCAGAAGACAGCGGAACTTTAATTTCAAATCACCGGTAATTGAATTGTCGGAGTTAGTGGTTTGGAATCCATTTAAAACGAATTATACGAACGAAGGCTTTTCTCCCTACCTGATGGCAGGTGTTGGTATTAGTTTCTTAAGTATAAAAAGTGATGCAAGTAATTTTAACCCGGACTATTTTGCAGAAGGGCCAACCATATTGCTAAACATTGCAGAAGATCAGGAACATGGCACTCCCAATGTAGTTCCTGTAGTGCCTCTGGGTGCAGGTGTGCGGTATGGATTTTCTCCATCTTTTGCCGTTTATGCAGAATCAGCCTACAGACTTATGTTCACTGATTATCTTGATGGTTTTAGCAAGTCTACAAACCCTGATCAAAACGATCACTACCAGACAATCTCCCTTGGTATTATATACAGGCCGGGCAGTAAAGGAAAGCTGGGTTGCCCTGGGGTAAGTTATTAATTGGTTTACTTTTTTGTTGATTTGATCCATTGAAACGACAAGCCGGCGTAATAGTTTCTTGTTGGAGCCCCATTGTAAAAACGGTTGGCAGCAGCATTAATATCGTTTCCTAAACTATAGATTTCATTTAAAAGGTTGTCAACTCCCGCATAGAAGTTTAATTTGTATTTACTCTTCAATGTTTCCTTCCAGCCTGCTCTGCAACCAAGAAGATGATAGGGTTCAACGGATGCGGTATTTGCATCATTCAGCATTATTCTGGAAGCCCAGTAATAAGTAATATTTGAATAGATACCATTCTTTAATTGAACATCTGCTAATGCTGATAATGTATTGGTGGGAACAGAAGGAACAGTTTTGCCGGAAAAATCATCAATACCTTTTATAAAACTGCCGTATCGGAAATGGTTGTAAGTATGTGTAATTGTAATTACCATATAATCTAAAAATGATAAGGTAGTAGGAATGTGAGAATAATGAACTTGTGATTCAATTCCTTTTTGTTTTACATCTCCTGCATTCACAAAAAAATCGGCTCCCGAAAGATCTCTTCGTTGAACCAATGCATTATTCAGTTTGAAATAGAATCCGGATACTTCAAAGTCAATCCTATGTTTCCATCTTCCGAAGCTATAGTTTAGTCCAAGCTCATAATTCCATCCGTATTCGGCTTCAAGTTCAGTGCTGATAACACCAGTGGAAGGCAATAGTTCGCCAACTGTTGGCGGAGAAAAACCTCTTGATACGGTGGCTTTCACAGAAAAATCATTTGCAAACAATCTCTTCAATGAAATTCGTGGAGCCATTTCGTTTTTATACCTGCGGGTTTGTTTTAACACCGGATATTGGTTCAACCTGCTAAAATTTACTTTTGTTTTATTTAGACTGATACCGGTATTGAAAAACCAATTTTTGTTAAGACTTACATCTCCCTGTACAAAAAAATTGTAAGTTGTATAATCAATATCATCGTTTGTTTGTAGCGTATCGGGATTGCCATTTCTATTCTTTGAAACCTGTGTGTTGAAATATCCTTGCTGAAACTCGCTACCACCTACCAATTGAAATTCATTTGCATTTTCATCTTTCCCTTTATAAGTGAAAAAAGTACGACCGCCAAAACTTGGCTCATTTCTTCTTTCATGATTACGGATAGCCGGATTTTTTATTTGTGAAAAGGCGCCGTATAAAGTTGTTGAATTTTTTAAAGAAGTAGTGATGTGGTAAACGTTTGTAAATCCTGCTGTAATATTTTTCTGATAAATAGCCGCTTTTGCATCTACTGCCGAAGGGAAAGCTCCGGCTGCAGGTCTTGCTGCTTTTGGATTAGCTGTAAATTCAGCCAACGTTAATGCGCCGGGAGTTTCATAAAACAAGTTGCTAAATAAAACAGCTGCTGATAATTCTTGCTTGTCTGATAATTTTAGTTGCGATTGCCAGGAAAAATTATCTCTCCGCATTTTCGTTTGCACTCTGTATCCATCGGTTTGGTTATGCGCATACGTAATTTGGTTTTTATTTTCCTGTCCGAACGCCAGCCCGAAAGATTCATTCTGGCGGGGTTCATTCGGGCGGGCCTTCTTACCAAAGGAAATAGAAGTAAAAATGTTTTGAAGATTGTAGCTGCCGGTAATATATTCAAGGCTTGCTCCGGGCTTCCATGTGTCGAAATTGTTTATGAGAATTAAACCACCTGTACCGGCACCGTACATACTTCCTGCTGGGCCTTTAAAAATTTCAATTGATGAAAAATTGTTCCATGCCAGTTGATTAAAATAAGTATTACCTCCAGGGTCGGTCAGTGGAATACTGTTCCAATACACTTTTACATTTCGAACGCCGAAGGGGGAACGAAGTGAACTGCCTCTTATATTGATACGATAGCTTCCGGGACTTCTCTCTTCCATTCTTACACCAGCTACTGTATTAAATCCGTTTACCAATGATGTTTTGTTATTTCTATCACCATTATTAGATTCAATAATTTTTACTGTGGTAGTAGCGTTTCTTAAACTTTTGTTTTGTTCAAAAGCTTTTATAGTTACCTCGTCAAGAATTTTTGTAGAATCTGCTGTTTCTTCCTGCCCATAAACGGCAGAAGTAAAAAGGGAGATTAAAATAATAGCGGCTATCTTTTTCATAGAAACTGGAAATGGATGCGGTAAAGTTAGAACGTTTTCTCTGTATCTTCAACCCATGATTGCAAAGAACAAGCTGGGGCTCTTTTCCCTCACCATGATTGTTATTGGACTCGTAATTGGTACAGGTATTTTCCGTACCTCAAAAGATGCGGCGCAAGCAGCAGCTACACCCACCATTTTCTTTGCAGCTTGGGTTGTCGCCGGTCTTGTTGCCATTTGTGGTGCATTAACTTATGCTGAAATCGGTAGCCGCTATCCCGTTACAGGCGGTTATTATAAAATATTCTCTTATGCCTATCATCCATCATTGGCCTTTGGTATCAATGCAATTATTCTGATTTCAAATGCAGCATCCTTATCAGGTGTTGCTTTAATTGGCAGCGAATATATTTCTCCTTTACTTTTTGATGCAGTTAATGTTGAACAATGGAAACCTTTTGTAGCGATGGCTGCCATTATTCTTTTTTATGGCGTTAATCTATTGGGATTAAGAATGAGTTCTCAAACACAGAATGTGCTAATGATTATTAAGATCGGGATGTTGCTGGTTATTATTGCCGCACTTTTTTTCCCGGAAGTGCATAGCATTGCGCCTGTTGTGGTTGATGAAAGTAAAACATCAGCCGCAGCCTTATTGCTTTCATTTGGTGTGGCGTTGAAAGCTACTTCATTCACTTACGGGGGTTATCAGCAAACTATCAATTTTGGTGAAGAAGTAGTGAACCCGCAAAAGAATATTCCGAAAGGAATTTTTACAGGCATTATTATTATTATCGGACTTTATTTATTGGTTAGTTACACCTATGTAAAAGTGATTGGCTTTAATGAATTAAAAGAAACATCTGGTATTGCTTCAGTAGTTGCGGAAAAAATGTTTGGTACTGCGGGAAAATATGCTTCGTCTATTTTACTATTTCTGGCGGTGTTAGCTTATGTAAATGTTTTACTGCTGAGCAATCCAAGAGTAATGTATGCAATGAGTACGGATGGTATTTTGCCAAAGATTTTTCAAAAGAAAGATGAAAAAAGAGATGTGTTGACAGTAAGCCTTACCGTTTTTACTGCCATCTGTGTAGTGGTTTTATTTTTTGCAGACAAGTTTGAAAAGATATTAAGTTTCACCATTTTTCTTGATTCTATAGGAATGGCAACATCTGCGGCTACTATTTTTATACTTCGCAAAAAGACTGCACATTTAAATGGAACGGGCATCTATTCCATGAAACTATACCCACTGCTGCCGATATTATTTATCATTGCTTACTTATTTGTTGGAACAATGATTGCCATAAATGAACCTAAATTGGCATTAACCAGTATCAGTGTGCTGGCAGGGTTCATTGCTTTGTATTTTGTAATACGTAACTTTAAGGTCAAATGAGCGGAGTTGTAAAAATATTGCCACATTACACTTACGATGATTATGTTCATTGGGAAGGTAAATGGGAACTTATTGATGGAGTTCCTTATGCCATGAGTCCGGCGCCGGTTCCTAAGCACCAAACGCTGGCAGGTAACATACATACAGAGTTTAGGATGAAATTAAAAAATTGCAAAAAATGTAAAGTGTTTCAGCCAATTGATTACAAGGTAGAAGAAGACACCATTTTTCAACCCGATATGCTGATTGTGTTTGGAGAGATTTCAAAAAAATATTTAGATTTTCCTCCGGCATTAGTTGTTGAAATTTTATCGCCTGCCACTGAGGCCAAAGACAGGTTTACAAAATTTCCTGTTTACCAGGCCAAAGGCATACCTTATTATATAATAATTGACCCTGATCTTGAGGAAGCAGAAGTATATGAGCTTATAAAAGAACAATATAAAATGACGGCAAGGGGGAAGGATATTCAGCATTTGTTTACTATTGACGATTGCAAGGCTGATATTGATTTTAAAGAAATCTGGGATTAGTATTCAATATTCATTATAAGCTACAATTTACAAAAGAGCCACACCGTCAATTACTCCCACTTATAAAAAATCAGAAGTCAGGCGGCTCAATTCAATTAATTTTGCCAAATATGAAATTGAGCTCAGTTATTGTTGCATTGCTAATGATTTGTTCCTCTGGGTTTGCTCAAGTGCCTCAGGCAGAAAAATGGGATCTTCAAAAATGTGTTGAATATGCTATGCAGAATAATATAT
This sequence comes from Chitinophagaceae bacterium, assembly GCA_039927535.1. Classification (GTDB taxonomy): domain Bacteria; phylum Bacteroidota; class Bacteroidia; order Chitinophagales; family Chitinophagaceae; genus JJ008. Next base: position 20,922 of record JBDSUW010000100.1, on the reverse strand, counting down.
CTGTACGGCAAGCCGATTTGCAAATCCGTTTCGCTGAACTTGACCTGTATCAAAGTAAGCAATCACTGTTTCCGAGCTTGAATTTTAGCGGTAATCTTGGTTATAGTGCAGGCCGTAACCAAGATCCTACAACATTTAGTTTGATAACAACAGGTTATGTGTTTAGTAATTATTCTTTGCAAACCAATGTTGACATATTTAATTGGTTTACGAAAAAGAATACAATTGCCGCCAATGATTTGACCGTAAAGGCAAGAGAAGAAGGACTTGAAAAGGCGAAAAATGATGTGGCATTAAATGTTGCTGTGGCTTATTTACAAGTGTTACTTGCCAGAGAACAAATTACTTTAGCAAAATCCAGAGTCAGCCAGACAAAAGCTCAATTAGAAAGTACAAGAAAGCAAGTGGATGCAGGAAAACTTCCCGAATTAAATGCTGTAAATCTTGAATCCATTTTGGCAAGTGATAGTTCATCCTTGATCACAGCCCAAACCTCCGCCAGCCAGTCATTATTACAAATGAAAGCGTTGCTTAATTTGGATGCGGCCATTCCATTTGATATTTCTACACCACCTGTTGATATGATTCCTGTAGAGGCATTAGGCGATTTACAGCCTGATGCTGTTTATCTGCTTGCCATTAACAGTTTGCCGCAACAAAAAGTGGATATACTGAATGTGCTTGCAGCAAAAAAAACGGTGGAAGTAGCAAGAGGTTCTATGTATCCGACCTTTTCATTATTTGGAAGCTTAGGAACTGCGTTTAATAGCAGAGCTAATGAAATAAAATCAAGTACACAAGTTATTGCTCCCATCGGTAATGTATCAGTTAGTGGTAGCTCTTACCAAGTTTTTCCATTATCACCCTTCAATGTTTTTACCTATGGTAAAATGAAATATTTCGATCAGCTTAATCAGAATTTTAGACAATCTGTTGGTTTGGCATTAAGCGTTCCTATTTTTAATGGCAGTAGCTTACGAACACAATGGCAACGTTCGAAATTGCAATTAAAACAAACCGAGTTGACAAAAGAGCAAAATAGCTTTACCTTAAAACAAGATATTTATAAAGCCTATAATGATGCTGTGGCTTCTTTGCAATCATTCAATGCGAACAAAAAGACAGTTGAGTTTTCTGCAAAGGCCTATGATTTTGCATCAAAGCGGTATGAATTAGGTTTACTTTCAACATATGATTTAATTACTTCACAAAACACATTGCAACAGGCGAAGATCCAGCTTTTATATTCACAATATGATTATGTGTTTAAGATGAAGTTGCTTGAATTTTATAAAGGGCAGGGTTTGAAACTTTAAAATAAATGAAGGATGAATAAGACATTAAAATGGGTGTTAATAATTGCGGTAATACTTGCAGTGGCAATTTTTGCTATTAAAAAGTTTGGAGGTGGTAAAAAAGAAGAAAAGGTGGCGATTGAAAAAGTAACAAAGAGAACAATCGTGGAATCTGTAAATGCCAGCGGTAAAATTTATCCTGAAACGGAAGTAAAGATCAGCCCGGATATTTCAGGGCAGATTACCGAGCTTTATGTGCAAGAAGGAGATAGTGTAAAAAAGGGAACGGTGTTGGCTCGTATTTATGCAGACATATATTCGCTACAAAGAGACGAGGCTGCATCAAGAGTAAATCAATCTGTCGCTACAGTTGGCAATAGCAAAGCTTCTATTGATGCTTTAAAATCAAATCTTGATCTTGCGAAACAAGCTTTAGATCGAAACCAAACTTTATATAACCAGAAAGTAATTTCAAAAGCAGAGTTGGAACAGTTTGAAGGGTCTTACCGGTCTGCGTTAGCAAATTATAATGCTGCTTTGCAAAATATAAAAAGCTTGCAGGCTAATGTTCAATCAACACAAACAGGTTTAAGCAAAGCAAATAAAGACTTAAGCAGAACTACGATTGTAGCTCCAATGAATGGCGTTATTTCATCACTAAAAATAAAAAAAGGGGAAAGTGTGGCAGGAAGCAGCTTTAATGTGGGAACAGAAATGATGACTGTTGCAGACATGTCTGTATTGGAAGTACGAGTGGATGTAGGAGAAAATGACATTGTAAAAATTAATATCGGCGATTCTGCCGATGTGGAAGTAGATGCTTACAACAATAGAAAGTTTAAAGGTGTTGTTACAAAAATTGCCAGCAGTACCAAAACTTCACTAGGTGGAATGACATCAAATGATGTAACCAATTATGAAGTGCGAATTCGCCTTGATAAAAATTCGTATAGCGATCTTGCAGGGAAAGCCTTCCCTTTCCGTCCGGGAATGAATGCAAGTGCTGACATTAAAACCAAAAGAGTGGATAATGTACTGGCAGTTCCTATTACCGCCGTTAATGCAAGGGTAAAAGGTAGCGACCAGAGTATGGCAGACAAAAAGAAGGAGGAAAAAGAAGTGAAAGGTGAAAATGAAGATGATTTGGCATTAATAGTGTCGGATGAATTAGAGGAAGTTGTTTTTGTGCTGGATAAAGATGGTGTAGTGAGAAAAGCTGTTGTACGATCTGGTATTCAGGATATCAATTATATTGAAATATTAGGTGGATTAAAAGAAGGAGATGAAGTGGTAATTGGCCCGTATAATGCAATCAGTAAAACATTAAAAAATGGAATGAAAGTGAATGTTGTTCCAAAAGATAAACTGTTTGAAAAATAAACAATTCTTTGTCTTGTAAATTTCTTTGTGTTGAACTTTGGCACTAGTTGCTGTTTTGTATCTGCAATTCATTACTTGCAAGTAAATTTTATTTAATTAAGTTTGGGTATGACATTTGGAATTATCGGCAGTGGTAGTTGGGCTACAGCATTAACAAAAATGCTGACTGATAACAAGCATATTGTTAATTGGTGGGTAAGAAAAGAGGAAACGCTTAGGTATATAAAAGAAAAAGGATTTAATCCTCATTATCTCTCTGCTGCAAAATTTGATACTTCACTATTGGTACTTTCTTCTGACATAAAAGAAGTTATTAAAAACTCTGATACTTTAGTAATAGCTGTGCCATCAGCATATGCTGCAGCTGCATTTGAAAAATTAGAAGCTAAAGATTGGGAAGGGAAAAAAGTGATTTCTGCTATTAAAGGGCTCTTACCTGGAAAGGATATATTATTGAATTTTTATTTGCAGCAGCAATTCACTTTTCCATTGGATAATTATTTTGCCGTGCTTGGCCCATGTCATGCTGAAGAGGTAGCTCAGGAAAAATTATCGTATCTCACTTTTTCTGGTAATGATATTATAACTGCATCTGAAATTGCATCTCATTTTACCACTCCTTATATAAGTACAATTGTTAACCAAGATATTCTTGGAGTTCAATATGCAGCGGTTTTAAAAAACATTTATGCATTAGGTGCTGGTATTGCTCGTGGATTAGATTATGGCGATAATTTCTTAAGTGTTTACATCGCTAATGCAGCAGATGAAATGGCAGGCTTTCTAAAAAAATTCGGGGTAGAGCATATCACAGTAGGAGAGCATGATAGTGAAGAAGATCCTATCACTCATCGTAAAACTCCTAACTATGCCGCATCCGTATATCTTGGAGATTTGTTGGTGACCTGTTATTCATTGTATAGCCGCAATCGTTCTTTTGGAACTTTAATTGGAAATGGAAAATCTGTAGAAGCTATTATTAAGGAAACGAATATGGTGGCCGAAGGATATAATGCATCAAAATGCATCTATAATATAAACAAATCCGTAGAAGCAGCAATACCAATAGCTGAAACTATCTATAAAATATTATGGGAAGATGTTAAACCACAGGAAGGCTTTAAACGTATAGAACAGGTATTGGTCTGATTTATTGAACTGCGATATAGAACCTGTCTGCCGACAGGCAGGTTGTGTGGTGAAATCTTTAAAAAACACCCTATGCCACTTTCTTACCATGGATTTGCTCCCGCTGCCATCTTAATTATGGTGCTCTGCCTTGCAGGAAAACAACTTTTTGATTACTGGAAACATACGCATCATAAAACAAAAGTTTAAATAATGAGTTGTATGTCATACCGGGCTTGATCCGGTATTTTTCCCAAAACTTTACACAGTAATTAAAAGAATAAGTCAGAGGCAATTCCGTCTGCCAATAGTTTCCCCTCCATCGTCAGTGTTAATGTATCGTTTACAATACTTAGCAATCTTGAATTAATAAATCGCTGACTCTTTTTAAGCAACTCTTCTTTTGTAATAACTTTACTAAATAAAATGTTTTCAAATTTTAATCCTTCCATTGTTCGAAGCGATGTCATGATATATTCATTTACCTGTTGGGTTTCGGTCAGTATTTCTTTTTCAGCAGGTATTAAAGTTGAGTTAATGGAAGTGATATAAGTATTGTTGTTGGCAATATTCCATTGCCGCTCTTGTCCATTAAATGAATGTGCAGATGGTCCAAGCCCAAGATATTTTTTACCTTGCCAATAAGACGAGTTGTGCATGCTCCTGCAACCAGGCTTTGCAAAATTGGAAATTTCGTAATGCTCATAACCGGCTTCTGATAACCATTTCATCAAGAGTAAAAATTGTTCAGACTGTTTGTCTGGATTTACATCTTTACTCTTATTCAACTTTATCATTTTATCAAGCGGCGTTTTTGGTTCCACTGTTAATGCATAGCATGATAAGTGTGGGATGCCTAATGTAATGGCTGTATCAACATTGTGTTTCCATTTTTCATTGGTAAGATCAGGGAGACCATAAATCAGATCGATCGTTATATTGTCAAAGTCCTTTATAGCTAATTGAAGACTTTGCATTGCCTGCTTAGCATTGTGTGCACGGTTCATCCATTTTAAATCTTCTTCAAAAAAACTTTGAACGCCGATGCTTAATCTTGTAATACCTGCGATCTTCCATGCTAATAATTTTTCTACCGTAATATCATCAGGGTTTGCTTCAAACGATATTTCAGCATCATCCTTTACTTTGAAGGTTTCATTTATAGTAGATAAAATTGCTTTTAAGTCTTCAATACTTAAAAGCGACGGTGTTCCTCCACCGAAATAAATAGTTTCTACGGTTTCATCATCCAAATAATCTTTTTGTAACGTAATTTCTTTAAGCAAGGCTTTCATCAAATCTTCTTTGTAAAGCAAAGAAGTAGCAAAGTGGAAATTGCAATAATGGCAAGCCTGCCTGCAGAATGGGATATGTACATATATTCCTGCCATTAATTAAAAATTAAAGATTGATCTTCCGGCAGGTAAACCTGTTTACAAAACGGAATATGAATATATATGCCTGCCATTCGTTTAAAACAAGAAATTGTTTTGCGGCAGGTAAACCTGCCAATTTAATTTGAGATTTAATTAATAATTTAGCTGATAATATCCCGGCGAAAAGCCACATGATAAAATTCAGACTGCAAATATCGGTTCTTGTTCTTTTGTTGCTGTGTGTTTCTGCATCATCTCAAAATACGTATAAGCTATATATAACTGGGGTTGATAAGGACTCTTCAACTATTGTTCAGCTAACAGGGCTTCAAACCAGCTTTGAAAATAGGTCGTTATGCGAAGGGTATATCAATAATCTCCAAAATCAATTGCAATCAAAAGGATATGTTACAGCTTCTTTGGATAGCATAAAGTATGAACCAACATATGCCATAATCAATTTATTTATTGGCGAAGCTCACAAATGGGCCATTTTAGATGCTAAATATATTCAGCCGGAATTGCTTAATGCAGTGGCTTGGAGAGAAAAAGTATTTACCAATACGCCGATGGATTTTAGCAAAGTGTCTCAATGGCAGGATAAGATTTTGAATTATCTTGAAAACAACGGGTTCCCTTTTGCAAGAGTGTACCTGGATAGTATTCAGTTAATCGAAGACAAAGTTTCCGCTTTGCTAAAAGTAAATAAAGGTCCATTGTATAAAATAGACAGCCTGCGGGTTTATGGTGATGCAAAAATTTCAACAGATTATTTACAACGTTATCTGGATATTTCCAATGGAAGTGTGTACAGTAAAGAAAAATTACTTCGCATCAGTAAAAAGATTGGCGATCTTTCTTATGTAGAAGAAGAACGGCCAGCCGATTTGACAAGATTAGCAACAGGTTCCGTTGTCAATTTATATTTGAAACAGAAAAAAAGCAGTCAGATAAATTTTATTATTGGGTTTCTGCCTAATAACGACCAGCTTTCGTCAAAAAAACTATTGATAACTGGTGAAGGGAATTTGAATCTTAAAAATGCTCTTGGTTCTGGTGAAACAATAGGATTAAACTTCCAGGCATTGCAGGTTGCATCACAACGATTAAATTTTGTTTACCAGCAACCTTACATATTTAAGTCACCTTTTGGTCTTGATATCGGATTTGATATTTTCCGGAAGGACAGCTCTTTTGTGAATATCAATTTTCAATTGGGAGCACAATATGTATTGAATAGTAACCAAGCCGGAAAAGTTTTTTTACAACGGTCACAAACTATTGTAAGCCCAGGCGGCATTAATGCTCCGTTTATTATTCAGAACAGAAGGTTGCCCGATGCAGCGGATGTAAGTTCAACAGGAGTGGGGATTGATTATGAGTTTAACAATACCGATTATCGATTTAACCCGAAAAAGGGAAATGAAATAAGAGTTATAACATCTGTCGGTACAAAAAATATTAAAAAGAATAATGAGATTACAGAATTAAAAGACCCGTCTGACCCAAGTTTTGATTTTGAAACCTTGTACGACACGTTGAAACTAAAAACCTATCAGTTTAGGATACGGACTATGGCATCCCGTTTCTTCCCGTTAGGAAAGCAGAGTACGGTGAAGGCTGCTATCAATGCTGGCCTTTTTCAAAGCGGCAGCATTTTCAGAAATGAATTATTTCAGATTGGTGGATACAAATTGTTGAGAGGGTTTGATGAAGAAAGTCAATACCTGTCCCAATTTGCTATTGCTACGTTGGAATATAGATTACTTTATCTGGCTGGTCAGAATTCCTATTTCTATGTACTGGCAGATGCAGGTTGGGGAAGAGATGCAAGTAAGGTTCAGAAATTAAGCTATACTTATTTTGGAACCGGACTGGGCCTTGCATTTGAAACAAAAACAGGGATTTTTAATCTGGCATGGGCAATAGGTAAAAGAAACGATACGGATCTGAACTTACGTCAGTCAAAGATTCATTTTGGATTTGTCAATTATTTTTAATTTCATGAAAGAGTGGCACAGTACTTCAATACATTTGCTGCATAATTTTTTAAGTGAAGAGGTTTCTTTTTTCCATACTCATATTATTATTGACTAGTGCTGGTATTATTGCACAAGTTCCGCCAGATACCCTTATAGTTTCGAATATGGATTCAACTATCAAAATCCATTCTTTGCCTCAATCTGATTCTGTTTCCAGAAGACAGGTAATAGATAGTAGTTGGTTAGTTCAGCAAGTTTCTGTTTCTTCTCCGGCTTTCAGGTGGCAAGTGTTAAAAAGGAGTGCTTATTTTGATTTTAAAACAAGACCAATTACAAAGGAAGTTTCGTCTATAAAAACCTTTAAGGGAAAAGAATTCATTTTTTACCTGCTCATTTTTTTACTTATTGTATTTGCTGTTCTTCGTCAGTTGTTTCCAAAATACTTTAGCGATCTGTACATGCTTTTTTTCAGAACTACATTAAAGCAAACACAAATACGGGAACAGCTAATGCAAACGCCATTACCTTCTTTCATGCTGAATGGATTTTTTGTAGTCAGCAGCGGCTTATACATTACGTTCCTGTTAGAATACTTTAAAATAAATCCGGTTGATAATTTCTGGAGGATGTTTTTTTATTGTTGCCTTGGTTTGTTTGTAGCTTATCTGGTTAAATTTTTGGGTTTAAAAATAGCTGGTTGGCTTTTGGGAATAAAAGAAGCAACAGATGCTTATATTTTTATAGTTTTTATCGTTAATAAAATGATTGGGATTTTTCTATTGCCTTTTCTGTTTCTGCTGGCATTTACCGAAGGAAAAATGTATTCTGCCAGCCTTACAATTTCCTGGTGTTTACTTGCAGTAATATATTTATACCGGTTTATACTTACTTATTCGGTTATTCGTAATCAAATAAAGGTCAACCCGTTTCATTTCTTTTTATACTTCTGTGCATTTGAAATTGCACCTCTATTATTGATTTACAGGGGTTTGTTGGTATTTTTCGATGTAACTGCTTAACTTTGCACTTTAAATCAGAGGGAGTACCAATGACTAAAAACGGAGCACCAAAGACCGATTTACAAGCCATGATAATTCAAAAAATCCTGATTACCCAGCCCAAGCCCGAAAGTGACAAATCTCCATATTTTGAACTTTCGAAAAAGTTTGATGTAGAGCTTGATTTTCATCCGTTTATAAGACTGGAAGGTATTCATGCAAGGGATTTTCGCAAACAGAAAATTGATATTCAAAATTATACTGCAGTAATATTCACCAGTCGAAATGCAATTGACCATTTCTTTCGGGTATGCGAAGAAATGAAAATCAGTGTTTCTCAGGACACCAAGTATTTCTGCATAACCGAAGCGGTGGCATTATATCTTCAAAAGTTTATCCTTTACAGAAAACGAAAGGTTTTTTACGGTGCAGATAGCACCAACAAGAGTTTGTTTGAAGTGTTTACAAAGCATAAGGCAAATGAAAAATTTCTGTATGTATGCTCCGAAAACCAGCAGGACAACGAAATAGTAAACTGGCTAAAAACAAATGGCTGTGAATTTACTCTTGCATTTATGTATCGCAGTGTTAGCAGCGATGTAAAAGAGATTCTTTCTAAAAAGGATTATGATATGATCTGTTTCTTTACCCCCAGTGGTATTAAGAGTCTGTACGATAATGTGCCAAAGTTCAAACAGAATGGTAAAGTGATAGGCGTATTTGGTAGCAATACAACCCGGGCAGCAGAAGATGCTGGATTAAAACTTGACATTAAAGCACCACAACCGCACATGCCAAGTATGGTTGCTGCTCTTGATATTTATCTTACTGGAATTACAAAGAATAAATAATCAAATAATAAATTACTTTAAAGGCATCAATATTGGTGCCTTTTTTTATTCGTAAACTTTTATCCGTCAATTTCAGTATCTTAACTATGATGAAGAAATTTACAAATAAACTCATTGAAGAAACAAGTCCTTACTTGTTGCAGCATGCACATAATCCTGTAAACTGGTATCCCTGGGGTGAGGAGGCTTTACAAAAAGCAAAAGATGAAAATAGGCCCATTCTGGTTAGTATCGGATATTCAGCTTGTCATTGGTGTCATGTAATGGAAAGAGAAAGTTTTGAAGATGAGGCTACAGCCAAACTAATGAACGAAAATTTTATTAATATTAAAATAGATCGGGAAGAAAGACCCGATTTGGATCACATTTATATGGATGCTGTGCAGGCAATGACGGGAAGTGGTGGCTGGCCGTTAAATGTATTTCTTACCCCCAATGCAAAACCTTTTTATGGTGGCACTTATTTTCCGCCGCAAAGAGCTTATAATCGTCCCTCTTGGCAGGAAACTTTGTTAAGTGTAAGTCAGGCTTTTAAAGATCGACGGCATGAAATAGATGCACAGTCAGAAAACCTTACAGAACATTTATTAAAGGCCAGCAGTTTTGGCTTTCAAAAAGAGGATAATGCTTTTACAAAAGAAAAGTGTAATGAAGCATTTCAAAATATTATGAAAAATGCGGATAAGGAATGGGGCGGATTTGGGAAGGCTCCAAAGTTTCCGCAGACTTTTTCTATTCAGTTTCTCTTAAGATATTATCAAGTTACACAAGATATAGAAGCATTAACGCAGGCCTTACATTCTTTAGATAAAATGATTGAAGGTGGAATTTATGATCAGATAGGAGGTGGCTTTGCACGTTATGCTACCGATACAGAATGGCTGGCACCTCATTTTGAAAAGATGCTTTATGATAATGCATTGCTTGTTTCTGTACTAAGTGAAGCTTTTCAATTAACAAAAAAAGAAAGATATAAAGATGTGATTGAAGAAACGATGGAGTTTATTCAACGAGAATTGTTGCATGAAAAACAAAATGGTTTTTACGCAGCTTTGGATGCAGATAGTGAAGGAGTAGAAGGAAAGTTTTATGTATGGAGTTTTGAAGAGGTAAAGAAAGCTTTAGGTGAATATGATGATTTGTATTGTGCATACTATGATGTTTCTGAAAGTGGTAATTGGGAACACACAAACATTCTTCGGGTAAAAAAACCAATTAAAGAATTTGCTGAAGAAAAAAAGATTGCTGTTGATAAACTAAAAAAAATACTTGCTGCAGGCAATACAAAACTGTTGCAAGAAAGAAGTAAAAGAATTCGTCCATTGCTGGATGATAAGATTATTCTGGGATGGAATGCTTTGATGAATATTGCTTGTTGTAAAGCTTACAGCGCTACAGGAAAAGAAGAGTACAGGCAACTGGCAATTGATAATATGAATTTCCTGTTGTTAAACCTTAAAGACAAAGATGCCGATGCATATCATCATACATTTAAAGGAGGCAAAGCAAAATTTCCGGCCTTTTTAGATGATTATTCTTTTTTGATAGAAGCCTTGATTTGCTTACAGGAAATTACAGCAGATAAACAGTGGATCGAAAAAGCGAAAACGTTGACCGAGTATGTTATTCAGCATTTTACAGAAGAAGAAACTGGCTTCTTTTTCTATACTCCTGCTGGTCAGAAGGATATTATTGTTAGAAAAAAGGAAGTATATGATGGTGCGGTACCATCTGGTAATTCGGTAATGGCTTATAATCTCTTGAAGCTAGGCCTGCTATTTGATAAAAAGGAATGGAGCGAACAATGTAGGAAAATGGCTTCGTCATTAAGTAATGCAATCAGCAAGTATCCTGTTTCGTTTGGTAATTGGGCAAGTTTGTTACTCGAAATAACGGAAGGAACACAGGAAATAGCAATTGCCGGGGCTGAAACAGCAGCCATATTAAAAGAAGTATTGGCTGAATACATCCCGCATCGGGTAATAATGGCTACAGAAAAAAAAGAATCTGGGTATCCTTTGTTGACAAACAAACAAGTGTTAGTGAAAACATCCATTTTTTTGTGCCGTAATTACACTTGCCTTAAACCAGTATTTTCCGTAAAAGAGCTTATGTTACTGATAAACAAGGCTCAAAAGTCGTAATTAATTTTAAGTTAATACAATAAAACGAACCTGTGCACCGTTTGAAAATTTACCTCGTATAAGTCACTTTTAAATTAAAAAAATAAACTTTAACGTTGTGTCAGAAAATAGCTCAAAACATTATATTTGCCCTATACCCCTTAAGTGTATGAAAATGAAAAACCTCTACTACTCCTTGTTTGCGGCCGTCTGCATGTTAATGTTGGCTAGTTGTGGCATTCTGGGAAAGAAAAACAACAAAGGCGGCGGAAGCCTGCCTAACGATGGAATGGTGCATGGCATTGATCCAGGTGGTAAGTACAGCCTTCCCCGGCCTCCGGGTATGGTGTATGTGCCGCAAGGTACTTTCCATATGGGTCCTAGTGATGAGGATCCTGCTTATGCATTTAGTGCAAGAAATCGTTCCGTGTCTATAAGTGGCTTCTGGATGGATGCTACTGAAATCACCAATAATGAGTATCGTCAGTTCGTTCAGTGGGTACGTGACTCTGTAGTTGCCCGCAAAATGGGTTATGTAAAGGCAGGTTCTGATGGTAATGAATATGTTGATTGGGCTAAAATGAAAACCATGAAATGGAGCGATCCAAAAGTAATGGAACAACTTAGCAGCACAGATATTATCCTTCCTCCCGATGACAGAATTTTTGGAAAAAAAGAAATTGACCCTACTAAAATAGCTTTTCACTCTGAAATATTTGATCTTAAAGAAGCAGCAAAAAGGGAGAATGCTGGTAAACCCCGTTCTAAATTCATTGTAAAGAAAGATGTACAAATTTATCCTGACACATTGGCCTGGATAAGAGACTTCGCTTATTCGTACAATGAGCCAATGACAAAAAGATATTTTTCTCATCCTGCATTTGGCAACTATCCTGTAGTTGGTGTAAGTTGGAAACAGGCTAATGCTTTCTGCGAATGGAGAACGCATTTATTAAATTCTTTCCTTGATTCTAAGAAACGTACCCAAGAGTCGAATTTCCGCCTGCCTACAGAAGCGCAGTGGGAATATGCTGCCCGAGGCGGTCGTTCACAATCAATGTTTCCATGGGGTAATTATTATCTGAGAAATAAGAAAGGATGCTTAATGGCAAACTTTAAACCAGGTCGTGGTAACTATCCCGAAGATGGCGGTTTCTATACTGTCCGTGCCGACTCTTACTGGCCAAATGATTATGGTCTGTATTGTATGAGTGGAAATGTAGCAGAGTGGACTTCTTCTATTTATTACGAGGGACGTAATAACTTTCAGCATGATATGAACCCTGATGTTCGTTGGAATGCAAAGGATGACGATCCTCCTCTTATGAAGCGTAAAATAATCCGTGGTGGTAGTTGGAAAGATGTTGGTTATTACTTGCAGACAGGAACCAGCACTTATGAGTACCAGGATTCAACCAAATCTTACGTTGGCTTCCGTTGTGTGATTGATTTACCGGCAGCTCCTGCTAAAGGCCGTAAAAAATAATTTAACAGCTATTTACAATAAAATATTGAGAGGACAGTTATTAACCTGTCCTCTCTTATTTCTCTTTTTTATTTAATATCAACTTAAAACCTTTTAAAAAATCCAATTATGGCAGCAGCTATTCCTTCCAAAATAAGTAAATGGGTAGACGTAGGCGTATCTTTTGGCGCCGCATTAGTTATCTGGGGTGCATTAAGAAAAATCACTCACGCAGCAGACGCAGACATGTGGCTGTGGATTGGTTTAACAACAGAAGCAATCATTTTCACAGTGTATGGTATTTTATATGCAGTTTATCCTGCCGTAAAAGATAATTCACATGATGAAGAGCAGTTTTCTGTTGCAGGTGCTCAATCAAGAGCTGGTTTTGCTGCCATGGATAAGATGATGCTGGAGGCTGACATTACACCGGATACAATGAAAAAATTAGGTGATGGATTTAAACAATTAAATACAACGGTTATTGGCTTAGGTGGTATTACTGATACAGTAGCTGCTACTGGTGAGTTTGCTGCAAAAACAAGAGAAGTAACCGGTACTTTAGATAAAGTAAAAGATGCTTACTCTACTGCAGCCTCTTCTGTAGGAGCTTTTAATACGGCTACTGAAGGTGCGAAGCAATTCCATGATCAAATTCAGGTATTGACAAAGAATTTGTCTTCTTTAAATACTATTTATGAATTAGAGTTACAGGAAAGTAACAACCATTTGAAAGCATTGAACAATTTCTATGGTAAACTTTCTGAAACATCTGCTTCTATGCTTAACAGCGCTGAAGATGCTAAAAAAGTACAAGAACAGATTGGCAGTCTTGCAAACAATTTAGGAAAACTGAACGGTATTTATGGCAACATGATTACTGCAATGCAGGGTCGCAACTAAAACCAAATTGATAGTATAAAGGGAATCATTGATTCTCCTTTATACATTAAAATCCACTATTCTAATAAAATTAAACGTAAGAAGACATGTCATTACCTAAAGAGCCCCGGCAAAAGATGATCAATATCATGTACCTGGTGCTTACAGCACTGTTGGCTCTGAACGTATCATCCGAGATCCTCAATGCTTTTAGAACTGTAAATAGAAGTCTTGAAAATACCAATACAACAGTTAATAGATCTACAGAAACGATTATGAAATCGTTGAAAGAGAAAACAACGCAAGCTGCAACTGCTGAAAGAGCCATGATCTGGTTACCGAAGGCGGACAGTGTTGTTGCTTTGTCTAAAAGTATGTATGATTATATAACAAACCTGAAAGCCCAGATTCTGGAAAAAGCTGGCGGAAGTATTTCGGATCCTACTAAAGAGTTTAAAGAAGATAACCTTGATATTGTTACCAGATTAATGGTAAAAGATGGAGAAGGAAAGAAGTTATTAAAAATGCTTGGAGACTACAAAGCCAATGTATTGGGCATAAATCCCGAAATAAAAACTGAATTTGAGAATTCATTACAAATAGATTTATCCAATCCTCCCGGCCGTGATGGTAAAACGAAGGATTGGGATATTTCATATTTTAACATGGTGCCAACAGTTGCTGGTCTTACTATTTTAAGTAAGTTTCAGAATGACATCAAAACTGCTGAAAACAAGATAGTTGCGTTCTGTCATAACAAGGTTGGAACAGTAGAAGTAGTATTCGACTCGTATGCTGCAATTGTCGGACAAAACTCAAATTATTTAATGCCCGGCCAAAAGCTTGAAATAAAAGCTGGTGTTGGAGCGTTTAGTAAAGCAGCAAAGCCTACTATTTCGATTGGAGGGTCAGTAGTTGCTATTGGAGAAGAAGGATTTGCATTAAAAGAGTTTGATGCCGGTGGAATTGGATCACATAGTGTTCCGGTTACGATTACCTATTTTAACCAAACTACCGGTAAAGAAGAAAGAAAAGAAGTGAAAGTTGATTATGTAGTTGGTTCTGCCAATGCTTCAATAGCTCTTGACAAAATGAATGTTCTATATATTGGAGTTAATAATCCAGTTACTATAGCTGCAAGTGGCGGTGGAGATGATAAAGTGAATGTTAGTATCAGCGGTGGTGCAGGAAGTATCAGTAAAGTTGGAAATGGAAAATATAATGTGAGAGTAGGTCAACAGTCCGATGATTGTAAAATCACTGTTTCAGTTGATGGCAAAGTAGCTGGTGTATCACAATTTAGGGTTCGCCAGATACCTGGAGCCCAGGCTACTGTTGGTGGAGCAATAAGCGGTGACAATATGCCGGCAGCCACTTTCAGAGCACAGGGCGGTGTGGCAGCATGGATTAAAGATTTTCCATTCGACCTGAAATATACTGTGACACAATTTACGTTTAGCACAGATACAGACGATGGAGATATAGCAGAAACTACTTGTACTGGAAATGCCTTTAGCCCAAGAGCTATGGAAATTATCAGAAGCCAGGTAAAATCAGGTAAAACAATTTATATCGATAATATCAGAGTTCAGGGAGAAGATGGTAGAAATGTAAAAGTTCCGTCTTTGGTGTATTATATCAAGTAAATACAATTATTACGTATGAAATGAGCCATAAAAATTTTCTAGTAATTTATACAAAGTGACGAAGAGAATTTTTATGACGAATTCCATAGCTTGTCCCGATTAAAATCGGGATGGCGAACAAAAAAAAATAAAATTATCACATGAAAAAACTTATTGTAAAAGCAGGATTATGTGTGTTGTTGGTGTCTGCATTAGCTATCAATGCGGATGCACAACGTACAAAGAGGAGAACGGGTACCAACCCTACGAATCCAACCAACCCGCCTAAACCCGGAGAGGAAGTGATAAATAATAATAATAATGCACCTGCTTATAATCCGAATGTCAGTGTTCCTATTACGTATGACACAACGGGTGGAAACACAGTTGCCAAGCCGTCTTTAAGAAATGATGGTGCTTTTGATAAGGGTAATTTAATGGGTCGTACACCATTACCATATGAGCATTTACGTTGGGATGATGCCTTGTTTGCAGAAAAAGTTTGGAGAGAGCTGGACCTAAGAGAAAAAATGAACCAGACTTTCCGCTACCAGGCAGAAGATGATAATGGCAGTCAAATATTTTTGAACATGCTTTTGAAAGCAGTTGAAACAGGAGAAGTTACTGCCTGGACTGATGACCGATTTACGACGCCGCTTTCTTTAGCCGAACTTGGGATGAAAACTGCGGGTGGTTATGATACGGTAGATAGAGTAGCAATTGATGACCCTACTAAAATTGAAGCAAGGGTTGTTACCAGAAAGGTTTTTGATCCAAACTCAGTTGTTAAGTTACGAATAAAGGAAGAATGGGTTTTTGATAGAGAATCAAGCAGAATGTTCTGCCGTATTTTGGGAATTTGTCCAGTGGAAACAAAATATAGTGAAAACGGACAGGAAAGAGGCAGCAGCCCGATGTTCTGGATATATTACCCAGATTTAAGACCTACTTTGGCTAAATACGAGGTTTATAATCCTAAAAATATGGGACAAAGCAGAATGACCTGGGAAGAACTTTTTGAAAGCCGTATGTTTAGCAGTTATATTCTAAAATCAACAATGGATAATGCAGCTAACAAGAATATTCGTCAATACATTTCAGATCCAATACTTCGTTTACTTGAAGGTGATAACATCAAAGAGAAAATATTCAATTTTGAACAGGACCTCTGGTCATACTAAAAAAGCTTAAGTAAATTTACTATACTCTAAAAAGCCCCTTCAAGGGGCTTTTTTAATATACAAATCTTTTTAAGGATAAACACTAAAAAAAATATTCTAAAATCGTAAAAGTCCTATAGGATAATTGGATTATTGTTGTATTTTCGTCTCGGTTTTTCATAGGATATTGGATTTTAAAAACGGGGCTGAATTTCTATTCCGGCCCCAATTTTTTTTAACCACCTCGCTGTAGCCAAGGTGGTTTGTTATTTACATTAAGTTTCTAATAACTTTAATTATCGTTTTTACTTAAATATTTTACTACCATTTTTGCTCTCAATATTCCAATCACCTTTCCAATTTCAATTTCGCCTTTTCCAGTTCTAATTACTTCACGGATGTTTTTAACCGATTTAAAAGCCTTCAGCAGTTCATTGGCAGTTTGCTCACCAATGCCCGGAATATCTTCCAATTCGTTCTTAAAAGTGCCTTTACTTCTTTTATTACGATGAAAGGTAATACCAAACCGATGTACTTCATCTCTGATGCTGCGAATAAAAAGCAAGCTATCATTGTTATATGCCAGTTTAACTGAAGCAGAATCTCCTGCAAAGAATATTTCTTCTATATTTTTTGCCAGACCAATTACCGTTGACCGGCCTTCGACTTCCAATTCACTTAATGCTTCTATTGCAGAACTTAGCTGGCCTTTTCCTCCGTCTATAATTATTAATTGGGGAAAATCCTGCTTTTCCTCTTTAAGCCTCTTATAACGTCTAAAAACAGCTTCTTTCATGCTGGCAAAGTCATTAATGCCCTCAACAGTTTTAACATTGAAATGCCGGTAGTCTTTTTTACTAGGTTCCCCGTTTTTAAAACATACCATAGCCGATACCGGATAACTACCCTGGAAGTTTGAATTATCAAAACATTCAATATGCAGAGGTAATTCTTGCAACTGTAAATCAGCTTGTAGTTGTTCTAACAGTTTTAACTTGTCTGGATTCTTTGAACTTAAACGAAGTCTTTCCTTATGCTTCAATTCTTCAATAAAATAATTGACGTTTTTGGCAGATAGTTCAAGTAGCTTTTTTCTATCACCACCTTTCGGCACTTTTACTGTAATAGCTAATTGCGGATACTCGATAGTAAAAGGAACAACTATTTCAGCAGCATCACTATTAAATGTAGTTCTGAGCTGTGCAATAGTGTAAACCAGTATTTCTTCTGGTGTTTCTTCTAAATGTGTTTCTACTTTAGTTGTATAAGTTTGAATGATAGCCCCGTTCCTTACCATTAAAAAATTGATATAGCCAGTTTCCTTTTCCTGCTGAAAACTAAACACATCTACATTAATAGATTTAGCATTGGCTACCACCGAACGGGACTGATAATTTTGGAGAAACTCAATTTTTTGCTTTAGCAACCCTGCTTTTTCAAAATTCAGTGCTGCTGCAGTAGTCTTCATTTCATCTTTATAATGACGGATAACCGGTGCAAGATTTCCCTTTAGGAGATTTTTCATTTGAATAAGACCTTCCTGGTAATCTTCAGTCGTCTGTAATCCCTCACAAGGACCTTTACAATTGCCAAGATGGTATTCAAGGCAGACCTTAAACTTCTTTTTTTTGATATTACTACTGGTGAGATTAAGTGAGCAATTTCTGAGAGGGATTGTTTGCCGGATAAACTCCAGGAGCTCTCTTACTTTTTTTACCGAAGTATAGGGGCCAAGATATTCTGAGCCATCATCAATTTTATTTCTTGTAAAAAAAATTCTTGGAAAAGGTTCGTTTTTTATAACAAGAAAAGGATAGCTCTTATCATCCTTCAGATTAATATTATACTTCGGCTGAAATTGTTTGATCAGCGAATTCTCCAATAAAAAAGCATCCTGTTCGGAATTTACAATGGTGAATTCTACTTTGGCAATACGCTGAACCAGTTCATATGTTTTATAACTGGTTAATGTTTTGATGAAGTAAGAACTTACTCTTTTTCGAAGATGCTTTGCTTTGCCAACATACAACAAATCATTTTCTGAATTATAATACTTGTATATGCCTGGCAGTTTTGGAATACCTGAAGCAATATGTTGGAATTCGTCAGGTGTCATAGATTTTTATCTTCATTCCAGCTTACTTTCATAATTGTAGTTTGTTCAGGTTGTCCTTTTTTTTGACTGGTGGTAACTACCTGAAAATATTTATCCAGTTGCCATAGCATTTTCTTTTGCAGAAAACTATCCCGGTTATTAATTTCTCTGATAACAATAATGTTATTTACTTTATCACCGGCCGGGCTTGGCGTAACCAGCATTTCCTGTTTTTTTGTTTCTTCTTTATCAGGATTAATAGGTGTGTATGTGATTATTACCCGGTTCAACAATTCATCATACCTTGGAGGTTCTTCTTTAAATCTCCTTGCTACCTTTTGCTCAGAAAGGTCCGGAATAGAAAGAAAGTCTTTAGCAACAGATGCAAACTCTTCTCTTGGGATGTAAACTGTATCGCTGTTAAGACTGTCTTTTATCATTATTTTCATAATGGGATATAAAGAAGTATCTACATGAGCTACCTGCTTTTTAATAAGCGAAACAACTGATATATACTTCTTGTCTTCTTGTTTTTGTTTGCAGGAAAGCAGAAAAATAAGCAAAAAGACGAATGCCATTAAACAGGTTTTCATTGGCTAAAATTAATGCAAAAGTAAGAATGAAATAGAAACATATACCGATTCAACATAAGAGATACTTTGCTCACTTTTAGCATCCCGATTGCCTATTGGGATTAAGTAACATTTCATTTGGCATTAGAAACAAACAGGGAGATAATAAAAATCCCATTGCCAAAGACAATGGGATTTTTAAAGCAGAGCAGTTAGTATTGATCCTATTTCAAGTTTATACCTAGTTTTACGCCAAAATCAAAAAGATGTTCTTTAATTGGATAGGTGTTATAGAAACTTGAATAAAGCTGGTAACGAACCTGTGGCCCAATTCTCCAATCAATCTTTCCGGTGTTATAACCAGCAAATAGTTCGAATCCTGTATTAATATTCCATTTACGGGTTAATGAAGGAACCCGGGCATAATTTTTTAAGTCGGTGGAAAGAAGGTAGGCCCTGTTTCCCAAAATATATGTCGGCTGTATAGTTGCTCCAACCCCAATAATTGTTTTGCTTTTTCCAGACAACTTAAATTCTGCACCAATAGGGAGTGATGCGGAAATATATTTGTTATGCAGCCAAGATGCTCTGTAACCTCCCACATTTCTTAAATTGGTAACTGTGGAAACAGTATTGGTAGCCCGACCGTATGAATTGGTTAATACAATGGTAGCTATTTCGCTGCCATAAGTAGTAGCCTGAATATTATATTTACTAGCATTGAATTGAAGCCCTGCAGTTAATGTTATGGTTTTTGAAACAGGAATTCCGGCAGAAACACCTAATTGTATGCCAATATCCGGCTTATGCTTTACTGCATTATTAATATCAGAAGTGGAATAAGCTGAATTAGGAGTGGTTGAAGAATTAGCAGCAGCAAGAAAATTTTTATTCTCTTTTAATTTACGATAGGAAACTGAAGGAATAACGTTTACTTGCCAAACCACTTTTTTGGATGGTTTGTTAATCTTGTAAGCATTTACCACACTCTCTATTGTCATGGGGTAAATGTCTTTTTCTTGTGTGCTACTTTTTTCAGCAGATGCTGGTTCTGTTTCTTCTTTAGGAGAATCAGTAATAATAGTTTCTGTTGAAGTACTCTTAATACTGGCAATATCAACATTTGCTATTGGTGTAATATTTTTCTTATTGATAGTATTAGTTGTTTCGGTTTTTAGTGGTTGTTTGGCATTTGTAATTATCGGTTTTGTCAGTAAGACAATTTCAGATTCCTGAAAATCATCAGGTCTTACATTTTTGTTTGCTGCTGTTGTTACCGGTATAATAGTACTTACTATTTTATTGGTTTCAGTTACTGATATATTAGAAAAAAGTACTTTTTGTGTATTGTCTGGTGATATTGCAGGTATATTTTTTTTATTATTCGCTTTTATTGGTGTGATTATAATTTCCGATTGAGGATTTTCAGGCTTAGCATTTTTTATCGAAGCCAAATTGGATTTGTCGGAAAAGGTCTGATGCTGTTTACTTGAAGGACCAAGCATGATACTGGTTACCGCAGCAGTTGAGAGTAAAAGAAGTGCTAAACCTATTCCGTACCATCGTCTACGGGCATGCAACGTATTGTTAATCCCCTTCCAAACCTTATCTGATGGAAACATCCGGTATTGATCTGCATTTTGTTTTACAAAATGCTCAAAATCTCTATTTTCAAAATTTTTGTTCATAACCAGTACTCACTAAATTGGTACGTCTTTTTAACTCTGGTTAACAGCGGCAAGCCAATTAGCTTCCTGTTTTGGTTTTTGTAAAATTCTTCTTCTTATCAAAATATTTTCAAGCATTGCTTTAGCCCTTGTATACTGGCTTCGGCTGGTGCTTTCTTCTATTCCAAGAATATTGGCTATTTCCCGGTGACTATAACCTTCAATTGCGTAAAGATTAAGCACTGTTCTATAACCAATAGGCAGCATTCTGATACATTCAACAACTTGTTTTGCCTGAATAATGGCAGGAATACTTTCTTCTC
>JBDSUW010000099.1:0-3476 GCA_039927535.1 Chitinophagaceae bacterium | reverse complement strand
GTTTCATTCTGAACTTCAGCACAAATAGCTTCTACTTTTTCATCAGCAAGATTTAATACGGCTGCCATTGTAGATGGTACTACTTCACAAGCTTTTTGCATGGCCGATGCCCTGATGGAAACTAGTTTTAAAGCATCATCAAAACTTAATGTGCCATTGGCTACTAATGCAGAAAATTCGCCAAGCGAATGGCCAGCAACCATATCTGGTTTGCCATTATTTATGCTTCTGTATGCAATAATAGAATGTAGAAAAACCCCTGGTTGGGTAACCTTGGTTTGTTTTAAGTCAGCTTCTGTTCCATTGAACATTACATCCGATAATCTGAAACCCAACAATTCATTGGCCTGTTCAAATAATTTATTTGCAAATGCGCTATTCTCAAAATGCTCTTTTCCCATTCCTGGAAATTGTGAACCCTGACCCGGAAAAATAAATGCTTGTTTCATGTATTAATCTTTACCCCACCCCGATAAAAAAAGTTTGACTGTAGTACAATCAAACTCCTTGCAATGCAAATATAAACTTTAATGTAAATCCGAACTGATAAGTTTCAGAAACTCGCTTCTGCTGGAATTCTTTTGAAATTCTCCATCAAATGCAGAAGTAGTGGTAGATGAATTTTGTTTTTGCACACCTCTCATCATCATGCATAAGTGCTTGGCCTCTATTACCACAGCAACTCCCAATGGATTCAACGTTTCTTTTATAGCATTCATTATTTCTACTGTCAGCCTTTCCTGCACCTGCAATCGCCTTGCATATACATCCACCACCCTTGCAATTTTACTAAGACCTGTAATCCATCCGTTAGGTATATAAGCTACATGGGCTTTTCCAAAAAATGGCAACATATGATGCTCGCACATGCTGAATATTTCAATATCCTTTACCACAATCATTTCGCTTACTGGTTCATGAAATTTTGCCGAGTTAATAATTGCTCTTGCATCAAGATTATAGCCTTGTGTAAGGTATTGCATTGCTTTGGCAAGACGTTCCGGTGTTTTTTGCAACCCTTCCCTACCCGATTCTTCTCCTAACAAATCAAGAACGTCTTTGTAATTTTTCATCAGCCCTGCTGTTACATGTTCTTCGTACTGTTCAATTTTTTTATATGCCATAACTAATAAATTCCAAATGTTTAAAAATCAAAATCACAATTAATTTACAGGATATTCAACAAAATTTCGTGGTGTCTCATACAACCTTATCTGTAACTCAAGTTTATTGTCAATTTTTTTTCGTAGCAACTCATAGATTACTATTACAATATTTTCTGCAGTAGGGTTTTTGTCTTTAAATTCTTCTGTATCAAGGTTCAGATTTTTATGATCAAATCTTGTATGAACTTCAGCTTTTATAAGGTCACTAAGCACTTTCATATCCATAACAAAGCCTGTTTTTTCGTCAGGCTCACCAACTACTTTAACCTCAAGTTCATAATTATGGCCATGATAATTAGGTAATGCACATTTTCCAAATACTTTTTCATTGGTATCCCAATCCCACTCAGGATTAAATAACCGATGAGCGGCATTAAAATGTTCTTTTCTGAAAACAGCTACTTTCTTACTCATTTATTTAAATTAAGCAAACCAATGGATAGAAACATATGAAAACGGGAAAAGTTGGATAAATTGATATTATTCTCCAAAATATTCTACATAAATCCTTGGCGTCTCATACAACTTGATGCAGTGCAGTTTTACTTCTGCAGGTAAATGTGGCGATAATTCATTCCAAATCGCAACAGCCATGTTCTCGGTGCTGCACATTTTACCTTCCATGAAAGGCACATCAATATTAAGATTGCGATGATCAATTTTATCAATCACCTGCACTTTAATAAGATCGCTGAGTTTTTTTACATCGTAAACAAATCCTGTAGCAGTACTTGGTTGGCCTTTTACTGTTACGAGTAACTCATAATTATGGCCATGCCAGTTTTCATTGGCACATTTACCAAAAACTTCTTCATTTTTTTCGTAACTCCATGCCGGATTGTAAAGTTTATGTGCGGCGTTGAAGTGTTCGGACCTTGTTAAGTAAACCATGCTTTACTTTTTAAGTTTCCTCACAGCGTTGGGCGGAGGAAATAGTGAATCCTTACCATTTGGTAAGGCAGGCGCAAAAGTACTTTAAAATTTGCTTTTTTTAAAGTGATTTAAAAATAATTATTGTCCTAAGACACCATTTTATACAGGCAATAGCTGCCATTTGTATATTTTTATAGCATGAACTGTTTGGTAGTAGCAGCAACACCGATAGAAATAACACCATTTCTGGATTATTTCAAATCTAGTAATATAAAAAATATTGATGTTCTAATAACCGGCATTGGTCTTACTGCAACCACTTATTCTTTAATGAGACAACTTCGGTTAAAAAAACCTGACTTTATAATTCAGGCTGGCGTTTGCGGCTGTTTCGACACAAGCATTCCACTTGGAAAAACGGTTGTTGTAAAACAAGAGGCAATTGCGGACCAAAGTGTAATCGAATTGAATAAATTAAAGACACTCGTTGATCTGAAGCTGGTTCCGCAAAATCAATTCCCCTATAAAAAAGGTTGGCTCATAAATAATAGTGAGATGCTGAAGAAAACAACACTTAAAAAAGTAAAAGGTATTTCCGTAAATGAAATAACAACTTCCAGGCAAAAAATAAAATTTTATACTGAGACTTTTAATCCTGTTGTGGAATCTATGGAAGGTGCTGCTTTACATTATGTTTGTTTGATGGAAAAAATTCCCTTCATACAGCTCCGTACTGTTTCCAATTATATGGCAGAGCGAAATAAGAAAAAATGGAATATGAAAGAATCTATTATCATCCTAAACAATGAGCTTATTAAGTTGTTGAACAATTGTAACTTTTAAAAAAAATAGCTTGAAACTTTCACTTGGCTTTTCACCATGCCCCAACGATACTTTTATATTTGATGCATTGGTAAATAATAAAATTGATACGGAAGGATTAGAATTTGATGTTTACCTGGAAGATGTAGAAACGCTTAACCAGTGGGCATTGGAAGGGAAGCTCGATATTACAAAACTCAGCTTCCCTGCATTTTTCAGATCAATGGAAAATTATATTCTGCTGAACGCAGGCAGTGCATTGGGAAAAGGTGTCGGACCTTTATTGATCACAGATTCACCTAATAAATTCAGTACAGAAGATATAAACCAGTCTTCCATAGCATTACCTGGTCTTCATACAACGGCGAATTTACTTTTCTCTTTCGCTTTTCCGGATGCAGTTGATAAACAGTTTATACTCTTTTCGGAAATTGAAAATGCATTATTAAATAAAGAAACTGATCTGGGAGTTATTATTCATGAAAATCGATTTACCTACCAGCAAAAAGGATTACACAAAGTAAAAGACCTTGGCGAATACTGGGAAGAGAAAATGGAATCCCCCATTCCCTTGGGAGGTATTGCAATCAGTCAATCCATAAAGCGATCGACTGC
>JBDSUW010000098.1:0-4432 GCA_039927535.1 Chitinophagaceae bacterium | reverse complement strand
TGCAGCTTATATGGAAACGCTTTATAAAAAGTATCCGGGCAATGATGAAGTAGCTGCTTTTTACAGTCTTTCATTAAACGGATGGGGAACCACTGAACAAGACATCAGCATTTTACAAAAAGCCGCTACTATTGGAAATGAAATCCTGCAACGCAATCCCAATCATCCCGGTGCATTACATTATATTATTCATGCATTAGATAATCCTGACTTTGCAGAAAAAGCATTAGCTATAGCAGATAAATATGCATTGGTTGCTAAAGATGCCGGACATGCTTTACATATGCCTACTCACACTTATCTGGCACTCGGTCTTTGGGATAAGTTGATTAGCAGCAACGAAGTTTCATGGGCGGCTGAAATGAACAGAAGAGATAGAAAAAAACTGACTAATGATGCTTTGGGTTATCATGCTTACCATTGGTTACAATATGGGTATTTACAAAAAGGCAATAAAGAAAAAGCCCGCAGTATGCTGGATAGTGTAAAAAAATATTGTAGCACACAGCCAAGTCCTAGAGCAAGAAATCATGTGTTTTACCTGAAGACAACTTACCTGGCCGAAACCAATGATTATTCAAAAGAAGTAACAGATATTAATTTTGAAAATAAGGATCTGAATATATTAACCCGAGCCAGAAATAATTTTGTTACAGGTATGAATGCTTTTTATCAAAAGGATGAAACAGCAATGGAAGAAGCAATAATTAAAATGGCTGGTGACCGATTAATGGAACAATCAAAAGCAGCTGACAAAGGCATTCGTCTCTGCGGTAATATAAACCGTGCCATTGCCACCAAAAATGATTTGCTAGAATCGGAAGCGATGGAGTTGCAACTGAAAGCAATGAAAGCCTGGTTAAAAAAAGACGCTGCCATAACAGAAAAATTATTACAACAGTCTACTGCCTTACAACAAAAAGTGGGCTATTCTTACGGGCCACCAGCTATTGTAAAACCAACATTTGAAATGTACGGGGAGTGGTTACTTGAAACCGGTAAACCAAAAGAGGCATTGGAACAATTTGAACTCTCTCTCAAACTGGCTCCGAACAGATTGTTATCAGTAAAAGGAAAAGAAAAAGCAATTGAAGAATTAAAAAATAATAAGCTGGCCGTTTTATAATAAACGGGTTATTAATCATGAAAATTTCATCCGGTCATAAAAGAATAATCAGGCTGATTATTCTTTTTATCGTCGTATTTCTTGCTACTTTTTGTTATCGCTATTTTAAAAGAAGCTAAAATGGAAGTACAGTACCATTCACACTGCCCACAACTGCTTAAAAGGAAGCCGAAAAACTTTTTAGGTGTAATAAAAAACTTATTGTTCCATAGAAAACATTCCCTTCTTAAAATTACAATGCTCCTTACATACAAAAGGAGTTATTAATAACGGATATACGCATTCCTTTATAAAAAAGACGCACATTTCAGAACTTAAAATTTTAAACTGAAAGAGCTGAAATGTCAATAAAGTAGAGTAATTTACTTTTTCTTGTTCTCCTGAGAAAACTAATCAATACCACCCCTACTTTAAACCTTACTCGTAAACTTTACAGATTTAACCAGACTTATAACCAGTCTGATAAAAGTAATGAGATAAATAGTATGAATACAAATAACCAATTGAAAAAAATTTGCCATCATTCGCTGCTAAAGCTATTTGGAGAAATCAATGACGAACAGCTGGAACACATATTATCAATCGCCAAAATAATTTCTTACGATACCGGTCAATATGTTTTTCAGCAAGAGGAACCAGGCAATGCTTTTTATATAGTGTTATCAGGTCGATTCCGAGTTCTGCAAAATAGTAGCAATGGGATTTATATCCTTGGCGATATTGCCGTGGGGGAGCCCATAGGCGAATTTTCCCTTTTTACCCGAGAGCTGCACAGTGCTTCTGTTGTTGCATTGCGAAAATCGACAATTTTATGCCTTGAAGATGATGATTACACTTTGCTTGTAAAAGAATTTCCTTCATTTGCCAATAAAATTACCCGGTTTATTATTGAGAGAATGCGGCGTAATGGTCTTCAGAAAAAAGTAGACGCTGCCCCAAAAAACATAGCGGTTGTAAATTTGCAACCTGAAAACGATGTAAGTGTTACTACTGCTCAGATTAAAGAACGATTAATAAATATGGGTCTGGAAATTACTATCTATGACTCTCTTTCTATTTCAGAAAAAAATTATGAGAGCACTTTTGACAATATGGACAAAAATGCGGGGCTTAATATCCTTGTATGTGATTTTGATCATACTGAATGGGCAAAACAAAGCATTGCTTATTGCGATTTGGTAATCGTTGCCACTGATTTTTATGCCAACTCAAACTTATATGAAATAGAAAAACTACTGAACCTTTATACAACCAGCGTATTAAATAAAAAAATTTACTTATTGTTGTTGCATCCGGAAGTTGCAAATCTACCAGATAACACAAGGCGTTGGTTTGCGGATAGATTTTTTGATCTGCATATTCATCTACGAAAAAATAACCTCCGTGACATCCGACGGTTTTGTCGTATTATAACACATCAAGCCGTCGGTTTGGTATTGGGTGGCGGTGGGGCAAGAGGTTTTGCACATACAGGAGTTGTAAAAGCATTACTTGAATCGGGGCTTGAATTTGATTTTGTGGGGGGTACAAGTGCCGGTGGTCTTTATGGTACAGCAATTACACATACTGATTTTGACATGGAAAGAGTAATGCGCCTATGCAAACTAGCTGCAAAAAGCAAACTTACTTCCAATGATTATACGCTACCTTTTTTGTCGCTGATGTCGGGCAAAAAAGTTCGTCGGTTTTTAGAAGACATGTATAACGACACTTTTATAGAAGATCTATGGGTGAATAGTTTTTGTGTATCAACAAATTTTTCTAACGCTTCAATCACTATACATGAAAACGGATTGCTTCGCAAACAGGTTGAAGCCAGTATTGCTATACCGGGAGTTTTTCCACCAGTAATAATTAATAAAAACCTGCATATTGATGGTGGGGTAATCGATAATCTGCCGGTTGAAGCAATCAACAAAAAACCAGTACGCTACACCATTGCCGTATCGCTTTCGGCAGAAAACACACCTGTTGTAAATTTAAAAGAAGTGCCTTCTTCCAGGAAAATGTTTTGGGATAAAATAACCAAATCGGGAAATGAAAGACTTCCGGGTTTGTCTTCCATACTAATCGATAGTATCACCATCAATAGCCGGCATAGGCAAGAGCAAAGTAAGCCGCATGTTTCACTATACATTGAGCTTGACTTAAAAGAATATAAATTTCTGGACTGGAATCACTGGGAGCAGATTATTCAAAAAGGATACGATCAAACAAAAAAACAGTTAGCCGACACACCTGAACAATTGCAATTTTGGAAAGTATAAAACAATTTTTGAACAACTATTTTATAGTAAAAGGGATAATATGTCCTTAGTATAAAAAATATGTAATAAATGGAAGTACACCACCCTACACCCCCATTGACAGGTTCAGGGTACTAAAAAAAATGCTGCCTTTCGGCAGACAGGGACCCATTCCTACTGGGAGTTTTATTACATTTTCTTGCTGTGTTCTGGGGGTCCTCATTCTACATATCAACTTTATTATATATTTCAATAATAATAATTACTTTTGACTATTGATAGTAAATAGTCAACAAATGAAGATTAGAGACAAAATAGAAATTGCGATTAAAGAAAAGGGAGATTTGAGTGTAAAGGAATTGGTGGACATGCTCCATGTATCGAAACAAGCTATTCATGTTGCCATTAATCAACTTTTAGAGCAGGATGTTATTATTAAGTTTGGAAGAACGCCCAAAACAATTTACCGGCTCAATGATAAGACTTCGGTAACCATAACTGATTTTACAGGCATTAGTAATGAACATCAAAATTATCTGCTAAAAAACTTTCTGCTTATAACAGAAATAGGGGAAATGCTGGAAGGTATTGAGGGGTTCAACTACTGGTGCAAACAACGCAATCTGCCGCTGGAGAAAACATTGGATGAGTTTATAAAAACAAGAGCAAAGCATGATGGGTATTTTAATTCCACCGGAATAATTGATGGTAAAGAAAAATTAATAACCACCAAAGGGTACAAGAAAATTCACCTGGATGAGATATTGTACCTGGATTTCTATGCCATTGAGCGGTTTGGTAAAACAAGGCTGGGCATTTTGCTACACTATGCCAAGCAGGGGCAAAATAAATTTTTAATGAAAATTTTGTTGGTTGAGATTAAACAAAAAGTCGCTTTGCTGCTTAAAAAAAACAAGTTTGATGCAGTAGGCTTTGTGCCACCGACCATCCGGAGGGAGGTACAGATTATGAAATACCTGGAAACACATTTAAAAATCAATTTACCAAAAATTAAAATTCAAAAAATTTCAGGCATTATCCCTGTCCCTCAAAAGTCATT
>JBDSUW010000097.1:0-3516 GCA_039927535.1 Chitinophagaceae bacterium | reverse complement strand
CGAATTTATATTTGCATCTGAATTCTTACAAGATGCAAAAGACATGAGAATGCTGGAAGAAAAAGGTAAAATTTCCAATGAAAGAAATATGGAAGAATTGCTGGATAAAGATGCGCCTGTCCTTATCCCTCCCCCAGAAGAGTAATAAGCCCTGCCTGATGCCAAAAAGCCGCAAATCCCTTACTTTTGCGGCAACTTATAAACAGTAATCATGAGTATTCTAGTTAACAAGAATTCAAAAATTTTAGTACAGGGCTTTACAGGTACTGAAGGTACTTTTCATGCCACACAGATGATAGAATATGGTACAGATGTAGTTGGTGGCGTTACTCCTGGTAAAGGCGGAACAAAGCATCTAGATAAACCTGTTTTTAATACAGTTGCTGATTGTGTAAAAACAACTGGTGCAGATGTAAGTATCATTTTCGTTCCTCCAGCTTTTGCGGCCGATGCAATCATGGAGTCTGCTGATGCAGGTGTTAAACTGGTGGTTTGCATTACCGAAGGCATTCCTGTTCAGGATATGGTAAAAGTGAAAAATTATTTACAAGGAAAAAATACAAGACTTATAGGTCCAAATTGTCCGGGTGTAATTACTTCCGGCCAATGTAAAGTAGGTATTATGCCGGGCTTTATCTTCAAACAAGGTCGTGTTGGTATTGTATCAAAATCTGGTACATTAACTTATGAAGCAGCTGATCAGGTTGCAAAAGCTGGTCTGGGTATCTCAACAGCTGTTGGTATTGGTGGCGATCCTATTATTGGCACTACTACTAAAGAGGCAATTGAATTATTGATGAATGATCCGGAAACTGATGCAATTGTAATGATAGGCGAAATTGGAGGTGGCATGGAAGCTGAAGCAGCCAATTGGATAAAAGCCAATGGAAATAAAAAACCGGTTGTAGGGTTTATTGCCGGACAAACAGCTCCTCCGGGCCGCCGTATGGGTCATGCAGGTGCCATTGTTGGTGGTGCAGATGATACTGCTGCTGCTAAAATGAAGATTATGAGTGAATGTGGCATTCATGTAGTAAGCAGTCCGGCTGATATTGGAAAAAAAATGGCAGAAGTAATGAAATCTCACTAAACCTCCCTGACGGTAGGCAGGTCTATCCTAAAGGGGAGACTTCAACTCACGAATATTAAAAAGACACTATCCCATAAAGTGTGTAAGTTAAAAATATCAGGGTTTGGCTTTTTTTTAAAGCTGAACCCTTTTTTCAAAAATAGTTAAGAACTGATTTAGGATTATGCCCCAGTTGTGTATAGGCATAGTCCATTTTTTAGTAGCTTCCCTCAAAGCCAAAAATACAGATTTTAAAACGGCTTCATCTGTAGGGAACGATAATTTGTTTTTTGTGTACTTTCTTATTTTGCCATTCAGATTTTCTATAAGATTAGTGGTGTAAATGATTTTTCTTATTTCCAGTGGGAAGTCAAAAAATACAGTCAGCTCTTCCCAGTTATCTTCCCATGATTTTATGGCGTATGGATATTTATGATTCCATTGCGAAGCAAAATGTTCCAGTGAAGCTTTGGCTGCCTGTTTGGTAGGAGCATCATAAATCTGCTTCATGTCTTTTGCAAATGCTTTTTTGTCTTTCCATACAACATACCGTGCAGAGTTACGGATTTGATGTACTACACAGATCTGTGTTTGTGACTGGGGGAACACCTGCTTGATGGTTTGTGTAAAGCCATTTAAATTATCGGTCGCGGTGATGAGAATATCTTCTACACCTCTTGCCTTTAAATCGGTTAACACACCCAGCCAAAAAGCTGCACTTTCATTTTTACCTAACCACATACCCAGTACTTCTTTTTTGCCGTCCCTGTTGAGTCCTACGGCCAGGTAAATAGTTTTGTTGATCACCTTGCTGTTCTCTCTTACCTTAAACACAATGCCGTCCATCCACACAATTAAATAAACGGGTTCCAATGGCCTGTTTTGCCAGGCAATAATATCATTGGATACTGTTTCTGTAATTCTGGAGATAGTAGAAGTGGAGACTTCAAAATTATACACTTCCCTGATTTGTTCTTCAATATCACTAACACTCATTCCCTTGGCATAAAGAGATACAATGACATTTTCTAATCCATCTGCCATACTTTGTCTTTTAGGCAGCAATATGGGGCTGTAAGAAGCCTCCCTGTCTCTTGGAACCTGAATGGTGGATTCTCCAAAAGAAGTTTTTACCTGCTTGGTGGATGTGCCATTACGAGCATTGGAAGAAGCACTTTTGCTGTGCTTATCATAACCCAAATGTGCATCCAGTTCGCCTTCCAGAATTTTTTCAATACCCCGCTTTTGAAGTTGGGCTAAAAAGCTGTTGAGTTGATCTCCCGTTTTGAGTTGCTTTAAAAAAGCATCGGTGAGTTGTTGTTCGTTGTCCATAAATAAACTGTGTTTTTAAAGTTATAAAAAAGTCATCAAGAACTTGGGGTGCACCCCAAGTTCTTGATGACTTACACAGTTTATGAGACAGTACCTTTTTCTAATATCAATAAAGAAAAATCGTTTTTGTTTTTGACCCGGCAACATTACTACTATCATCGTCTGTTGCCTGTCCGAATGGATTCATCCGGGCGGATGTCACACTCTTGTACGTTCGGTGTCCCGATAGAGCTATCGGGACTACTCAGCATTTTCGAAATGTCTATTTGATGTAACTTGTTTTAATGCAAAAAAAGAAGAAACAAAGACTGGAACGGTAGCTTTATGCCGTTGCAGTGCTTCTGGTAATAAACCTTT
Organism: Chitinophagaceae bacterium; assembly: GCA_039927535.1. Taxonomy (GTDB): domain Bacteria; phylum Bacteroidota; class Bacteroidia; order Chitinophagales; family Chitinophagaceae; genus JJ008. The sequence continues at coordinate 758 of JBDSUW010000097.1, read as the reverse complement.
TTGTAATGGGAGCTATAAGAAAGTTGAGTTTGAGGGATAGTTCTATATTTTCTTTACTTTCTTATATCCATTCTTCACCAACCACTGCAACACTTTTTCCCGTTGGTCTCCCTGCACAATTATTTCTCCATCTTTTGCAGAGCCGCCGGTTCCGCAGAATGATTTTAGTTTCTTTCCCAAATCTTCAAGGTCTTCACCTGTGCCGATAAAACCCTCTACTAACGTTACTGCTTTTCCTGCACGGTGCTTTGTATCTAATCGTATTTTTAATTTCTGTTGTGCAGGTGGTAAAGTTTCTAAATTATTCTGTTCCAGCGCAAAAGAAAAATTGGGGTCGGTGCTGTAAACAAATCCTCTTGTATCGGATTTATTCTTTTTACTATTCATAGTCTATCTGAATTTCGGGTTATAAAGTCCCTCCCCGTCCGAACGGCTTGGCCGGGCGGGCTTCGGAGGGATTTAGGGAGGCCGCTTTCAAACTTAAATCCAAACTCTTCGCCTGGTGAATTAATGCACCCACACTTACGAAATCAACACCGGCATTTGCATAAGCAGTTATATTATCTAAATTAATTCCACCGCTTGCTTCTGTTTCAAAATCCTCACCAATTATTACAACAGCCTCTTTTATTTGTGCAGGTGTAAAATTATCAAGCATTATACGAAACACTTTTCCTTTTCCAACAGCCATTACTTTCTTCACATCTTCAATACTTCTTGTTTCTACTTCTATCTTTAGCCCCGGCTTTTTTGTTCTT
>JBDSUW010000096.1:0-17059 GCA_039927535.1 Chitinophagaceae bacterium | reverse complement strand
TATTTCAATCTTCTAAATTGGAAAAAATAAATGAAATTATTGCTTGATGAGCTAAGAGGATTGTTTCGCATTGCTCAACAATAAAAGAGAAAAGGAGATAAAGAGTTTATAATTTATCTCTTTTTCTCTTTTTCTCTTTTCCTCTTTAATCTCTTAGCCATATCTTGCAACCAACTTATGAGACCAACAGAAGATACTTACCGTTTTCAAGGCTTACGTAAAAAATTAGTACAAAGCATACAGTCCAAAGCCATAACAGATGAAAGGGTGCTGGATGCTATGCTGGCTGTTCCCCGTCATTTTTTTCTGGAATCAGCTTTTGGAGAAAAAGCTTATGAGGACAAGGCTTTTCCTATTGGCGAAGGGCAAACTATTTCTCAACCTTATACGGTGGCGTATCAAAGCCAGTTGCTGGAAGTGCAGCCTTTTATGAAAATACTGGAGATTGGTACCGGCAGTGCTTACCAAGCTGTGGTGCTTGCAGAAATGGGAGTGCAGGTGTTTACGATTGAACGGCAGAAAAAATTATTTGATAGCAACAAAGAGTTTAATTTTTTAAAGAATTATAAATCCATCAAGTTCTTTTATGGAGATGGTTATTTAGGGTTACCAATGTTTGCTCCTTTCGACAGAGTAATTATTACAGCTGCTGCTCCTGAAATTCCGCAAAAATTAATCGAACAATTAAAACCAGGTGGTATGATGGTAATCCCATTGGGTGCCGGTGATCTACAACAGATGATGCGCATCACAAAACTGGAAAATGGTTCTTTGAAAGAAGAAGTGTTTGATTATTTTTCTTTTGTACCGATGATTGTTGGAAAGAAGGAGTAACTCCCGACTCAAAAACTCCTGACTCTCATCCGAACTGCTCCAACAAAGCAATCCTCTTTTCAATCGGCGGATGTGTAGCAAACATATTATCCCAGGATGCTTTATGAAAGGAGGGTTTAGGGTTGCCGATAAATAGCTGAGCAACATCCCGGCTTTCTACTGCTTCAATAAAAGGATCTTCTGAAATTTTCCTTAATGCATTGGCAAGAGCATGAGGTTTTTTGGTAATGTCCACAGCACCTGCATCGGCCAAATATTCTCTTTTTTTACTAATACCAAATCGAAGCAAAATAGAAAGTAAATAGGCCGCCGCCGTAATAGCAATAACGATTAAAATAATGGCACCAGCACCTTTGCTGTCTTTACTTTTTCGTCCGGTAAAACGTAAACTTCGGAAAGCCAGTTCAGCCAAAAAAGCAAATATGCCAACGAAAATAATGGAGACAATTAAAAGTCTTACATCCCTGTTTTTGATATGAGAAAGTTCATGAGCAAGTACCCCTTCCAGTTCTTCGTCGTTGAGTTTATCAATGATACCTTTTGAAAGTGTGATAGAATAACTTCTTTCGCTGATACCGCTGGCAAATGCATTCAGTGAATCGTCGTCAATGATATTTAGGTTCGGCATTTTCATGCCTTGTGAAATACAGATATTCTCCAGCAGATTATAAACTCTTTTATTTTCTTTTCTCTCCAGCGATTTACTTTTTGTTGCCATACGAATAAACGAAGAGTGACCAGCCCATGCAATGAGAAACCAAATTCCTACCCCAGCAAGAATGTAAGGTATAAAACGAAGAAATAACGTATTGGGATCTTCAAGATTAAGAGAATATGAAGATTCATTATTGCTTTTTTTAACGATAGCCCATGTTAACAGGTAAACCATGCCAAGCAGCAATGCCGGGAATGCAATCAATAGTAAAATTGAATTGAAATTGTTTTTGCGAATTTGTTTATCTAAACCAACATACTGCATTTGCAATTATTATTTTTCTAATAGCAAATACCCTTTTTTCTTTAAGGGTCTGTGCATAGCAAGTCTCCCTTTTAGGGGAGATTTAGAGGGGTATTTAAAATTGAATCTTCGGTGGTTCATCCATCTGCTTCCTGGTATCTTCTCCCAGATCAAACATAACTTCTCTTTTAAAGCCAAAGTTTCTGGCGATAAGATTTCCCGGGAAAGCTTCAACAGCATTGTTGTATTCCGTGGTAGCTCCGTTAAAGAAACGTCTTACTGCTGCAAGTTTATTTTCAATATCACTTAATTCTTCCTGCAACTGCAAAAAGTTTTGGTTGGCTTTCAGATCTGGATATGCTTCTACCTGTACTTTTAATCCTTGCAATGCTGTTGTTAACTGTTGTTCTGCTGCAATCTTTCCATCAATCGTTGTGGCAGCCATAGCCGCTGTTCTGGCTTCAGTTACTTTCAACAGCAATTCTTTTTCATGCGAAGCATAACCTTTCACAGTTTCCACCAATTGAGGTATAAGGTCATGCCGCTGCCTGAGTTGAACATCAATATCAGCGAATGCGTTCTGACGTCTGTTTCGTAAACGAACCAATCCGTTATAAAGGCTGATTACCCATATTACAATAAGTACAAGGATGCCAACTACAATTAATATTACCATAGTTATTTGTTTTAATTCCTTTTAAAGGGAATTATGAAGTTAGGAAAAGAAGGGGAAAGTAAAGATGAGAATTTTGTATAGCATTTATTTTCTATAGAAAATGGGATTTTAATAGTATCGCTTGCAAGTAAAGTCGTATTCCGCAAGGCTTGTTCTCGGAATATTTTCTTTACTTGTTAAAACAAACAAGTTTGTGCTGCAATACTATTCAAATCCCTTTAGATAAATTTTAGCTCAAGGAATCTTTCATCATTTCTACCTTATTCCTCAGCTCCGACTTAGATAATTTTTCCTTCCCTTTTTCAAATAAATGAGTCATTTCGTCGCTCCACTTATTCGCAGTCTTTTTAAGTTTCTTACGCATGTCTTTTCCTTTTTCAGGGGCAAGCAACATTCCGATTGCTACACCAGCAGCTATCGCACCTAATATTCCTAAAGCAAGTTTTGAATTCTTTGTCATAAAATCTTTTTTTTGAGAATTAATAAATTGATTTCCACTTTGCATTTCCAGATTTCAGATGAGGTATTATGGAAACTGTAGCATTGGTAATATAATCAAAAAAGAGATGCACACCAAAAGAGATTTGAATTAAGCAATGTTTGATTGGCAAAGTTTTCCTGATTTGTTTCATTCATCTTTAATATCTTTCCCCATTATATTATAAATTATGCGAGTAGCTCCTTTCATTATTTCTACCGTTGTTACATCTGCTTTAATTTTTGCATTGAATAAGCAATGGGGTTCCATTCCACCCATGGGAAAATTTCTGCACCCGCAATATGGTTTTTGGCAAAATGCTGAACCGGCTTCGCAAAATTTTGATGCTGACCTTTCCTTTGCTAATTTAAAAGGAAAAGCAGATGTATATTTTGATGATCGCTTAGTGCCGCATGTATTTGCAGAGAATGATGAAGACCTTTATTTTATTCAAGGTTATTTGCATGCAAAGTTCCGTTTATTTCAGATGGATTTGCAAACAAAAGCGGCAGAAGGAAGAGCCAGTGAGATAGCTGGTGCCAAAGCTATTAATTATGATAAGGAACAAAGAAGGCTGGGGATGAAGTTTGCCGCAGAGAATGCAATGAAGGAGATTGATAAAGACCCTGCTGGTAAAAAACTATTTGATTCATATACTAATGGAGTTAATGCATATATAGGCACTTTAAAAGAAAGCAACCTGCCATTAGAATATAAACTGCTTAATTTTAAACCAGAGAAGTGGACAAGCCTTAGAACTGCATTATTATTAAAGATGATGGCAAAAATGTTATCATCCGGCACGGAAAATGATTTAGCATATACAAATGCAAAATCTGTTTTTATTCCTGATGAGCTAAAAAAATTATATCCACAGGTGCCTGATTCACTGATGCCGATAGTACCAAAAGGTACAGTGTTTGATAAACCCGGGATAGTACCTTTAAAGCCTGCCGTTGCTGATTCACTGTATTTTGATAATAAAAAAACAGTTAGTGCTATAGAAATTTCAAAACCAGATATTAATAACGGAAGTAACAATTGGGTGGTTGCAGGTAGTAAAACAAAAAGCGGTGTTCCTATTTTAAGTAATGATCCGCATTTGGAATTGTCGTTGCCATCTATCTGGTACGAAATGCAATTGCAAACTCCATCAAGTAATACGTATGGTGTTTCTCTGCCCGGAAGTCCGTTTATAATTATCGGATTTAATGATAGCATAGCTTGGGGTGTTACGAATGCACAAAGAGATGTAAAGGATTATTATGAAATAAAATTCAAAGACGATAAAACAAAAGCCGAATATTGGTTTAATGGCGAGTGGAAGAAATCAGACTTGAGAGTTGAAACAATCAAGGTAAAAGGTGGTACAAATGTTTTGGATACAGTTGCTTACACTGTATTTGGTCCGGTAATGTTTGATAAAAGTTTTCAGGACACTTTACGAGGCAACAGAAATCTTGCAGTTCGTTGGACGGCACATGACCCAAGCAATGAAGGGATGACTTTCTATAAATTGAACAGAGCGGAAAATTATAACGACTATGAAGAAGCGATAAGAACATTTGATTCTCCCGGACAGAATTTTGTGTTTGCCTCTAAATCAGGAGATATTGCCATCTGGCAACAAGGGAAATTTCCTGCTCGTTGGGATAGGCAAGGTTTGTATGTAATGCCGGGAGAAGACAGCAGCTTTATGTGGCAGGGATTTATTCCGCAGGCCGAAAATCCACACAGTAAAAACCCGGCAAGAGGTTATTTAGAAAGTGCTAATCAGCGGCCTGTTGATTCTACGTATCCTTATTTTATTCCTGGAAGTTATATTACAGAAAGAGGCGTTACTATTGAACATTATCTGAGTGGGATGAATAATATTACTCCGGATGATATGATGAAATTGCAGAACAACTATTTTAATACATTGGCAGAAGATGCTAAAAGTATTTTATTAGGGTTTGTAAGAGAAGCAGAACTTACTGCAACGGAGAAAAAATATATAGACATTTTTAAGAAATGGGATTTAATGGCTTCACCAGATTCAAAAGGGCAAACTGTATATCAATGCTGGTACGATAAACTTGAAGTCGGAATCTGGAAAGATGATTTGACAAAAGTGAAACCAATGTTGCCTTGGCCCAGTGAAGAAACTACAATGGAATGGTTGAAAAGAGATACTGCGTTTAAATTTATTGATGATATAAATACTCCTCAAGTAGAAACATTATATGATGTTGTAACTACAGCTTTAAAAAATGCATCAATTGATTTAACAAAAGCAGAAGCAGCAGGAAAATTAGAATGGACAAAATTCAAAAATCCTACTGTCTATCATTTATTGAAAGATGCATTGCCAGCTTTTGCAAGAAAGGGCTTGAACGTTGGAGGTAATAATAATATAATTAATGCTGTTACACAGAGTCATGGCCCTAGCTGGCGAATGGTTGTGCAAATGAGTACACCAACAGAAGCCTATGGTGTTTATCCCGGCGGACAAAGTGGAAACCCCGGTAGTAAATTTTATGATGACTATATTGATAATTGGGTAGCCGGAAAATACAACAAGCTTTGGTTTATGAGAGAAGGTGATAGGATGGATAAGAATATTAAGTGGACGATGAAATTTAAAAAGGGATAGAGGGAGAAAGGACAATCGGCAATAGGCAATGTGCAATATGTCATAATCAATAGAGAACAAATATTGATTGATGGTTGAAATTTAATTCTGATAAAAAAAATATATGAAATTTTTAGTGTCAACAATTCTTACTGCTGTGTTAGCTTTTATTGCAGGTCTGTTATCTTTTTCTCCGTGGTGGGGATTTGCAATTACTTCATTATTGGTAGCTATTTTGGTTCATCAAAAAGCAGGCAAAGCTTTTTTAGCAGGCTTTCTTGGTTTGTTATTATTATGGGCCGGGCTTGCATGGTGGATTGATATGAAAAATAATGGAGTGTTGTCTGCAAAGATTGCGAATGTATTACCACTGGGAGGCAATACTCTTTATCTGATTTTGGCAACAGGTATGGTGGGTGGTTTAGTAGCAGGAATGGCCGCATTGACCGGTAGCCTTCTTCGTTCAACTAAACCTGTTCGTTAAAACTTTTCCAAACGTATTGCCGTATATCTTTTAGATAGTTGAATGATGCTATCTTCCCGCATCTGTTTATTATGATAAAATTTTTACTCACATTTTTATTGCTTTTTTCTTTCCTTGTTTCTTTTTCCCAAAAAGTGAAAGGTATTATAACAGATAGCGAAGGGAACCCGTTGCCTTATGCATCAGTGTTTGTAAAAAATACGGGCAAAGGAACCAATGCAAATAGTGAAGGAGAATATACTTTTAAGTTAGCACCGGGTAAATACACACTGGCTTGTCAGTATGTAGGATATAAAAAGGAAGAAATATCTATCACTATAGATAATGATGACAAGGAAATTAATTTCATTTTGAAAGTACAGGAAATTGTTTTAGGAGAAGTTGTTTTGAGAAACGGAGAAGATCCTGCTTACCAGATTATTAGGAATACTATAAAGAAGCGAACTTATTATTTGAATCAGCCTGAAGCTTTTGAATGTATGGTTTATACAAAGGGACAGCTGCGGGTCAGAAATTATCCCAACAAAATATTAGGAAGAACTGTTGATTTTGAAGATGGCGATACTAGTAAACGGAAAATGCTTTACCTGTCTGAAACGATCTCAAAATATTCATCCCGTCCGCCAGATAAAGTAAAAGTGGAAGTGCTTTCTTCTAAAGTGAGCGGTCAAAGCGATGGTTATGGATTAAGTGCTCCCGAATTTTTTTCTTTCTATGAGAATAATATTTCTATTGGCACTAATCTGAATCCAAGAGGCTTTATTTCTCCTATCTCCGAAAATGCGTTGAATTATTATCGCTATAAGTTTGAGGGAAGTTTTTTTGAAGACAATAATCTTATCAGCCGTATAAAAGTAACTCCAAAGCGTAAATACGAACCGTTGTTTAGTGGCTATATAAATATTGTAGAAGATGTTTGGAGAATTCATTCTGTACAATTGGAATTAACCAAACAATCGCAGATGGAGATTTTAGATACACTGCGTATTGAGCAATTGTACATCCCTCTGGATAAGGACACCTGGTTTATCAGTAGTCAGATTATTTATCCTTCCATCAAAATTTTTGGGTTTGATGCTTACGGAAGTTTTGTAAACATTTACTCAGATATCAATGTCGATCCATCATTTACTAAAAAGACTTTTACTAATACAATTTTAAAATACACCGACAGTTCGAATAAAAGAAACAATGAATATTGGGAGAAAAACAGACCCATACCATTGTTGACGGATGAGGTAAGTGATTACAAGAAAAAAGACAGCCTCGAACAGTTAAAGAAAGATCCAGCCTATCTTGATTCTCTGGATAAAAGAAGAAATAAGTTTACTCTTGCCGGTGTTTTACTATTGGGGCAAACGTTTACAAAAGAAGGAAAAAGAATTTCAGTTAGTATTCCTCCATTAATTGAGGAGGCTAATTTTAATCCGGCAGAAGGTTTGGTACTAAATACGGGATTTAAATGGACAAAGAAACTGGATACCACTTCGTTTGGCAGAAAACAAATTTCAGTAGAACCCAATTTTCGCTATGGATTTTTGAACAAACATTTCAATCCTAATCTTACTTTGAATTATGTGTATGGGAAAAAGTATGCTTCATCAATAAGTTTATCAGGAGGAAAAAGAGTTTTTCAATTCAATAACAACAGCCCGATTGGGGAACGGGGCAATACCATCAGTAGTTTACTAAGCGAGGAGAACCGTATTAAAAGTTATGAGGCTTCATATTTAAGAGGTAGCTATCGAAAAAATGTGGGAGACGGATTTTCTTTTGTTGCCGGATTTCAATACCAGGACAGATCGCCTTTAAATAACCTGACTGATTATACCTGGAATAATAAAGATAACAGGGAGTACACTCCAAATTATCCTTTCGAGATTGCAACAGAAAACATAAAACGACAACAGTCTTTTGTAACATTGATTGGGTTAAGCTGGCAACCGGGAGTAAAGTATATTGAATTGCCGGACAGAAAAATAAGTGTGGGTTCAAAATATCCGCTTATGTCAATACAGTTTATAAAGGGGCATAAAAAGATATTGGGCAGCGATGCTGATTTCAGTAAATGGAAATTTAATGTGAAGGATGATGTTAATTTAAAACTGAAGGGTGTTTTAAATTATCGTATTGGAGTAGGTGGATTTTTCAGCAATAAAAAAGTTGACTTACCGGATTATAACCATTTCAATGGAAACATTTCAATATTGGCTACAGAATACCTGAACAGTTTTCAACTTTTGCCAATCTACCAGTTCAGCAACACAGCTAATTTTTATTCCCTGGCGCATATCGAATACAACTTAAAAGGGTTTCTCACTAATAAAATTCCGGGTTTCAGAAAACTGAATCTTTATTTGGTTACTGGTGGAAATGGATTTCATATCAATAATTCAAGTAACTATTATGAATTGTTTGTGGGACTTGATAATATTTTCAAACAACTCCGTGTAGATTTTGTCCAATCATATCTCGATGGCAGACGCTGGCAAAATGGTTTCCGGATAGGCCTCACCAGATTGGGTGGAAGGAGAGGAGACGACTGGCCATAGTTTTTAATTCTTCGCTTATCTTTGCTATGCTTTACAAATTTTGCCCAACCTGAAATTGGGTTCAGCTTTAGGCTGGATAAAATTTAAACATCATGGCTCAACTACACAATCGAATTTCCCGCAAGGAGTTAAAGGAAAAGATTCTTAATGATCCCATTCCACGAATTACTATTTCATTCTATTGCTATTTCAGAATTGAAGAACCTGAACTTTTTCGCAATCAAATATATAAGGAGCTGAAAACACTGGATGTGCTTGGTAGAATTTATCTGGCTCATGAAGGCATAAATGCGCAAATAAGTGTTCCGAAGGAAAATTTTGAAATGTTACGTTCATATCTATATTCAAATGAACCGCTCAATGGTCTCCGACTTAATGTAGCAGTAGATGATGACGCCTGCCCGGCCTTTCCAAATGCAAGTCAAAAAAATAATACAGTTGGACGGGGTAAAAGTTTTTATGTGCTGGATGTGAAAGTTCGAAATAAAATAGTCGCAGACGGAATATCCGATCCTGATTTTGATATGGCCAACAGTGGCAAGTATGTAAATGCCGAAGAATTCAATAAGCTTACAAATGAAGCTGATACTGTGGTTATAGATATGCGTAATCATTATGAATATGAAGTAGGTCATTTTGAAAATGCAATGGAAGTGCCAAGTGATACTTTCCGGGAGCAGTTACCAATGGCGGTTGACATGATGAAGACCGATAAAGAAAAGAACATTATTATGTATTGCACCGGGGGCATTCGTTGTGAAAAGGCTTCTGCTTACATGAAGCATCAGGGTTTCAAAAATGTATTTCATCTTGAAGGCGGGATAATAAATTATGTAAACCAGGCAAAAGAAAAAGGGTTACCGAATAAATTTCATGGAAAGAATTTTGTGTTTGATCAGCGATTGGGAGAAAGGGTAACGGAGGAGATCATTGCAAAATGTCATCAATGTGGCAAACCGGCAGATACTCATGTAAACTGTCTGAATGATGCCTGTCATCTGTTATTTATACAATGCGGGGAGTGTACAACCAAAATGGAAGGTACTTGTAGTAACGAGTGCTTCGATTTTATCCATCTTCCTGAAGATGATCAGAAAAAACTACGTTCAGGAATTGACAAAGGACGAAATGTGTTTAATAAGTCCAAAGCGAAGATGGCTGAGAAATTGTCGAAGTATGATAAAAGTAATCCACGCTGAACATGTAGATATTAAAAACCCTAATTTTACTAGTTACTAATAACTTGCTGTGAGACAATTCTTCGCTATATTCTTACTTATTAGCTTCTCTGTTCAATTAAGGGGATATCATATCTATTTTCATTACCAGCAGCGGAATTTAAGAAAGTCTGCAAAAATAGCAATCCGTCAACGCATAAAAGACGACAATGCAGAAGAGTTTGTTTTCTCTCTTGCCGATGGACATGAAATGCCCACATGGGAAAATGATCATGAATTTAGTTTTCGAGGCGAGATGTATGATGTGATTGATAAGAGGATTGAAAATGGGAAAATGTATATCCGTTGCGTTAGTGACAAAAAGGAAACAGCTCTCGTCGATAACTATAGAAAAATGACTAAAGATGATTTTGCCGGATCATCAAAAAAAAGGACCTCTCTAATTGTAAAGCTAATCAGTACATTTTACACTCAAATATCAATAGCCGATAAAAATTTGTCATTGCTGCAAGATAGAATTAAGTGGTTTACACTAACCCCTTCTCTTTTATTCAACAAAAGGGAAGTAATAACTCCTCCTCCCCAATTCGTTTAGTGTTTTTTTATTGCAATCAAGGCTTCACATACTGCTTCAATTTTGATAGTAGTACTGTGTAATTATTTATTCAAAATTAAAATATTATGAAACGAATTATATTATTCGCTGCTTGTTTTATATGCGTATTATTTACAAAGGCACAAACTATAAAAGGAAAGATAGTTGACGCCACCAGTAAAAGTCCACTTTCAGGTGCTACAGTAACGATGGGTGGAAAGGATATTGCCAACTCTGATAAAGACGGGATGTTTTCATTTAATTGTAGTTCATTTGTTAGCATTTCAGTTTCATTTGTTGGGTATGAAACACAAAAAAGGACAGTAAACTGTAATGATGAATTAAGTATTGAACTTGCTGTTGCTGGTAATACATTGGATAATGTAGAAATCACCGCTACATCTAATCAGAATAAGTCTTTATTGTATCAACCATCTTCTATTACTAAACTGAGTACTACAGAACTTAATAGAGGCAATGGTTTATTCTTGGATGATGCTATTAACAGCAATGTTCCCGGTGTTACGATGAACAGAAGAGCTGTTTCATCAGGTCAGCAATTTAATATACGAGGTTATGGAAATGGTTCAAGAGGAACAAGAGGCATCAGTAGCAATTTTGATGGGCAAGGTTATAAGGTTTATTTGAATGGAATTCCTGTTACAGATGCTGAAGGAATTACGGTAATGGATGATATTGATTTTGGTTCTATAGGAAATGTAGAAGTAGTAAAAGGCCCGGCAGGTACTCTATATGGTCTTGCAATTGCAGGTGTTGTAAATCTTGAAACTGTAAAACCAGGAAAGGGTACATCTATTGGACAGGAAGTATTGGTTGGAAATTATGGTCTGCAACGATTCACTACACATTTTCAGCATGCTACTGACAAATCATCCTTACTTGTAAATTATGGTCATCAGAAATCAGACGGATTTACTATTCACAATAGCTCAAAAAAGAATTTTGTAAATGTATGGGGCAATTTTCAGCCCAATGTAAAACAAACGGTGATGACTTACTTCGGATATAGCAACAGCTATGATGAGAGAAGCGGTGAATTGACTCCCGATCAATATAACAACGATGATTTTTCGGGTAACATCGCTTATATCAGAAACAATGGTCATAGTGAAGTTTTCACACTAAGAGCAGGTTTAGGGCATACTTATACTTTTAATAAAAATATTGCCAACACAACAACTGTCTTTGGAACAAGTTTTAATAGTAATGTAAGTTCTGCCGGAGGCTGGACGGACAAATCCTCTACCAATCTTGGCATTCGTTCTTCGTTAGCCACAAAGTTTAGTATGCAAGGAGGAACAGTACTCAGCGGAATTAGTGGAGTAGAAACACAGCGGCAGAATGCGCAGACGATTGGCTATAATATGAAGATCAATCCACTTGATAACCTAACAACCGGTTCTAACCCATGGGTTGTTGGTCGTCCATATTACGTCATAAATCTTGCTACTTCAAATAATGCAACAGTTAGTGCCACTACTTCTTTGTTTACAGAATGGACATTGGCATTTCCTCATGATCTTTCTTTTACTGCAGGTGTCGGTCTTAGCAACATGATAATAAAACTGGATGATCGTTTTAATGCAGCTACTGCAACAATGCCATCACATTATGATACAACATACAAAGGAATGGTATCACCGCATTTTGCAATCAACAAAGTGATTAGTTCTAAAATTTCAGTGTATGCTTCATACAGCACAGCCTATAAGGCTCCTGTAAGTTCTTACTTTTATGTGGTAACACCGGCAGTAACTTCACCGGCCGTACCTGCCTCCAGTAAAGTAAACAGTTCATTAAAACCAGAAAAAGGCCAACAAGTTGAGGTGGGAACTAAAGGTTCTTTACTAAATAACAAATTAACTTATCAGCTTGCAGTATTCCATACTTCTTTTACCAATAAGATGACAAATATAGCGGTGCCTAATCCAAATAATACCGCTACACTTTATTCTTATGTAGTGAATGGTGGCAAGCAGGATCATAAAGGGGTGGAAGCATTTGTGAAGTACAATGTAAAAAATAATAAGGATGGTTTCTTTACTTCAATTGCACCGGTTTTCAATTTTACTTACTCTGATTTCAAATATGAGAATTATAAATTCATGACAGGAACAACAACTGCAAATCAGAAGTCCTACGATTTCTCTGGATCACCTGTTGCTGGTGTTTCGAAAATAGTGGCTGCTGTGGGAATAGATGTTGATACTAAATGTGGTTTGTATGGAAACATGAATCATCTGTACAGAGACAAAATGCCGGTAACTTCTCCTGATACATTGTATACAACAAGTTATAATTTACTAAATGCAAAGTTGGGATTTAGAAAAAGAATTTCATCACATTTTGATATGGATCTGAGTTTTGGTGTAAATAATATCACCGGTACAAAATATCCGATTATGATATTTGTTAATCAGTTGCCCGATGCATATGTAGCAGGTCCAAAAAAAGCAAATTATTTTGCAACGTTGAAACTGAATTATATTTTTTAAGATGAGCTAATGAGAGGCTGTCTCAAAAGTCGACAATCGTCATTACGAAGAAGAAATAACCTGTGCCGATTTTTTTCGGGAACCAAATCTGTTAAAGATGAATCAATGTGTATTAAGATTGCCCGTCCGAACCGGTCATCCGGGCGGGCTGCACTTTGTTTGCAATGACGACTTTTGGGCGGTCTCTTTAGGTTATAAATTTCATGTATGAAAAAATTATTACTAGCAATATTGCCATTATTAATGCTACTTACCAGTTGTGGCAGATTTGGAAATAAAGAAAAAGATGGGAAAAAAGACATGCGTATCGTTTGTCTTTCCAAACATTTAACTGAAATGTTATTTGCACTTGGTAAGGGCCATGATATAGTTGCCTGCGATCTAAGCAGCACTTACCCCGACAGTGCCAAATTGTTGAAGACTGTTGGTTACCATAGGGCATTGAGTCCGGAAAGCATTATTGCAATGGAGCCTGATCTTGTTATTCATAGCAATGATATTGGTCCGGCCAATGTGTTACCCCAACTTGAAAAAGTTGGATTAAACATAAAGGTTTTTGATGGAGCTAATACAATAGATAGTGCTAAGTTATTATTGAAAGAATTGGGTAATTTTTTTGGTGAAGAGCATAAAGCAGATTCAATCGTTAGTAAAATGGATGCAGATATTGCAACTGCTTTTGAAAAACTGAAAGCATTGAATCTAAAAGATACACCTACTGTAATGATCATTCATTTTGGCCGTGCCAACAATGTTTATTTTGTAATGAGTGGCCGTGGTGGTGTTGGAGATAAAATGATTGCATTGGCTGGTGGCAAGACAGCTCATTATGATGCAAAAGGAGCAAGACAGATCAGTGCGGAAGCTGTTGCCGAAGCAAATCCGGATATTATTATTGCGACTGATTTTGGATACGACCAAATGGGAGGGATGGATAAGTTTATTACGGATGTTCCAGGAGTGTCATTAACGAATGCTGCAAAAAATAAACGTATCCTTCGTTTTGAAGAACATGACCTCGTTTATTTTGGACCACGAACCGGAGAGAATGCAATTAAATTAATGAACCTTATTCATCCGACTGCCAATGTTGCGAAAAAATAAACTTTGTTTTCCGGTATTATTGGTGTTACTCATAGTATCACTGGTGTTTGCAATTGCTTTTGGAGCAGTCTCCATTTCTGGAGAGAATATGCTCGGTGCAATTCAACATTTCTTTCAAAACAAGAAACCTGGTAATATACATGAAGCTGTTTTTTTGCAATTGCGATTACCCAGAGTATTACTTTGTGCCATCACCGGAGCCATATTAGCTGTGTCAGGAGTTTTAATGCAAGGTCTTTTTAGAAACCCTATCGTAGAACCCGGCCTGGTAGGAACAAGTGCCGGCGCAGCGTTTGGTGCATCATTTGTTTTTGTAATGGCTGCTAAGATGAGTCCAGAAGTGAAAAGTCTTGCAGGCCCATTATTAGTCCCATTATTTGCATTTGCCGGTGGATTAATAGCGACTTTTTTAGTGTATTCATTAGCAAAGAATGCAAAACGAGTTTCTATTATGTCGTTGTTATTAGTTGGTATCGCCGTAAATGCTATTGGCTTAAGTGGAACTGGTTTTATGAGTTACATCGCAAGAGATCCGCAGGCAAGAAGTATTACTTTCTGGAATCTTGGCACTTTTTCCGGAGCATCATGGCTGCATGTTTTTATAGTTGGAAGTGTAGCTGCAGTTATTTTTATTGTATCACTTCGCTATTCAAAACAATTGAATGCATTGTTATTGGGCGAGGAAGAAGCAACATATCTTGGTGTGGATACCAATAGACTAAAAAGAAGAGTGATGATTTTAACAACCGCAATGGTATCTGTTGCTACAGCTTTTGTTGGTGTTATTAGTTTTATGGGTCTTATTGTTCCGCATGTAATGCGTTTATTAATTGGAAGCGATAATAAAAAATTGCTGCCTGCATCTATGATTACCGGCGCATTGTTATTAACATTTGCAGATATGGGAGCAAGATTATTACTGGCCCCGGCAGAAATACCCATTGGCATTATCACATCATTAGTTGGAGCACCGATTTTTATTTTACTCTTGAAAAAATCGAATGTGCTGCAACGGAAAGGAGGGTATAATGCTTAAAACAGAAAATATAAGTTACAGTGTAGGTAAGAAACAAATTCTGGATGATATATCAGTCAATTTCTTACCCGGAGAATTTAATATGATATTGGGACCTAACGGCTCAGGCAAGTCTACCTTCCTGAAGATATTCAGCGGCGAAATAAATGACTTTTCAGGAACTGTTTTATATGCCGGAACGAAAATTGAATCAATTAAAAAAGAAATATTGGCAAAAGGCAGAGCCGTAATGAGCCAGCAGCCCGAATTAAGTTTTCCGCTTAATGTTGATGAAGTGGTAATGATGGGAAGGTATCCTCATTTTGATTTTAATCCAGGTAAAAAAGATGAGACTATTTGTAGTGAAGTAATAAGCAGGATGAACCTTGAATCCTTTAAAGAAAGAAATTATTTAACGCTAAGTGGTGGTGAAAAGCAACGGGTGCAATATGCCAGAGTGCTGGCGCAGATATGGGAAAAACCAGCAGATGGATTCCGGTATTTATTCTTGGATGAACCACTAACTAGTCTCGATATAAATTATCAGCAGGAATTTTTACAAATTGCTAAAGAGTTTACTAAAAATGACACTGTTTTAATCGCAGTAATGCATGACATTAATTTGGCCGTTCAATTTGCAGATAAACTTATTTTCCTAAAAGAAGGTGGTTTGGTTACTCATGGAAAGCCAAAAGAGATTCTTACGGAGGATTTGATAGAAGAAGTGTTTAATGTAAAATCAACAATTATTAATAATCCTGTTACAAATAACCCTTTAGTTATTTATAATTAAAAAAAATTATGGTTCATTTCTGAGCAGAAGAAAAGTGGGGTATTTTCATCTTCGCTGCTTTACAAGAATTAATTTCCAGCAGTTGAAATCCATTTAATACAAACTGGCTTGCCTGTAGCTATTCTGTTTCCAGCGTCAGTAAGCAAACCCGTTTCAATATCTCTTTTAAAGATTACTATTTCATCACTGTTTTGATTGCCCACAAGCAAGAAATTACCTGTAGGGTCAAAGTTGAAATTTCTGGGTGCCTTACCCAAAGTAGATTGATACCCGATTTTGCTTAGCTGCCCGTTTTTTTTATTGATGCTGAATAGGGCGATATTATTTACATCGCCACGATTGCTTGCATACAAGAACTTTCCATCTGGAGATACATGAATGTCTCCACTGCCCGGAAACCGTTTGTCATCTTCTGGCATTGTGCTTACACGTTGCTTTGTTTTTAGTTTCCCTTTTTTATGTTTATAAAGAACAACGGTGCCTGAAAGTTCTTCGACAGTGTAAGCAAATCTGTTTTCAGGATGAAAAGTAAATAATCTTGGTCCCGAACCTGGTTCCGATTGAATGAACGGTTTTTTTGATGAAGATAGTTTCCCGGATGATGGATCAAAATCGTATAGTACAACTTTGTCAATACCAAGATCTGTTACAAACAGCGTTTTATTGTCGGGAGATATTATAGCTCCATGTACATGCGGCCCTTTTTGTCTTTGTTCGTTTGGCCCGTTACCAGTGTGTTGAAAAGAAACGGCTTCACCAAGACTGCCATCTGCATTTATGGGTAGCACAGATAAGCTTCCACTTGTATAATTAGAGGCAAAAACCCATTTCCCTGTTTTGTCAATTTCTACATGGCAAGGATGATCTCCGCCAGAATGTTGTTTATTAATAAATGTAAGAATGCCGGTCTCTTTGTTAAAGGAGAATGCGGCGATGTCGCCACCTTTTCCATCCTGCGGTGCTGTTTCTGCTACAGCATAAACAAATTTCTCATCAGGCGAAATTGCAATGAAAGAAGGATTTGGCGTTTTGATATGACTTACTTCTTTTGCTGTACCAGTTTCCGTATTGAATTTGTAAACATAGATTCCTTCACTCTTCGGAGAATCGTAAGTGCCAACAACTAAATATTGTTCTTGTCCATTTAGAATCAACAGTTGCATTGTTAAAAAAAAGAAAAGAATATATTTCATATTAAACTTTCAGAAAGTGAATATCGGCAATCAAATCATTTTAACAAAATCAAAAACAACTTTTTGAAG